>DDII01000037.1 GCA_002338445.1 Cellvibrionales bacterium UBA1854 | reverse complement strand
GACGTGTCTCTGGACCCGACTACAGGAGAAATACTAGTACCTGTTGAAGATTACCATCGATCCAGAATAAGTTTGGCTGCTCAAGGACTACCTAGTAGTGCACCCGATGGTTATTCAACTTTAACTGACCTACCTATGGGCTCTAGTCGGTCTGTAGAGCTTATGCGATTGAAACAAACCCAGGAAATCGAGCTCGCAAAATCGATCAGAGAAATCGAAGGTGTCGTATCAGCGCGAGTTCATTTAGCGCTTCCAGAAAAATCGGTCTTCGTCAGAAACCAAATGCCCCCCACTGCCTCGGTATTCGTCCAGTTACCAAACGGAAGATCTATGGCAAGTGGACAAGTAAATGCCATTATTCACTTAGTATCGTCATCAATTCCAAATATGACAAAGGAAGATGTAACCGTTATTGATCAAAATGGTCAACTCCTATCAAAATCCTTAGATGACCCAGACAGTATGCTCAACGATTCACAATTGGAACATAGGGTGAAGCTCGAAAATATCTACCGATCCCGGATCACATCCCTTGTGACCCCAATCGTTGGACCGGGCAATGTCAGCACTCAAGTCAATATCGATATTGATTTTACAAAGAGTGAAATTACCGAAGAGATAGTAGACCCTGATGGCACTGCACTAAGAAGTGAACAAAGCACTTTAGATTTAACTACTGATCTACCAGCAAAAGGAATTCCTGGTGCAGTATCAAATACCGCGCCCACTGAGGCAGAACTAAGCCAAACACCTGTAGCCGGTGATGCTCAGGGGCAAATTCGAAATAGATCTTCAAGTGATATTAAAAACTATGAGGTGAGTAAACGAATTGCTACTACAATGGCACCATCAACAAAGATACTAAAAATTAACGCGGCGGTACTTTTGCGAAGTCCTAAAGGTATCGATCCTGAAACTGGGTTGGAGGTCTCTCAGCCCTTATCTGATGAGAAACTTGAAGAAATTAGGCAGTTAATAACCAGTGCCGTGGGTATCGATGATGAGAGAGGTGATAAGCTCACTGTTAGCAGCGCTCCCTTTATATCAACCCTGGAAGGAGTGGAGGTCACTTGGTATGAAATTCCTTTGATAAAAAACTTGATAACACAACTTATAACAATTTCGATATTAGCCATCGTGGCGCTTGGAGTAATAAGACCACTGCTTAGCAGAATGCTTGTACCAGTTGGGGCAGGCGTTGCGGGTGAGATTGTATCGGGGATGGATGACGATATAGACTTAGATGCAATTGAAGTAAAAGAAGGTGAGAGCTTAGAAGACATAAAAGCGAAACTAAAGCCCAAAAAGCAGGCAATCTCTGCCGAAATGCTTGATACAGCAAATACTTATGACGACAAGGTAGCTGTCATTAGGATGATTGTCCAAGATGAGTCCGGAAGAGTATCAAATGTTTTCAAAAACATGATACAAAAAGATATGAATTAAGGTAAATTTTTGTAGAATGGGATTGTGCGTAGGAAATAAATATGGCTGAGCAAGAGAGAGAAGATAGATCCAAAGCTTTTGATAAACTTACCGGAACGCAGAAATCAGCAATATTGATGATGCTGTTGGGTGAAGATGAGGCTTCAGAGATTCTTAAAAACTTGTCCCCCAAAGAGGTCCAGCATATTGGTAGCGCGATGTATTCCGTCGAAGGTTTAGATCAAGATACTGTTAATAAGGTTTTAGATGAGTTTCTAGCAATCATTAAAGAACAAACAAGTTTGGGGCTAGGCGCTGGCGACTACATTCAAAATGTATTAAACAAAGCTTTAGGTCAAGATAGAGCTCAATCGATTTTAGGGCGCATAACGCCCAGTGAGAGCAGCAATGCAATAGAAATTCTTGAGTGGATGGACTCGAGAGCAATAGCCGAGTTAATATCCGATGAGCATCCCCAAATTATTTCATTAATAATTTCTTATTTAGAACCAACACAGGCATCAGATGTTTTGGTCATGCTGGATGAGAAAATCCAACCAGAAATAATCAAGCGAATTGCAACAATACAAACCGTACAACCAGAAGCTCTGAAAAACTTGGAACTTGTAATGCAGAAGAAGTTCGCTGCTAACACATCATTGAGGGCATCTCAGGTGGGTGGTGTCAAAGCTGCTGCTTCCATTATGAATTTTATGAAAGGTGACGACGAACAGAAAATATTTAAAGAAATTGCTAAGTTCAGTAAAAACCTAATGACTGATATACAGGAGGCGATGTTCGTTTTTGATAATTTAATTAAATCTGACGATAAGTCTATGCAAGTTATAATAAGAAGCGTGGAGACTGAGGATCTAGTATTAGCGATGAAAGGAGCTGATGAAGAACTTAAGGAGAAAATGATGAACTGTATGTCCCAAAGGGCTGCGGCAAACATTTCGGATGAAATGGATGCGCTCGGCCCCGTAAGACTAAGTGAGGTTCAAGAGGCTCAAAAAAGAATAATAAATACTGCTCGAAGATTGTCCGATGAAGGCTCTATAGTGTTGGCTGGCCGTGGCGGAGACGACTATGTTTAACCAATGTTAGGTATAAGTAAATGGAACCGTTAGAAGAAAAAGATAGCTCGCCATTAGAAGATACCGAAATAACAAG
>DDII01000087.1 GCA_002338445.1 Cellvibrionales bacterium UBA1854 | reverse complement strand
AATCTTTTCATTGAAGCTGTATTGCCAAGTTCGGTGATACGCACTCTATCAGATGCAGAAATGAATGCTTATCGCGCCCCTTATCTAAAGCCAGCAGACCGCCACCCGATGCTAAGCTGGCCAAGACAAATACCCTTAGACGGACTGCCAGTAAATGTAGTCAATCTGGTGAACGAATATGGAAGTTTTATGCTGAATAGCCAGATCCCTAAGTTGTTCATTAATGCAGATCCGGGATCTATACTCGTTGGGAGGCAGAGAGAGTTCTGTCGACTCTGGCCCAATCAAAAAGAGATCACGGTAAGTGGATTACACTTTATACAAGAAGATTCGCCAATAGAAATTGGACAGGCGGTAGCGAATTGGATTCAAGAAATATAACTTAGCATTTTTTACAAAAAAGACTATATGCGGTTGCTGATAGAGTTACCTAAGTCATTAACTCCGCAATCCCAGGAGATGCCTCAATATGACGTTGGCTAATGTCGCTGTGGATCGATGCGTAGCGATTATCGATTTCCTCAGCTGAGGGAAATAATCGGCTGAATCCTGGATGCGCAGAGTCTAAAGCCAATCGGGACGCACCAATGAAGTGAGCTAAAAATAACCTTGGATCCTCGAGTCCTACCGATATTCGCATTGTTGTTGGCGCAATTCCGGCCTCTCGTAAGGCGGAATCAGTCAACTCAGAGTGTGTCGTCATAGCTGGACACAAAGCTAACGAATTAGTCTGCCCCAAGCTCACTTGCATACCGATTGCCGGCTCTAACGCATCAAGAAAGCGCTTGAAAACGACGGGATTTATCGGAGGACGATCATCACGGCCCTCCATGTCGATGGTAAAAAGCGGTGCGGGTAACCCAAGGTACATATTATCCTTTAGGAGTTTATGGTTAGCATTTCCCTTGAGAATTGGGCAGGAAACATTGATATCTGGGTGAGAATCAAGCACGTAAGCCATAAGGGTTGTATTAATCGTCTTCTGCAACATCCGCATTTCATATGTCTTAATCCCGTTGAGCACCTCAAATGCCTTATCTGCATCTAAAAACCCGCCTTTTATGTAAAAAACATTCCAAAAAAGAGACTCATCCCAGTTCACAACCCTTGCCCGGCCATCAGGCCACAAGGCTTCCGCATGAGAATGCTTGGGCACAAACATATCTTCATTACGACCGATAACCGCTCCTGCTGTTGTTGTCCCTGTGCCTGTCAACTCCTTCGTGTAAGAATGAACCACAAAATCGGGCCGATCCATTCGATCCTCTGTCTTTAAAAGCGGATGTAAAAAAGGAGTGCCTACAGTTGAATCAACTATGACCCAACAGCGCTCTTGATGTGCGACTCGGCTTATCCCAGCTACATCAAGAACGTATCCGTGAGGATTGCATGGGCTCTCTAAATAGACAAGAATCTTTCGACCCATCTTCAACCTTTCGTCCTCATTTTTCTTAACTTCTTCCAATGCAATAGAAAACGCTTTTTGATCATATCCATCAAACCAGTAAAGTGCTACGCCAAGTTTGGCACTTTTCGCGTACCAGTCATGAAGGAGCTGAAAAGATCCGCCATAAATATTTCTCGATGACAAAATAATGTCATCTCGTCCAACGAGATGGCTCAAAATTCCGTCAATCGCCGCCATACCCGAGTTAAAATTCCAAGCCATGTATTGATTGGCCTCAGCACCACACTCAAGATCGACTATGTGATTTGCCAGGCTGACCGAAGTTGGATTCATTAGACGAGAATAAATATCGTGCAACAGCTCTCGGCCGCGAAAAGCGTCCTCAACCCACTCAGTACAGGCAAACAAATACGTTGCAGTTCTCGTAATCACAGGAGTGGCAGAAAAAATTGCCGCAACATTATCAAATATTGGATAGGCTCCTTTACTGGCAAACCCGGGATAATCTGTCGTAATAGATTGATAGGAAGCGCGAAGTGGATTTTGCATCGAATCAAGAATTTTTGCGAGTTGAAAACTGATAAAACGTTTTGCGTTAAACCAAGCAATCCTATCCCCTCTGTCGATGTCCGCGAGGCCATCAAGCGTGATTTTCCAGAGGGCATGTGTAGCGTGATTAGCTTGATAAAGGTCTCTAGCAAGCGTGATAAGAGCTACTCCAAACTCACTCGTTGGATCAATACCAAAATGCTCCGCCTGCTCGAGAGCAAGGGCTTCTGAATCCTCCGCAAGAGTGGTATTTCGAAGAGGACTCAATTGACGTCGATTTTCTACTGTCATACTGCTTTTCTCCAACTAATTTGAAAAAACTATAACACTATTTATTTAATGAAATTCACTTAATTATGCTATTATGTTTGTATATTTTAGTGATAAAAGCCTTTTTTATGGATAAAGTAGATTTTTCAATTTTAAATGAACTTCAAAAAAATGGGCGCATCAGTAATCAGGAATTGAGCGATCGGGTCAATTTATCACCGACTCCATGTGCCCGCCGAGTAAAAATGCTTGAACAAGCAGGAATCATCAAAGGATACAGCGCAACGCTTGATACTGAACTCTTTGGCCTACCAATAATGGCATTTGTGAGTGTCAGACTTGTCAAACAGACTGACTCAGAAATAAAGGTGTTCGAAAACGAAATTATGGCTTTGGACGAAATAACCGCATGTTATTTAATGTCTGGTCGTAATGACTATTTGTTACAGGTTTTTGCCGCGTCTTTAAAACATTACGAAACTTTCGTCCGCAGAAAGCTCACTCACATAGCTGGCATCGGTGCTTTGGAGACTAATTTTGCCTTCGGTCAAGTTAAACGAGCATCGGTCTTACCATCACATGGCCTTTTATGGGGGAGTAAATGAATGCATATCGTTGATACACCGCTGTTGCTAAACGCAAGGCAAATTCTCATAAAAAGGTTGTTAAAATCTGACTGATAAGATCAATTATAAGCCTGTGCCGGAAGCCAAGTTACGATCCCTTGCCAATTGAAAATTACCAGCATACCGAGAATTTGAATCGCGATAAAGGGTAAAACACCTCGGTAAACAGTGGTTGTCTTTATACTTTTAGGCGCAGCGCCTTTTAAATAAAAAATTGCAAAACCTACTGGCGGTGTCAAAAAGCTAGTTTGCAAACATACCGCAAACAAAATCGTAAACCAGATCGGATCAAATCCAAGGTTAATCACTACTGGCGAGACGAGTGGCAATATTATTAAGGTCAATTCAATCCAGTCAAGAAAGAATCCCAAAAGAAAAGTAGCAAACAGAATTGCGAGTACAACTCCAGACGGCTCAAAAGGTAATCCAAGTAGCCATCGTTCAATCAGCTCATCTCCACCTAGACCCCTCAATACTAACGAAAATGCGGTTGCTCCAATCAGAATAGCAAAAATGTAGGCAGTAGTCCGAGTGGTTTCATGAAGAACCTCATTTAAGACAGAAAGATTGAGTTTTCGCTTTAAAATGGCTAGTGCCATCGCGCCAGCCGCACCCACTCCCGCTGCCTCTGTTGGCGTGGCGAGGCCCATAAAAATACTTCCAAGAACAGCGAATATCAAAACCAAGGGAGGTAACACTGCGTTAAAAAGATCCCTTACGGTTACCCAGCTTAAGGGCTCAGTTTTAGCAGCCGGCGCTTTTTCAGGATGTACCCAACCAGTGTAGACAATGTACAAAATATAAAGGCTTCCCAAAAGTGCGCCCGGAATCACTGCTCCAAGAAAGAGATCACCAACACTCAAGGACATTCTATCCGCCATAAGCACCAGCATGATACTTGGGGGTATTAGGATTCCCAATGTGCCCACAGCGCATACTGTTCCAGTAGCAAGCGATTTGTCATAACCCTGATTCAGCATTGCAGGCAACCCGAGCAGTGTCAGGAGCACAACTGATGCTCCAATAATACCGGTTGTTGCTGCAAGTATTAACCCTATAAGTGTAACAGTCACAGCCAGTCCACCTCGCAGAGAACCGAATAATCGAGCGAGACTTTTCATTAAATCCTCTGCAATACCGGATCGATCTAAAAGTAACCCCATCATAATAAACATTGGTAATGCTACCATTACCCAGTTTTCCATCACGCTCCAAACACGCTCAATGGAAAGTGACGCATAGTTCCAGTCTATGCCAGTATGCTGATTAAAATCCGCCTCCAATATAATCGCCAATCCAGTGAATATAACTGCGAGTCCACCCAATAGCCAAGCAATCGGAAATCCCGTGAATACCAGCCCAAAAAAACTAAGAAACATGATAATGGCTAGTATTTCATTTGCCGGCATCACTACTTCCCTTTGCTGACGGAAAAAACAAAAACTGAAAAATTCTTGTTAGACGCGAAACCACTGCCAACAAAAGTAATAAAAACCCTGTCGGCAGTGCTGCTTTGATAAGATAACGAAAAGGTAGACCTCCTGGCGAAGATGAAACCTCGCCTACCGCCCATGAGGATGAAACAAATTGAATACTAAAGACAAGAATAAGGATTATGAACGGGACCAAAAATAATAAAGTTCCATACAACTCAATCCATGCTTTTATGGGATCACTGAAATTTTCGTACAATATATCAACTCTAATGTGAGCATCAGTTTGATACGCATAACTAATCCCAAAAATGAAACCAATTGAATAAAGGTGCCACTGTAATTCCTCTAATTCAATGTGCCCTTGACTGAATACATAACGCGAGATTACGTTTACCACTATTACAGCCAATAGTATAAGCCAGATAAATACTAACCCTCTTCCAATTATAGAAATAAAATTATCTATGCATCGCGATAAAGGTGTATGAGGCAGGTAACTATCAGACACTAAAACGCCCGAGGTAAGTATGCTCGGGACTTCCATTGCGCATATGTTCTACGGAAATCGCGCTGAGAATTAAGGATTTCAGCAAAATTAGAATCTCTTTCAGCCTCATCATTTAACACCTCATCCGAGACTTTACGAAGCTCAAACAATAACTGAGGAGAAAATGTTTCAGCGGATACTCCAATTTCAGCAAAATCCTCAAGTACGGCTCCCTGATGTGCCTCAGCAGCAGCGAGGTTTCGAGTAACACCTGCAGTACAGCCGGTATCTAACAAAGCTTTATCCGAATGCGAAAGCGCTCTCCAAACATCCAGGTTAACGATCATATGAAAAGCCGTAAAAGGCTGATGCCAACCGGGATAGTAGTTAAATTTTGCTACACGATTAAATCCCAAAGCCTGGTCAACAATAGGCAACGAGAACTCTGTTGCATCTATCGCACCCTTTTCCAAAGCCTGAAAGATTTCTCCACCCGGCAACATCGTAACGCTTGCGCCTAAACGTTGTATAACACGCCCACCTAGACCAGCAAATCTAATCTTCAGGCCCTGTAGCTCCTCCAGAGACTCCAGTTTGCGGCGAAACCAACCCGCTGTCTCCGGCCCAGTGATACCGCACAAGATTGGATAGACCATGTTAGGTTCATACAACGCTTCAGTCAGTTCTCTACCACCGGCCTCATACCACCAAGCGGTGTACTCCCAAGGCTCCATACCAAATGGCACCGCCGAGACTAATGGCGAAGCAGGTATTTTGCCCTGATCATATCCCAGCCAAGTGTATCCAACATCGACTTTTCCATCGCGTACTGCATCAGTGATAGCAAAGGTAGGGACGATTTCACCCGGCTCAATTACATTGATTTGAACTTCGCCACCGCTAGCCTTTCGGATCGCCTCTGAAACATAAATCGGATTCTCGCCAATCACAGGTGTGCTGGTCTGGAAGGTAGTGGGCATACGCCATCTGATCCGGCCAGTCCCTGCTGCCCTTTGTGATGATGAAAAAGTTGAGGACTCAGCTGACTGATGGACCGGGCGAATGGCGAGAGAACTAACCATGCCAGTTACAAAAGCAACGACCACTGCAATTAGAGCTGCACGATTAGAGATAGTTGGTCGATCCATACCCCGTTCCTTTCAAATGAAACATCGTAAACGTATTTTTAAATCTTACATGGTGAGCCCGTTAGCATTGAAATATACACGTGATCGAGGCCATCAGCGAACGCTAATTGATGACCGATGGTAGCTCACCTCCGCACTTTACAAGAGTAAATTGTTTTTTTTCTAATTTTAATTCAGTAACAGAGCAATTATCTGGTCTAAATGTCACAGTCGCTTGAGAGTCAACTAACCAACCAACAAGCGTGTTGATCACCATAAAGTGTGTATAAATAACAGTTCCAGGCAAAATATTCCTGAGACTCTCTATCGCCATCTTCCGCCACTCTAATAGTGCTTGGGGTTGAAATTCCCATGTCTCTTCCATAAACCGCTTTAGCCATACCTGTCTCGCCGCTAAACCGTGCGGAGAAATTATCTCCGTATATGCAGGGTCTATCTCAACAGTCGTATCAAAGCACCTGGCAAGTGGAGCAGCCGTCTGCCTAGCCCTCAAAAGTGGACTGCTTATTATTTTTAATGGCGCTCGAAATCTCTCTGAGAAAATAGAACTCACTGCCTCCGACTGCTCAAAACCCCTCTGGCTCAAGCCTGGATCAGAATCTTGACCCCAATTAGCAGTCGCTTCCCCATGCCTTATCAAAAATACGTTTGCGCTATTATCTTTCATGACGATACACCTCTAGTAATTGCTGATGCACATAATTTTTTAAAATATAGGTCGCGACGAAATTTCAAATGAAATGACTTATACCTCTATAAAATAATGATGTATCGGTCTCCACGCGCCACTAAAATAATCATAAAACCCAAAAACTAAAACACTAAGGTTGATTATCACCGAGCATTGCAACTTAGGTAATCATGTTATAGTGAATTTCTTAATCAAACTAGGTCCCAATTTTAATATAGTTTTTGTGATCATGAGAAAAATGTACCCCTACTACACGTCGTTTTTTTTAACTAAACTCTACTCATACATCTTTACTCTCGTAGCTCTAATATCGATCCATACTTGTCTTTATGCCGGTGACAAATTGCCCGTCCATCGGCCAAATATAGTGCTGATAATTGCAGATGATGCATCTTGGCAACACTTTGGAACCTACGGCGCAAAAGCGCTAGGTACACCTAATATAGATAAAATGGCAGAACACGGCGTGGTGTTCGAGAATGCTTTCGCAAGCAGTTCAACATGCACGCCATCCCGAAGTGCAATATTAACTGGCAGGAATAGCTTTGAACTGGAGGATGGAATGCTACTTAACGGTTATTTGCCAAAAAAATTTAATACTTACACAGCGATTCTCGAGGGAGCGGGTTATAAAATCGGTTCAACCGGAAAGGGCTGGGGTCCTGGAGGGCTATATGGAAGACCAAAAAATCCCGTGGGAACTCCATACACATACTTAAAAAAAAATTACTATAGAAGCGAATTCGATGACAGTTCAGTTTCGGCGATTAATTATGCAGGTAACTTCAATAATTTTTTATTCGATCGTCATGAAAATCAGCCATTTGCATTCTGGATAGGCTTCCATGAGCCCCATACACCTTATACCGAGTCATTTGCGGCCCATCGCAAAATAGAACCTTTGGCCATTCAAGTTCCAACCTTTTATCCCGAAACTGATACTACTAGATCAGTCATCGCATCATATTTGGCAGAAATTGAACATCTCGATGATCAAGTTGGGGCAGTTTTTAAAGTGTTAGAAAAGCATAATGAACTTGACAATACACTCATAATATTTACCTCCGATAACGGAATGCCATTTCCGAGAGCAAAGGGAAATCTCTATGATCATGGATTGAGGGTACCCTTAGTCGCATTTTGGTCAGAGGTAATCAGCCCTCAACGAAGAGTAGATGACTTAGTTTCACTCACAGATTTGGCGCCGACTTTTGTTGATATTGCAGGTTTGAGAATTCCAGACCAGATGTCAGGACAAAGTTTGCTCGATTTTTTTCGCACCGATAAAAGCGGAAAGATTCGAAGTGACAGTAGGAAAATTTTTGCGGGGACCGAACGACATGGTAAGAAAAGCGCATGTAAACTCTGGAGTATGGAAAATGTTCTGCCTGATGATGCTAAATGCGGAAACTATCCCGGTAGAAGCATACGCAGTAATGAGTATCTCTTGATCTGGAATGCAATGCCCGATAACTTCCCTATTGCAACTGATGTAAAGGGTAATCTCATCAAAAAAGAAATTGTGAAAGAACATGACATTGAAAATGGATATATCGCATTTAACATCGAGAAAAGACCAGAATTTGAGCTATATCATCTAGTCACAGATACTTATGCCGTAAAAAATTTATCTTTTGATACCACACACGACGCCAAATTTAATCAAATGAAGCAAGAGTTATTCGATTATCTCAGAGAAAGAATGGATCCTCGAGTAATTGGAAATCCCTCACTTTGGGACTTCACCCCAGAGTTTATATTGCATCAAGGTGCAACAGATTTTATCTACTCGTCTCGAGGGCAGGGTGGAAATATTCCAAAAAAAAGATTGCTTAAAATGCTAGACACATACTACGAAGAGCATGGATATGACCAAAAATATAAAACCAAGGTTCTCGATCGACTTGAGGAAAATATGAATTAACAAAAAGGCGAAAGTTTTAAGTGAAGAATCAGTGATTCTTCAACACATCCAATGTGGACATTTTTACTAACGTAAATATTCAGTCAGCAGAGATATTTTAGGTATAATGGTGAATCTGATTCAACCGACCAGACTATATTCGCACACATACATCTAAACTATTGAAGCTCTCGTGCAAGACCAATTAGCAATTTCGCGGAAGAAATAAGGGTTATTCCACTTTGATACTCCAGGATTGGTAATCTTCTTAAGGCCGAGCTAATCTTAAATTGGGTGGGGCTTTGGTCCCAACTTACATTTGTCCATTGAGCCTCAGGTTCTCCCTGCCAAAAAAATCTTTGTTATTGGTCCGATTTCTTGGGGATAGAGGGTGGCATGACTCAAAGCGGCACCGGACCGACCAATATTCGGAATGTAGCGCCATGCCAACATGTTATTAATTCTTCGATTTTTTTGCTATTCATGCCCCCCACTTCTCGGTACCTCTTCTGCGTTGTTCAATGTGATTTCAATAGACTTGTTGCCATGAGAACTTGCAGACGCATGCCACTTTATCTGGTGCAGTCGCACCTCTTCAATATCCGCATACACCTCAGGAATCCCCGTTTGCTCTCGCCCTCCTATAATTGCCTCACATACATCTTCCCACAGTACAACCATATAAGAGCCTTCCACCTTATCAATCTTTCCCTTAAAGATTATTGGAACAGTAACGCCAATAACATTATAGCGTCGACCGGCTAGCCAACTGCAGCCGTTGTTCTTTGTCGCAAAAATCTGAACTAGGGGTTCAGTTATCTCAAAACCTTTCGGTACATGTTGCTGCAATTGTTTGCGGTCCGTAGTGTAGGAGAGACAAATTGACGTAATTTGCTAATGCACCACGTGAGCATCTTTACCCATACTTCCCAATAAATAATCCTCGCCGAAGTTGACCGGCATGGTGTACCTCGTGTTATGTTTGAATTGAAATATGCATAAATTACATGTTTTATGTGTAAGGAGCTGCGCTAACAAGGTTGAAAAATTAAGTGATGTTGTAATTAAGAAAAAACACGCGCTAAAGAAACATTTTGAGTTTTTGTTATTGACTGTCTAATGTTCACCAACGAAAATCCTATTCTTGGTAACAGATTTTAATTTAGCCTCTTATCTTTGATATTTATCCAACCCATATCCACCGCTTTAAACAATTCAATCTGATTCTTTTAAAAACCTTTCCATCCACTATATCCGATCTTTTGTCAGTAAAGCATAGAATTGGTCGGTGTTTTTGGCTGTTTATGTTTAACACAATCTCTGATGTGATGCCCATGTCTTTCAAAATTTATTTTTAAAGAATATTGTCAACCGCTAGTATGCGCGCCCAATTTTTTTTACCCAAATATTCTCATCTAAACTACTCTTATGAATATTTTTAATCTGATTGCGCAACCTCAACATAATCTGATCATTTTTATTTTCAGTCGATAATTCTTGAGAGCTCTTTGTTTATAAGGCTTGAATGAGCTTCATCGATTACAGATCTTTAGTTTTTGTCTCAATACAATTTCAACATATCCATCAACAAAATTTGAATATTAGCTCTTTGGATCCTTTGTAATCTTTATGATTGAGGCGGAATCTTCATTTGCGTATTCCAGGCACGCCAAGCGCCGAGCATATCGGCAACGCGTTCAGGCTCTTTGGCTGCAAGATCTTGCCGTTCACCCACATCTCGACGCAAATTGTACAGGCGATAAGGAGTCATAATATCTCGGGGCTCGCCGCGCTTCAGCTCTCCCTCATCCATCTTCGCGACATAGCTCACCAGCTTCCAGTCGCCCTGCCGAATTGCCATCTGGCCCCAGCTGCGCCAAAACAGTTGTTTGTGGGGTGCACTGTTTACCTCACCTTTTAAGTGCGGCAGCAGATCGATGCCGTCCAAGGCCATTTTTGGCTGCTTCACGATTCCGGCAGCAGCCATTGCCGTTACTGCTATGTCCAGCGAAATTGCGGGAGCATTGAATGAGCGATTGCCCGTCAATGTTCCAGGCCAACTTACCACAAAGGGAACCCGAATACCGCCCTCTAAAGTAGTTCCTTTTGAGCCACGCAGCGGACTGTTGTTAGACGCGTTGTACGCATATCGGTGGAGTGTCGGCCCACCGTTGTCGCTCATAAAGAAGACCAATGTGTCCTCCTCAATACCGGAAGCTCGTAATTGGCCGAGTACGGCACCTATCGCCTCATCCATAGCATTGGTCATCGCATTGTAGATCCGTCTTACAGGATTCTGTACCGAGGAAAACATCGTCACTAACCGATCGGGTGCTTGCATTGGCGTGTGAACCGCGTTGAAAGATAGGTATAGGAAGAACGGTTGGTCTGAATGACGCCGCACGAATGCAACACCCTCTCGACCAAATGCCTCAGTCAAGTAGCTTGTTTCATTAACCAATTCTGTGCCACGCATGATGGACCGGTTGAGAAGCGCACGGATCTCCACATCCTTGGACAGATCATCACCGTCCCCATTATGGTCAGGGAACATTATCATCGGCAAATCTGGTAGAAAGTTGTGGCCGCCGTGGAGAAAACCGAAGAACTCATCAAACCCGCGACGCTGAGGGTGATATTTGTCGCTGGAGCCTAGGTGCCACTTACCGACCAACCCAGTGACGTAGCCTGCGGCGCGAAGGCGTTGAGCCAACGTAGTCTCATCGAGATCCAGAGCATTGTCGAACTCATTTTCGTGCCCATATTTTCCAAACCGCTGCTGATAGCGCCCTGTCAGTAACCCAGCTCGGGTAGGGGTGCACCAAGTCCCGGACGCGTAGCCGTTGGTTAATCGTACCCCACTGGCCGCTAATTGATCCATGTTCGGCGTAGGAATGTCGCGACCGCCCTGAAACCCCAGATCTGCGTAACCAAGGTCATCGGCGACTATCACGATAATGTTTGGTTTGCGCTCTGCGGGTTCGGCCAAAATAGAAAAACAGCCAATAATCAGTGCGATGATTGTGCGCATTGAAGGTAAACTTAGATACAAAATGGCTCTCCCTAAAATTGTCAATAAAAGCAACAACCCTATTTTATTAGCAGCAAGGTGGTTGTCTGCAATCGCTCAGCTGTTTTAGTTCCCAGTTTTGTCAAAGCCATTTTGTATCTAAGTTTACCGTTGCTATCATGCTTGTCTATGCTTGCTAAAGTAATGAGATGAGATAAATAAACAGCACTTTCCGCATTTAAGTGTGATTTCATGCTGCTCTTCTAAAATGCTACTTATGATTTGGAGGCATAGCAGTCGTTTGTGACTTTGTTTCTACAATTTGCTGTCTAGGAGTGGTTTGTCACAAGCTTGTGAAGCTACATAACTCAATTAATAATATCTACCCAGTTACTCCCACTCCATAGTTACTCAAAAATTACCCCAGTAACCACAAGGGTTTCAGAGCGACTGCTC
>DDII01000057.1 GCA_002338445.1 Cellvibrionales bacterium UBA1854 | reverse complement strand
ATAGCGATCAAGTAACCTGCAGCCATTAAACTCGCCCGCAAAACACTTGCTCTCATTCCCGTCAAATAGACATAAACGATCAAAATGGGAATCAATATCCATCCGTGATGAGGTAACGAGATACCCATCAATCTGACCAGAATACTGGCTATGATAAGTAAAAACCCAACATGCAGTCCTGAAATCGCAAAAACATGCATACATCCTGTGTGCCGAAATAGATCCCGCAGCTCATAGGGTACACCCTCCCGGTCTCCGATGATAACCGCACGCTGAATAGCCGCATGGTCCTGATGCTGCTCTTCTTCTGCGCTCAATGTAGTCAGGGCATAAGCCCGCAGATTTCGCAATTGTTCCGCTACTCGCAACCAAATGGTTTTAGGTGCTCGCTCAATAAAATCTATGGACCTAACGTTGAGCTCCCATTTTTCAACGTGTTGCCAAGTATCTTTTTCCACACGCCCTTCCATGGTCACATGCTCCCAGATATAGGGCATCTCTTCGTTACCCCATCCATATACTCGAACATGAACACGTTGATTTAATAAGGTCTCCTTTTTGCAATCACACGCACGAAGATCAAGTTCAAATCGCCATACCCCTCGGCTTGAAGCCTGAAACGGCATAAATTTCGGTTCATTGATTACTATTCCGCTGTAAGAACTATCGGGCTCAATACAAGCTTCCAGCGGATTCTGTACACCCGTCGTTGATTGACGCATTGACACGGATGAATAATGCAACAAGCCAACGAGAAAAATGGTTATCCACACATATAAATTGAAGCTTCGATTTTTATAAAACAGAGCCATACACCACAGGCAAACCGTAAGCGGAAAGATCAGCTGATATAACTCATCCGTGGCTTCACCCAATAACATTCCACCAAAACAACAGATGGCAATGCCAACAAGTGGACGACGCACCTCATGCATGTAAATGCCTATCATTAATAAGCACTAACCGCTACATCACATACATTTACTGCCCTTTTTAATCTTCTTTAATAAGGATGTTCTCTTGTACTCGATCCAGTGACAATGTAGGCAACTCGGCGGTCTGCTCCTGCCGCTTCATCATAACATCCTGCATATTTCTTGCTACAGCTTCTCCACCCACTCGCACAACAAATGTATTAAAGAAAGTATCTTTTCGTTGCATATCATATACCGGATCAGAAAGCCATGGAATCACGGCTCCCCGACCAAATATATTCACCGCCTTTCCTAACACCTCAACGCTCTTTTTAACCTGCCCCAGCCTGACGCAACATAATGCATATTCACGATAAAAAGCCGCATCTCGATACCGCTGCTCATACACTTTTTCGAATAGCTTCATAGCCTCGCCATATCTCTCTAATTCCATCAAAGCTAGAATCTTTTGATTATAAATCTCGACGTTCTGTTCATTCTCTTTGAGTAAGCGATCCGCTGAAATTAACGCCTCTTCAAATTTTTCCAGCTCCATTTGTGAATCTAACAGTAGTCTGTGAATTTTGGGATTAAAAGTGGAGGCACTGTAATACCAATCGCTTAACTGAATAACCGCTTGATAATCCTCATGAGCAAAAACGGCATTCATCAATCTTATCTTTAGCTCATCGTTTGTATTGTCAATGTTCAGCAGACGAATGATTGAATTGATCGCTTCGACATTGCGCCCCATATCCTGATAGATATCCGTAATCATTCTTAACACCCGCTCATTAGCTGGGTTTTCAGTTAAAAGCTGATTACATTTTTCCAACGCAAGCTCGATATTATTCCGCTTCAGCAGGCCTTCAATGGATCTAATTTCCAGAACTTCCTGTTGCCATTTTTCACACTGTTGCTCAAAAAACAGCACGTCATCTTCCTGATCAAATTGAGCCGGAGCAGCATGTTTTTCTACCATTACCGCTGGTGGCACCTGAGCTTTTTGCTCAATCAACAGCCGACTTTGATATAGACTGATTCCCTGATAAAGCAGAAAAAATGCCACTAAGATGAGTAAAATAATAACCGACAATCTAAGAATATAAATCAGAGCCGATACATCACGTTTTTGATTCGCCAATTTACCGTCTTTTGCATGTTTTCGATCAATTGAATCTATTTTCTTCGACGTAGCATATCCAGATTCATCTGTTTCATTATTGCTCTTCCCACCATAAAAACTGCCTAATAAGTCAGCATTGAGATAAGGGTCTTTCTTATTGGAATCTCTACTCATAAATTTCACTCTTAAAGTTGATAAGAAGTATGAAACACCATATATTCCAAAAAGTCAAAATTGCAGTTCATTATATCAAAAACCGATCATGAAAATTTTATTATTACTCACCATCACAACCATCATCTTATTTGCCGTTCCGATAAGTATTCTCGGCATCATCAATAAAGTCCGGGATAGACAACCTGGCTGCTCTGGTAGTCATGACTGCGTTGTCTACAAAGGTGAAAAAGTAATGTGCCCCTCCTGCGAAATTCGAGAATTCAAAGCCGCAATGGAATTAGAAAAAAGTGCGGAGAAAATTTCCTGAAAAGCTTTTTCATCGAAGAAACCTGCATCAGTTGTGGTGCCTGCGAGCCTCAGTGCCCTGAACAAGCCATATCCCAAGGTGATGATCAATACATCATAAACGCAGCCCACTGCACATCCTGTTCACTCTGTCTGGGCCACTGTCCGGTTGAAGCTATTGTCCCGCCTGGGAATTAAGCAATAAGGTTGCATATATGAGCAGAAAGAATGCCTGTAGCCAGACCGCCCAGAACTTCTAACCGTGTATGACCCAAAAGCTCTTTTAACTTTTTTTCAGATAAATGATGCTCGTGTAATAATTCATCCACAATTTGATTCAATATCTTCGCCTGTTCTCCTGCCGCTTTACGAACACTTTGCGCATCAAACATAACCACCGCAGCAAAGGCTGCCACAATCGTAAACGCAACACTCTCAAATCCCTCATGCAAACCCACGGATGTGGCCAAAGAACACGCCATCGCCGAATGCGCACTCGGCATACCGCCCGTACTCAATAAATAACTGAAATCGAGCTTTCCCGAACGAAAGAAACAACTAATCATTTTTATAAACTGTGCCAAAAACCAACCGGCTAACGCCGCCCAAAAACTAGGATGTAATCCACTCATAACTGCCTCCAACAATTAAGTCCTTACGATTCACGCATACCGCTGATTTATCGAACGATTTCATCGATTCTTCTCAAGCTCCACTCCGCCTCATTTATATTTCCTGATAAATTTAAATCCAGAATTCGAAAAAAAGGTTTTGTGAGAATCCGAAGAACTTTCTTTATATCAGACGTTTCATTTAACTGTATTCTCAAAACAGCATCATAACCAGCCTCTAAATCATATGAACCCTTCAAGCGTCCCTCAAATAGATTACCTGAAAAAATTAAATTATCGGTTACGAACTGATTTTTCCTCCAATAAATATCCCCGCCCATTTGATTAATAGAAAAGAGATCTAGAGGTTTCCAAACCGAACCCAGAACGGATGATAAATCATTCAAAACAGGGAGCTCTGCGAGTTGATCCCCTTTTAAGTCAACCGCGAATACACTATCGCTACTTTCGACCGCCTTTCGCGTCGTATCAAATCGCAAACGACCCTCGACATTTAACTCCGCATCAACCGTTGTATCCATAAATTGATCAATCGGAGCACCCGTCAGCTCAACGATTCCATTAAACCATCCATGCTCCTCTCCTGCATCAAAAACAACCGCCCCATCACTCGAAAGCATTCCGCCCAAAAATCCTCCAGACAAATCCTCTAACTCCAACCGACTTCCACTGCCTCTCCACGAACTTTCAACCTGATTAAGCACCTTATCACCCGAACGAAAACGCTCAGCCGAGAGTGATGCTGAAAATACCGCATCATAAAAAGAGTCATAACTAACTCCTCCACTGAACGTAAAACGTGAGGCCCCCTCCACGTCAAACGCATCATGAAATATTCCTGTTTCAACCCCAACCATGTCCTCTATTTCCCGAAGCGACAATCCAGATAGCAATTCACCAGAAAAATATTTGCCGGCAAAATTAACCTCAAAAAGTCCCTTTAAACACTCATCACTTTTCTGTTTTCCCAATACCTGAGAAACCTTTAACCGATTATCTGAAAAGGAAAAATGTCCGCTCAGATCACTGAAATAAACAGTATGATACCGTATATTCTGAGCTGCAACCGAGCCACTCCATACCGAGCTCTCCTCACCCAAACCAGATACTTCTATCTCACTTTTCACAACCGAATTTAACCCAGCACTTGAAACACGTGATAAAAACTCTTTTACATCTGGATTCGCAAACGCCAGCCGGTCAATCAACGAAGTTGCGGCTTCAACGTCCAATGACAACCTTGTATGCTTAAAATCCCGAGAACATACCATGCACAGTTTCAGCTGATCCTCACTATCCGTATCTGAAAGTAAAATCTGAGGAGCATCAACAATCCATCCCGAAGAGTGCCCCATAAATGCGAAGTCTATAGGCTCAACTAAAAGGCCACTCACTTCTTCGACACATACTTGAGCATTGCCAGAAAGCCGCTGCAACATTGTTTCAACGGGCCCGCTTGGAACATTGACTGACAACGAAGACAACTCTTCTATTGTGAATCCATATTGTTTAAAAAGCTCGTTTAACTCGACTATAAAGGGAGCGTCCAGCTTCGACACATCAAATGAACTGTTGCACTGAAACTGAATAAGTTGATCCGCCCCGTCGTAGAAACCACTTAAGGCAATCACTTCCTCCCCTACAAAACATGATACTGAATCAACCCGAACAGCTTGATCTCTGTATTCGAACTCTCCCTCAAGTTTATCAACTTCAATGCCAGCAACCATTCCTCCGGCGAGGTCAATTGATAGATGTAGCACTGCTAGCTTTTGATCACAGACATCGGCCGAAAAGACAACATTCCCCATTATCGGTTCGTTCAGCTCCAACAAAGCAACAATATCCGCTATCTTACTAGATGGATCTACATCACGATTTGATGAGGGATTACGAGAATCTTCAGGGCTTTTTTCGCTCACCAATCTCTTAACATCACCGGAAAAGCTCAACTCAGCAAATCGATTGGAAAATCTACCCTCTGAAAAGGAAAACTGACTCCCTTCACGACTTATTTCAAACTGCACATGCTCGACATACAACCAACTTTCAA
>DDII01000020.1 GCA_002338445.1 Cellvibrionales bacterium UBA1854 | reverse complement strand
AGATTATTTTGATATGAAATTTGAATTTTTAAAAAAAGGACTTATTCCACCAAGACCAGTTGGTAGAGAAAAAAAAGAGCAAAAACCTATTGAAAAAATATGGAATAGATATCTCAAAATATCTCAAGAAACAATCGATAATTCGATAAAAGAATGGGAAGGTTATATAAACAAACCAGAGGCTCGAGCAGATCAGTATTATGCGGCGAAGAATTGGACAATTCTTAATAGGGAACAATTTTATAAAGGACATCCAGCGGAAGTTAGTTGCTCGATGACTGTCGGTAGAATTACTAAATTCAGGATAATTCCAAAATTTTGCTGGGAGGGAAAAGGTGAAAATAGAATACTTTTGGTTGATGAGTCTATTAGAGTGGGAGCGATTGTCCAGAGACAACACAACGTGTTAACCACACTTCTCAATTTTCAGAAAATTTTGTTAAACCTAGTGAAGGAATCTCAAGAAGGAGAAATCTTTTGGCAGCAAGCAATTGCTGTAGCAAAGCCAAGGTCTAAAAAGAATTGGAACTATGACAAGGATCAAGATCTTTGGGTAGCTCAGATGTAAGAGGTGATGTTCTTGTAATTTATAGCCCTGGGCCTTACGAAAATAGCTACTAAAACTACTTAAGGAGTTATTGGTATGGACGATCAATTCCGGAGTGAGATCGAGGAAAAGTTTGTCGACTTGTGGTTCGATTTTAATGCAGATAATGTCGACTTAGAGGATTTGGAAAAAGCCGTTGGAGGCCTGTATAATACTATTTCTAATTACCGAGAAAACCCTGTTGCGAGCGAGCCCGCGCGTAGAAAAATTTGGAATAAAATCAAGCCTAAAAGAGGCTAAGTAGCCTTGCAGGAAACAAGGATGGATGAGAAGGTCAAAATCTTCAAACATCTGCAAGACCGATTGTCCTCTTTTTCAAATGAAAGGGAAGGGGAGATCAAAAATGACTTAGGTGAACTGGAAATGCATGTGGCTCTAACTCGAGTCTACTTGGCCGCTAACAAGAAATATCGACTTTCAAAACATAAAGGTGAGCATGAGTCCTGAGAGGAACGCGTACCTACCAACCATAGGACCCTGTTTCAGCTACCTTCTCTGATTTACATTCAGAATGCGTACCCCATTTAGTCGTAAAGTGTCACGATTGGAAGTCTTTTGTGTTGAGTTCGTTTATATATGTCTATTAGGATTTTATTCTCGTCGCTGCTGGTTGTTTTCCCCTCAAGGAAATTATCTATTACATCGTATTTGAGGCCCAATGCTACTTCATCACCTTTTTGTGGATTTAGACATTCTAAATCAGCTGAGGGAGTCTTATTGAGTATGGAATCGGGTGCCCCTAACTCCTTAGCTATCAATTTCACCTGCCGCTTGCTAAGGCCGAAGAGTGGCGCTAAGTCGCATGCGCCGTCGCCGAACTTTGTATAGAAACCCGTAATATTTTCAGCGGAATGATCTGTCCCTAGCACTAAGCCTCGCAAGATTCCTGCCAATTCATACTGAGCAGTCATTCGAGCTCTGGCCTTGACGTTGCCCTTTGCGAAGTCAAGTTCTTCGGTGTCTGGCCCTCTAAGGCCAGCGTTTTGAAGCGAACGGGCTACTTGAGTGTGAATTCCATCCACACCTGGCTTTACATCAATCGCAAGACATGTACTAGGCTTTATAAAGTCTAATGAGATCCTGGCATCGTTCTCATCAATCTGAGTCCCATAAGGGAGTCTCACCGCTATAAACTGGTACTTCTCCTCACCTTCGCTTTTGTTAAGTCCCTCCACCGCGAGTTGCGCCAGACGACCACATGTGGCCGAATCCACTCCGCCGCTGATACCTAGTACTAGGCATTTGGCATTTGAGGTCTTAAGGGTCTTACTGATGAGCTTGACCCGCCTATCTATCTCGTACTGCGGATCTATTTCTGGCAGTACACGCATTTCTTTGACAATTTTTTTATGTATCTCACACTTCATTTGTACTTTTCTTTCACCTATTCAACTGATTTGCACTTAACTGGCTCCGAGAATCGTTTTGGCAACAAGGATTTTATAGCTCTATCCAAGCGGTCTGCTAAACGCTCTACCTTTGCGAAGTAGCTCTCATTTTCACTTTCAGCTTCACTGCAACTTGGGGAATTATCTCTTTTGAAGTCGCTACCATTCTGACTCATCTTATAAATGTTACGAGTATCAAATGCAGGCGGTTCACCTCGAGAAATTCTTCCAAATGTTATTTTATCCAACAAACCGTCAGTTTGAGATAGAAGCCGCGCGTTAAAATCAAAATTTCCTTCCGCGTCGAGTTGCGGGTAGTCAGGAAAATTTTCAGCCAGGACGCGAACAGCATTATCTGAGAGCTCTGAGACTCCTAACATTTTGTAAGCTTGTGCAGTGACCGCGAGTCCATCGGGGACTGAAGGGGTGCGTTGGAAATTCTCAACCACATATCGACCCCGATTTGCTGCTGCCAAATAAGCTCCCCTGGAAAAATAGTAATTAGCTGCATGAATTTCTGCCCTCGCAAGGGTATTACGCAGACTCACCAGTCTTGCTCTCGCGTCTTGCGAGTGGGGGCTCTCAGGAAAACGAATGATTAGGTCTCGAAGAGTTGAAAATGCTTCACGCGCTGTCCCTATATCCCTATGCGTATTGTCGGTTGGCAAAAAGCTGTCAAAGAAACCAGAGGTTTGCTGTATTTCGGAGAGTCCTTTTAAATACAGTGCATAGTCTACATTGGGGTGTTGAGGGTGTAGTCGGAGGAAGCGCTCTGCAGTAGACACACTTGCTTCATAATCCCCAGTTTTATAGTAACTATAGATTAACTCAAGTTGTCCCTGCTCTGCATACTTGCCGAAAGGAAATTGCGACTCCAACATCTGAAGATTGGCAATAGCAACTGACCAATTTCCTGACTCAAGACTACTTTGAATTTTTTCATAAAAATCTTTTTCCGAGAAACCGTCGAATTCTTCTTCGGTTCCGTTTTCGCTCGCCCCAAACCATGTACAACCTGAAAAGATGTGAATGCAACAAATTAGCGATATTAAATATTTGTTTTTCATGTGATATTCTATATTTGCCAGATTAAGAAAGTTTCATATGGTTATTTAAGCACAGGAAACTTATTGAGACCAATCAATGCGTATTTGGCCCCCATTTTTTAGTTTACAAGCGCTTTTGGTTGTGTATTGGAACTCCAGCAACCCAAAATGCCTTATGAGGGTATGACATATAGAAAACATAGTATCACGACAAGCTCAGGTTGATGAGGAGGACGCAGGGATGCGGCTAGACAAGATTGCAGCCCATTTGTTCTCTGACTACTCTCGTTCGCGGTTACAACAGTGGATTAAGAATGGCGCACTTACCGTTGACGGACGTCAAAAAGCTCCTGATTATCGGGTCCAAGGAAACGAGCATCTTTGTTTAAACGCGGAAAGCGTGCCCAAAGGTTACTGGCAAGCTGAAAAAATATCTTTTGGCTTGGTATTCGAGGATGACCATATTATTGTCCTTAATAAACCTTCAAATCTCGTTGTTCATCCGGCGGTGGGGAATTGGCAGGGAACACTCTTAAACGGATTACTAGCCCATTATCCTAAACTTCGGCATTTGCCCCGAGGTGGAATTGTACATAGATTAGATAAGGATACTACTGGTATTATGGTAGTAGCTAAGACACCCATCGCGCACAAGAGTTTGGTATCGCAATTACAAGCAAGGACAGTTCAACGAGAATATTTGGCTTTGGTTCGAGGGTTCGTGGAATGTGCAGGAAAAATAGACCAAGCAATTGCACGGCATCCTAGATCGCGAACTAAAATGGCGGTGGTGGTTGGAGGGAAACAGGCGGTAACTCACTTTAACATTCTCAGGCGATACAACGACTGTACCTTGCTGCATGTCCGGCTCCAGACCGGTCGAACTCATCAAATTAGGGTACACATGGCCTACATCAAGCACCCGATTGTTGGCGATCCAGTATACGGGGCAAATTCTCCATGCGTATCTGATGTAGCAGGTGCTATGGCTATATTTCCTCGCCAAGCTTTACATGCTTCTTCTCTGACAATTGAACATCCAGTATCAAAACAAAATATGACATGGAACATTCCTTTGCCAGAGGATATTGAGACTTTGCTTTGCGACTTAGAATATTCTCGTGTCACATAGAGGAGATCTAAAAAGAAATTTGTTTACTCCTATTTGGCCCATGCCAAATACAGTCATGAGTGCAGTTACACTCAGATATGGTGGGGTAAGTAGCTTTCCGTTCGGAAGTAACAATCTTGCGGCACATGTTGGCGATGATCCGAGCTCCGTCGCATCCAATCGACGATATTTGTTGGCGCAAATTGGTGGATTTAAATCACCATTATGGCTTGATCAGGTTCATGGAACAACGATCGTTGATGCTGACAAAAGTCAGGATGGGATAATGGCCGACGGGAGCTACAGCCGCGAGCAGAATCGTGTTTGTTTGGTAATGACTGCTGATTGTGTGCCCATACTATTATGTAATCGCCGCGGCGATCAGGTGGCTGCAGTTCACGCGGGCTGGAGAGGTCTGTCTAAGGGAATTATTTCGCGGGCAGTATCTTTATTTGGTGATCCTTCTGACGTTTTAGTTTATCTTGGTCCAGCGATTGGAGTGAATGCCTATGAGGTTAATGAAGATGTGAGACGATCTTTTTTAAATGTCGCGGACGAGAGTAATTACGCTGATTGCCTGTCACAGGCTTTTAAGCCTACAAAAGATCGCTTCATGTTAGATTTGTGTGAATTAGCGAAAATTCAGTTGAGTTACTTGGGAGTCCAAAGCGTGTACGGCGGAAATTGCTGCACTTTTTCAGATGAAAAATCTTTTTTTTCGTTTAGAAGAGATAGAATGACAGGCCGTAATGCTTCAATGATATGGTTGCGTTAAATATACCTGAGACGGCAAATCCATTGGATTGATTGTGCTTGCGACTTTGTTGATGTTGTTTTACACTCCACGCCGTTATTTTTTGGTGTTTCTGTTGGAAGGAATAGAAGCTTAGTTGTTGTTAGTTCAGTTTAAAGTGGAGTATTTGATGTACGCGGTCATAATAAGTGGGGGCAAACAGCATCGGGTTGTTGAGGGAGAGACCTTGAGGCTTGAAAAGCTTGATGTCGCAGAGGGAACTATTATGAATTTTACTCAAGTGCTTATGCTTGGGGAGGGTGCGAGTGTTCAAATTGGAACTCCGTTGGTAGAGGGCAGTAAGGTTTTGGCTGAGGTGGTCGGTCACAAGCGAGACCAAAAGGTGAAAGTAATAAAATTTCGACGGCGCAAACACTCCAGGACCCAGCAAGGTCACAGGCAGTGGTACACCGAGGTTAAAATCAAAGAAATTGTCGCGGGGTGACATAAGGGGGCTTCATGGCACACAAAAAGGCGGGCGGTAGCACTAGAAACGGGAGAGACTCGAAGAGTAAGCGTTTGGGTGTTAAAGTTTATGGAGGTCAGACAATAAATGCTGGAGGTATCATAATTCGACAGCGAGGCACTAAATTTCATCCCGGATTTAATGTTGGGATTGGAAAAGACCATACGTTGTTTGCAAAGTCAGATGGGGTGGTAAGGTTTGTAAAAAAAGGTACTTTCAATAGGAAGTACGTTGAGGTGGTTTCTCAATAAAAAATTTTGCAATTTTATTTAAAAAGCCCCTTTAGAAGGGGCTTTTTTTTTACTTGCAATGTTACGATATTTGAGTTTAAAGAACCAGTTTGGCGGGTTATTCCCGAAGAGGGGCAAAAAGATTAATGAAATTCGTCGATGAAGCGGTGGTGACTGTTCGAGCGGGAAATGGCGGAGACGGATGTTTGAGTTTTCGTAGAGAGAAATATATTCCCAAGGGTGGCCCAGACGGTGGGGATGGGGGTAAAGGCGGCAATGTGGTGCTTACAGCGCACGGGGAGTCAACCACCTTACTTGACTTTAGATACCGTAGAAGTTTTGTTGCAAAAAGCGGATCCAAAGGAGGTGGAGGTAATTGCACTGGCGCGGCAGGCGATGATTTGGTGCTTTTTGTCCCACCAGGAACCACGATTATTGACCATGATGATGGAGACATACTGGGCGACCTAACCGAAATAGGTCAATCGTTAGTGGTTTGTCAGGGCGGCTTTCATGGCCTAGGGAATAGTCGCTATAAATCGAGCACAAATCGTGCGCCCCGAAAAACATCATTAGGACAAAAGGGAGAGGAAAGGACGATTAGACTTGAGTTAAAATTGCTCGCAGATGTTGCTTTGGTGGGTTTGCCAAATGCGGGAAAATCAACTTTTATCAGGTCGATATCTGCGGCGCGCCCTAAGGTCGCAGACTACCCTTTTACGACCCTGGTGCCTTCTTTGGGTGTTGTTGAGTGTAAATCAGCTAAAAGTTTCGTTGTCGCAGACATTCCAGGCTTGATTGAGGGAGCCTCGGCCGGAGCTGGCTTGGGGATACGATTTCTAAAGCACCTCACGCGAGCTAGATTATTGTTGCATGTTGTTGAAGTGTCCTCTTTCGATGGCTCCAGCATTTTAGATCGAGCATTAGTTATTGAAAAAGAGCTAGAGAGATTTAGTGCTACTTTATACGCCGGAGAGCGTTGGCTAATTATTAATAAGATCGATTTGATGCCTAAAGAAGATGTTGACGACTTGATTGACGATCTGTTGGGAAAATTACGATGGAAATATCCAGTATTCCGTATCTCCAGCCTTCGATCAGAGGGAACCGAATTGCTTTGCAGCCGAATTTTAGGGTACCTCGAGATTTTAAAAGCAAATGAGAAGACTTCGGAAGAGGTTAGAAAACGCTCTGACTTAAGGCTTCGCCGAGTGCAGCAAGAAGCGAGAGATCGAATTTCTGAATTAGATAATTTGAGACGTCAAAATCTTAAAGGGGAAAGTCGAGGAGATATTGAGGATAAGACGGAAGTAGGTTACGTTGATTAGCTTATTTTAATTAAAGCATGGGAGTACATTTGAGTTGTGAGTCGAACTTTTATACGCAGCACTCGTCGTTGGGTGGTAAAAATCGGAAGTTCTATCCTTACTAATAGTGGGCTGGGGCTTGATAGAGGTGCAATTAACTCTTGGGTTCGTCAGATAGACTATTTAATAAATCGAGGCATAGAAGTCGTCCTTGTTTCGTCTGGTGCTATCGCTGAGGGAATGGTAAGGCTTAATTGGACCGAGAGACCTAAGAAGATCGCAGAGTTACAGGCCTCAGCAGCAGTAGGACAGACCGGTCTAGTTCAGGCATATCAGGAGAGTTTTCGAAACTTGCACCGCAACAGTGCACAGATACTATTAGGTCACGACGATATCGCTAATCGTCAACGTTACTTGAATGCCCGCAGTGTACTCGTAACTCTTTTAAAGCACGAGATTGTGCCGATTGCCAACGAAAATGATACCGTTTCAACAGAAGAGATTCGATTTGGGGATAATGATCGTCTTGCAGCGATGGTGGCAAACCTCATAGATGCTGATTTATTGGTTATTTTAACTGATAGAGAAGGACTCTATTCTGCTGATCCAGCCAAAGAGACCTCAGCACAGCTAATTTCTGAGGCTAGCTGTGACAGTGAAGATCTTGATGAGCTAGTTGGTGAAAGCATGAGCAAGATTGGCCGTGGTGGAATGATCACGAAATTGCAGGCGGCTAGGCAAGCTGGTAATTCCGGGTGTAGTACTGTAATTGCTGGAGGACGGATAGATAATATTATGTGTAAAGTCGCGGCAGCTGATAAAGTTGGTACACTTCTTGTGGCGAATAAAAAGCCTTTAGCCGCCAGAAAACAGTGGCTTGCAGGACAGTTGAGGGTGCATGGGAAATTGATATTGGACGCGGGCGCAGTAGATGTACTGAGATGTATGGGAAAAAGTCTGCTTCCTGTGGGAGTAATGGGTGTGGAGGGCGACTTCAGACGAGGCGATTATGTAAGCTGTGTTGATTACGCTGGTACAGAGGTGGCCAGAGGATTGATTAACTACAGTGCTAAGGAAACTAAAATCATAAGGGGACTTAGTACGCTCGAGGTGCAGTCGGTACTTGACCTGAGTGGCGAGGACGAATTAATACACCGAGACAACCTTGTCTTGGTATGATCGCTGTAGTTGTTTTTCGGATATAAATCTCGTTAAGATTCTGAGACTACTTAAGAGGTGGGATTAGTAACATGTTTTTACCCTTTTGCCGAAGCCAACGCTTTGACTTTCGCGTTAAGCCTGCTTTTATGCCTTGCGGCTTTGTTTTTATGGATAATGCCCTTGTCTGCCATTCGATCAATAATTGGAACAGCATTGGCTAGCACTGGTTGGGCAATGGAGTGCTCACCAGTGAGTATTGCAGCGTCCACCTTCTTGAGGTAAGTGCGAACCATAGAGCGTTGACTAGCATTATGCTTTCGGCGCCTTTCATTTTGGCGGGCGCGTTTCTTTGATTGTGGAGAATTTGCCAAACAAATATCACTTTAGGTTAGATCACGTTAGAGAGTCTAGTATAAAGGCTTTTAACGTTTTATTCAAGTGCCATGTTCGCCTGCAGTGGACCATACGAACGAGCTTTTAGAGCGATCTATTTGTATGACTTTTAAAGTTTGGAGTCGCCCTTTTATTTAATCGCTTGGAGTTATGTGTCTCCATGCGTACACTCTGTGATTAATTGTCTGAGCGCTAATAGGGAAAATACGTGTGGGCATAGAAAAGCCACCGCAACATGGCGACGAGGATCTACCAGCGATGTCAAACATCACTGACAGTGGTGTTGGGAGGCTATTTCGTGCCACCGGAATTGTAAGCATTTTTACTATGCTATCCCGTGTATTTGGTTTAATCAGAGATGTGATGTTAGCTCGAGTGATTGGCGCAGATATGCTTGCGGATGTTTTCTTCGTGGCTTTTAAAATACCAAATTTTTTTCGCAGGCTTTTCGCAGAGGGAGCATTTGCGCAGGCTTTTGTTCCAGTTCTTGGGGAGTACCGAGCGCACGGGACTAACGCCGCAGTGCGGGAGCTAGTGAGCAGAGTAACGGGCACTTTGGGCATAACCTTGATCTTTATGACGTTAGTTGTTGTCTCTTTTGCCCCATTTTTTGCTGCACTGTTTGCACCTAGTTGGTACCTCAATAGTCCAGAAAAGTTCGAGGCTACTGTTTCAATGTTGCGTGTTACTTTTCCTTACCTGATGTTCATTTCGCTGACTGGTGCTGCCGGGGCAATATTAAACAGCTATGACCGTTTTGCTGTGCCCTCTTTTACTCCTATTTTATTGAATATATGCATTATTTTTGCTGCGATATTTGCAGCCTCTTGGTCCGATAGACCTGCCTTTGCGATTGCCTGGGGAGTTTTTTTTGCAGGATTGATTCAGTTCGCATTTCAGCTGCCGTTTTTAAGGCACATACATATGTTGCCTGCGCCGATGATTGATTGGCAACACCCGGGAGTGATTAAAATTCTAACTCTCATGGGTCCAGCAATTTTTGGGGTTTCTGTATCTCAAATAAACCTTTTACTCGATACTATTTTAGCAACTTTTTTACCAACCGGCAGTGTCTCTTGGCTGTATTATTCTGATCGACTTGCTGAATTACCTTTGGGAGTTTTTGGAGTCGCAATCGCAACCGTAATTTTACCTAGTTTATCCCGAAACTTTGCCTCTAAGTCATCGGTGCTTTTCTCTGCTACGTTGGAATGGGCAATAACATTAGTTCTTATCGTAGCAATACCGGCCTCAGTTGCGCTAGTGATACTAGCAGAGCCGATATTAATTACTTTATTTTATTATGGCGATGTTATGACATTAATGGACATGGAAATGGCAACACTTAGTATGCGCGCCTACGCTAGCGGGTTAGTTGCTTTCATGTTGATTAAGATTCTAGCTCCCGGCTTCTTTGCGAGGCAGGACATGCGAACACCAGTCCGAATAGGGATTTTCGCTATGGTCATGAATATGGTTTTTAATTTGATTTTTCTTTCTGCCCTCCATTTTTACTGGCAGATTGGTCATGTTGGCTTGGCATTAGCAACATCATTATCGGCTTATATCAATGCAGGATTACTTTATGTAGAATTAAAAAAGCAAGGGATTTATGTTTCAGCCGGTGCGGTAGGCCGGTTAATAAAACCACTGGCTTTTGCTCTGACTATGATGACTGCTATTCTGATTTTCTTGACGATTTATTTTGGTGTACACGATTCTGTAGGCTGGGAGGACATTGACGGATTGAGTCGGATTTTGCGCCTGATAGTGATCTGTGGGGTGGCTTGCGCTGTTTACCTAGTGGCACTTTGGGTTTTCGGAGTTCGTTACGCGGATCTCATCGGTCCGCGTATGAAATCATATTCAAATGTTTAGCAGTCTCAAATTACGTAGGTTCTTCTGGGCTTTTGATTTAATCATAAGGAATATCAAGGATGTGAGATGGGACATTTTCTGTAGTGCGATTCGGTAAATTGACTTTTGTTCAAAATTTAAAGTCACTCACTGCTGACTTGGAGGGATCTGCCGTGAGTATTGGTTCCTTTGATGGGGTGCATTTAGGTCACCAGGCGGTATTGACAGAACTAATACAACAAGCGAAGTCAAATGGACTATTTTCCGTCGCAATGACTTTCGAGCCTCAACCCAGAGAGTATTTTAATGAGTTAAGAGCGCCGGCTAGACTGATGAGATTGAGGGAAAAGGTTGAGGTTCTTTCTTCTCTTGGGATTGATCAAATCGTGTGTTTAAAGTTTAACAAAGCCCTACGAGCATTGAGCGCTCAGGATTTTATAATACGTGTTTTGGTAGAGGGTTTACGAGTTAGACATCTAATCGTCGGAGATGATTTTCGCTTTGGTTGTGATCGGAGCGGGGATTTTTCGATGTTGAATGAATATGGCAAGGCGAATGGGTTTTCTGTAAAAAATACAGACACTTTTGAGAGTGATGGAGAGAGGATAAGTAGCACTCTAGTAAGACGTACTATAAGCGAGGGTGATTTTCCGCGTGCGGCGGAGTTGCTTGGAAGGCCCTTTGAAATAAAAGGCCGTGTGATGCATGGTAAGAAGCTTGGCAGGAAACTGGGATTTCCCACAGCAAATATAAATATTAATCGTCTTAGAGCACCATTATCGGGAGTATATGCCGTGCTGGTGAAGACTGAATCAGAAATTTTTGAGGGGGCCGCCAATATAGGCATAAGACCGACGATTGGTGATCTTGAGAGACCACTTCTCGAGGTTCATATATTTAATTTTGATCGGGATATTTACGGGAGCTTCCTAAGCGTAGAATTCCTGCATAAAATCCGCGACGAGTTTAAATTTAGTGACCTCGGCAGGCTAGCAACTCGTATTCAAAAAGATATGGATCAGATTCAAAAGTGGTTTATGACAGAAAGATAAGAACAATATCGCTGGAAAGCGCAATAGTATTAAGGGCAATGAATGAACGACTATAAACACACTTTGAATTTACCGAAAACAAGTTTTCCAATGCGAGGCAGTTTATCCAAGCGAGAGCCGGAAATTTTACGTGATTGGAAAAAAAGAAATATTTACAATGAAATAAGAGAATCTCGCAAAGGACGTACGAAATTTATCTTGCATGATGGACCGCCATATGCCAACGGTGATATCCACATTGGACATGCTGTAAACAAAATCTTAAAGGATATTGTTGTCAAGGCACGAACTTTGAGTGGTTATGATGCGCCATTTATACCTGGATGGGACTGTCATGGACTCCCCATCGAGCACAACGTAGAAAAAAAAATTGGCAAAGCGGGAGAAAAAGTTTCTCGTAAGATATTTCGCTCCAAGTGTAGGGAGTATGCCCAAAAACAAGTAAACAAACAGCTGGATGACTTTGTCAGGATTGGTGTAATTGCAGATTGGGAGAAACCATATCTTACTATGGATTACAAAGTCGAGGCCGATACTATTCGAGCCTTAGGCGACATAGCAAAAAATGGTCATTTGGTCAGAGGTTATAAACCGGTCTATTGGAGCGTGGTTGGCGAGTCCGCTCTTGCGGAAGCTGAGGTGGAGTATCGACAGAAGACATCTTATGCGATTGATGTGTGTTATGACATTGTCAATCAAAAGGATAGAGAACGGTGCGCCAAGGCGTTTAGATGTACCGGTGGGATTGGAGCTGTGTCTGTGCTTATTTGGACAACGACTCCTTGGTCTCTCCCCAGTAGTCAGGCGGTGACTTTAGGAAAAGATTTAGAGTATGCTTTGGTTCAATGTCACCTTAACGGTGGTCAGGTTCGGCTCATATGTGCTTCAGGACTTTTACCGTCTGTTATGCAGCGACTCAACGTCACGCACCACATTGAGCTCGGGCGCTGTAGTGGAGCTGCGCTTGAGGGACTGGTACTTAAACATCCTTTTTATGATTTGGATTTGCCGATACTGATGGGTGATCATGTGACTGATGACTCAGGCACAGGCTGTGTTCACACGGCACCAGATCATGGGCTGGATGATTACGTTGTTGCGTCTGGTTACAAAATTGGCACCCTAAATTATATTTCCGACAATGGGGTTTTCAGGGAGGATTTAAAATATGTCGGTGGGCAGCACGTCTATCGGGTTGATAAATTGATACTTGATGTACTGAAAACTAATGGAAAGCTGTTAGCCGTCAGTGAATTTAATCACAGTTATGCGCATTGTTGGAGGACTAAAACTCCTTTGATCTTTAGAGCAACACCTCAATGGTTTGTTTCGATGTCAAAAAATTCTTTATTAGCAGGTGCCCAACTTGCAGTAGATCATGTGAGATGGGTCCCAAGTTGGGGATCAGCGCGAATCAAGGGAATGTTAGAGAGTAGTCCCGATTGGTGCGTCTCCCGGCAGCGGACTTGGGGTGTCCCCATTGTATTCTTTGTAAATCGTGAAAATGGAGAGTTGCATCCTCGAACACCAGAGTTATTGGAAAGGGTTGCCAAACGGGTAGAGGTAGAGGGTATCGAAGCTTGGTACGAGTTAGAGCTTGATGAGTTTTTAGGGCAAGAGGCGAAAGATTATATTAAAACGGATGACACCCTCGATGTTTGGTTTGACTCTGGCGTGACACATTTTTCGGTTCTTGCAGCTAGATTGCAGCTTGACACACCTGCAGATCTCTATCTTGAGGGTTCTGATCAGCATCGCGGTTGGTTTCAATCCTCCCTAAAAACATCGATAGCAATGAGGGGTATCCCGCCATACAAAGAGGTGCTGACCCACGGATTTGCAGTAGATAACAAAGGACGAAAAATGTCCAAGTCATTAGGGAATGTGATTTCTCCTCAGCAAATTGTAGACAAGCTGGGTGCCGATGTATTGCGTCTCTGGGTGGCATCAGCGGATTTTACCGGTGAGATGAGTGTCTCTGATGAAATTTTAAATAGGGCGGGTGACTTTTATAGACGGATTCGAAATACAGCTCGATTTTTATTATCTAGCTTAGATGATTTTGAGCCGTCAAAACATTTGTGCTCAAGTAACGATTTACTGTCTATTGATAGATGGTCCCTTGACCGAGCGGCCTTGATTCAAGACGAAATTATGGACCTTTATGCTAGCTATAATTTCCACATGATATGCCAGAAACTTCATAACTTTTGCATTCGCGACTTGGGAGGATTTTATTTAGATATCATTAAAGATAGGCTATATACATGTCACGCCGATAGTATCGCACGACGCTCGGCGCAGACTGTCTTATTTCACATTCTAGAGTCTTTTGTGAGATGGATTACTCCGATTCTGAGTTTTACGGCACACGATATTTGGAACCACATGCCGGGTGAGCGAGCCGCTACTGTTTTTGCAAGCGAATGGTACCCGCTTGTAAAGATGGACGAATCGGACTTGTTTTCCAGGGAGGACTGGAACGTGATTATGCAAGCAAAAGAAATTATTAATGTAGATCTAGAAGAAAAAAGGGCTTCAGGCTTCATAGGAGGGTCGCTCGAGACTGACGCGGTCATTTATGCAGATGAAAAATTCTTAAATTGTCTAGCAAAACTGGGTAATGAACTGCGGTTTTTGACTATTACGTCTTCGGCCCGAGTGCTTTTAAATGAAACGAATTGCGTCGTTAATAAGCAAGTGAATGAAGGTTTGCAGACCTCAATTACACGTTCACTCGGAAAAAAATGTGTTCGCTGTTGGCATTTTACAAGCGATGTCGGGGCTTCCAAAGAGCATCCTCAGCTTTGTTACCGTTGCATTATTAATCTCGAGGGGCCAGGGGAGGCAAGATCACATGTGTGAGTCATCTGCCCGATCGAATGTTCAGGTGTGGTACTTAATTACACTGTTTGTTCTTTCTTTTGACCAGATTACAAAAACTATAATTGTGACTACTTTTTTTTATGGAGAATCGCAGGCGATTTCTTCTTTTTTTAATGTCGTTAGAGTTCACAATCCAGGCGCTGCATTCAGCTTTCTAAGTGATGCGGGTGGTTGGCAGCGTTGGGCATTGAGTGCCCTAGCGATCTTGGTAAGCGTGATGATCATCATATGGATTTCGCGTCTAAAACGTGAAAAATGGCTTGAGGGGTTGTCCCTATCGATGATCCTTGGGGGGGCATTAGGGAATCTTTGGGATAGACTAACGTTTGGATATGTGGTTGATTTCTTAGACTTTCATTGGATGGGCTGGCATTTTCCTGCATTTAATTTGGCCGATAGTGCTATCTCCTTGGGTGCCGTGATCTTAATTCTTGATTCTCTTTTAACATCAAGGTCAGAGTAATGATTGGGTTTCCTGTTGTGGTTATAACATGAATGCTAAATGCTCTGAAGTTACAACCATGAGCTTGAACTTTTCGCTGGAGCTTGAAACTGGTGAAGTTATTGACTCTAATTTCAATTCGCCTCCTGTCACATTTACTTTCGGGGATGGTAACTTGTTACCAGGCTTTGAAGAACCGCTGCAGCCCCTAAATATTGGCGACGAGGCTTGTTTCCTTATTCCCCCGGAGAAGGCCTTTGGGCAGTATAACGTACAAAATGTGCAACGGATTCCGCGTAAACAATTCCCCCGTCAAGACTTCGAGCTCGGAGCAGTATTTTCCTTTCAAAATGGTGAGGGGGAGCTCCCTGGAGTTATATCATCTTTGTCTGGCGAGGAGATAGTTGTTGATTTTAACCACCCTTTAGCAGGCAAGTCCATCGTGTTTAGGGTTAAAATCCATAATATTTTTCGGTGAGGACTTCTTAGTGAAAATAAAATTAGCGAATCCCAGAGGGTTTTGTGCGGGCGTGGATAGGGCAATAGAAATTGTTGAGCGGGCTCTTAAATTATTCGGTGCGCCTCTTTATGTGCGTCATGAGGTTGTTCATAACAAGGCTGTGGTGGACGACATGCGTTCAAGGGGAGTTATTTTTATAGAGGATTTAAAGGATGTTCCAGACGAAGTGACGCTCATTTTCAGCGCTCATGGGGTACCGGAAAAAGTGCGTCGTGACGCACGTGAGAGGTCCTTGCAGGTGTTTGATGCTACTTGCCCTCTCGTCACCAAGGTGCATCTGGAGGTACAGAAATACAGTCGAGACGGTTTTGAGTGTATTTTGATCGGACACTCCGGTCATCCCGAAGTAGAGGGTACAATAGGTCAATATGATGCTTCAGCTGGTGGTTCAATTTATTTGGTAGAGAACGAACAAGAAGCTTTAGAAATAACGGTGAAGAATCCGGATAATTTAGCATATGTTACCCAAACTACCTTGTCTGTTGATGATACTGCGCGGGTGATTGGTGTCCTTCGTGATCGATTTCCAAATATTATTGGTCCGAGAAAAGATGACATATGTTATGCTACACAAAATCGCCAAGACGCAATTCGACAGTTGGCAATTGAGACTGACGTTGTTTTAGTAGTGGGATCAGTTTCAAGCTCAAACTCCAATCGTTTGAGAGACCTGGCCGAGCGATGCGGATGCAGAGCGTATCTTATAGATAGTGCTTCGGAAATACGGCCCAGTTGGTTGGATAATGTGCGGAGTATAGGCATCAGTGCTGGAGCCTCTGCTCCGGAATTTCTTGTAAAAGATGTAGTGAATAAGTTGATTTCTTTGGGCGGTGAACCACCCAGAGAACTTGATGGTGTAATCGAAAATATCACATTTTCTCTTCCAAAAGAGCTGCGTACCCACTCACTCTAACTTAACATTAAGCTGTTCTGTCATTGATATAGTTAAACAGCGCGGAGGTTGAAGCGTCAAAGGATTGTATGCCTTCCTTAGTGTCTAAAAGTTTTTGTGCCATCGACTTGCCGAGTTCTACACCCCACTGATCGAATGAGTTTATGGACCAGATGCTGCCTTGTACGAAAACTTTGTGCTCATAGAGTGCGATCAGAGACCCGAGATTGTGAGGCGTGAGTCTGTCCATAAGAATCGTGTTGGAGGGTCTGTTACCTGAATAGTAACAATGGGGAGCGTTTGCTGTTGAGTCTTGTCCCTTTATTAGTGCAGAGCCTTGAGCCAACATATTTCTTAGCAGTACTTTATGGTGTAGTAGCTCACTTGTTGAATCGTTTATTGCTGCAATGAAATCTACAGGGGCGCAGAAGGTTCCCTGATGCAGTAGTTGAAAGAAGGCATGTTGTCCGTTAGTGCCGGTTTGCCCCCATATTATTCCACATGTTTCATATTCGAGTGTTTCTCCTCCGCGACTCACTGATTTTCCATTACTCTCCATTTCGAGCTGCTGTAAATACGAGGGCAAAGAATTTAAACGCTCGCAGTAAGGAATTACTGCGTGCGTTTGAAATTTCATAAAATTGCTATACCAAATGTTCATTAGAGCAAGTGCTACAGGCATATTTCTATTTATTGGTGATGTTTTGAAATGAAGATCCATTTCCCGCGCACCGGCCAACAGTTGTTTAAAATTATCGATTCCGATGCTTACCACAAGAGAAAATCCGATACTAGACCAAAGAGAAAATCGGCCTCCAACCCATTCTTCAAAATTAAGTATGTGGTGAGGATTGATACCGTAAGCAATAGCATTCGCACTGTTCGCGGTAATTGCAACGAAATGAGCGGAGTATTGGCTGTTTTTTATTCCAATTTCTTGCTCAAACCAATTTGCAGCGGTTGTACTGTTAAGAAGAGTTTCCTGTGTAGTAAAAGTTTTACTGGCTACAACTATGAGTGTTTTATTCGCATCAAGCTTTGCTAAAGTAGCATTCAAAGCTGCGCCGTCAACATTGGAAATAAAGTGAATTCTTGGGACGGATTGAGAGTATTCAACGAGTGCCTCACATGCGAGCTTAGGACCCAGCGCAGAGCCCCCAATCCCGATATTTACCACATCGGTGACAGCTTCACCATTCACACCAATCCAGCCGCCCGACCGAATTTTTTTACTAAAAACCTCTACCATATCGAGTTGTGCGCTAACTGTACTGATCATATTTTTGTATGGCTGATCTATATCGTCTCCCATCTCCGCCCGGAGAAGCGTGTGCAGTACTTGGCGATCTTCTGAGGTATTGATTCGTTGCCCAGAAAACATCGCCTCTCGATGTTTGTCGAAAGGCGATTCATAAACTAGCTCAAGTAAGTCTTGCCATATTTCTCGGGTAATTAAATTTTTTGAAAAGTCTAATCTTAGTTGGCCACATTGAACTGAGAAATCCTCAACACGCTTTCTGTCACTCGTTAACTCATCAACCACATTAATTGATGTGCTACTTGCATGTGTTTTTAGTCTTTTCCAAGCAGCTGTGTCTTGTGGTTTAAACTCGAAATTGTTCATAATTTCATCAGAGCCTCTATCAAGTGAAATAACGGTAAGACCAGACAACGTCGGGAAACGAAAAAAACCATATCTTGTAGTAACTTGATTCAGGTTTTGTGAATAATTGTCCAGTGAGCCACAAAACATGTAGTTTTGCTACAAAAATATATTTTTTTATAAACAAAGCGGCAGAATAGCAGTACACTTGAGTGACATCGGGTGAATTTTGCCGACAAATTATTGCCCAGTTGATGCAGATTTCGGAAGGAGATTAAATATGACAACTCTCAAACCAGCAATCGCCGCAATCACTGCACGACTTGTTGACCGTAGCAAAGAAACACGTGGCGGGTACCTTCTGCAGTTAGAAAAGGATTATGGCACTCGCCCTGAACGCGGAAAGCTAAGCTGCGGCAACCTTGCTCATGGTTTCGCTGCATGTTCTGGTGCTGATAAGGAGAGTATCAGGCTCATGGAGGCTGCCAATATTGCAATTGTGACTGCCTATAATGACATGTTATCCGCGCATCAGCCCTATGCGAATTACCCGGAAAAGATAAAACAAGCACTCCGAGAGGTTGGCAGTACCGGTCAAGTAGCTGGAGGTGTACCCGCCATGTGCGACGGAGTCACACAGGGCCAAAATGGGATGGAATTGAGTCTGTTAAGCCGTGACCTCATTGCTCAATGTACGGCAGTAGCGCTGTCCCATCAGATGTTTGATGGTGTTGTTTCGCTGGGTATTTGTGACAAGATTGTGCCTGGTTTGTTAATGGGTGTTCTTAGTTTTGGCTACTTACCTGCCATTTTTATCCCGGCGGGTCCCATGGAATCAGGATTGCCCAACAAAGAGAAACAACGTATCAGGCAGCTGTTTGCCGAGGGTAAAATTGATCGAGATCGACTTTTGCAGGCAGAAGCTGATTCATACCACAGTCATGGAACTTGTACCTTTTATGGAACTGCTAATAGTAACCAAGTAGTTTTGGAGGCACTTGGATTACAGTTGCCGGGAAGCTCTTTTATCAATCCTGATAACTCTTTAAGAGACGCACTCACGAAAGAGGCGGCTCAGCAAGTTTGCAAGATTACTTCACTTGGGAATGATTTTCGACCAGTTGGTAGGGTGGTGGATGAGCGCGCCATTGTAAATGCTACGGTTGCTCTTTTAGCAACAGGGGGATCAACAAATCACACCATGCATATGGTGGCCATTGCGCGGTCAGCAGGTATTTTGATGGATTGGTCAGACATTGCAGATCTTTCGGCAGAGGTTCCTTTGATGACAAGGATCTACCCGAATGGCCAAGCGGATGTGAATCATTTCCATGCTGCGGGCGGTACCAGCTGCTTGTTTCGACAACTGTTAGCGGCGGGTTATATGCATCCTGACGCGGCAACGATTTGGGGAAATACATTTGCAGATTTTGTCAAAGAACCCTTTTTGGACGACTGTGCTTTGAAATGGCGTGAGGCTCCATCGGAATCTTTTGACACGACTGTCTTGGCAAGCATCGGCGATCCCTTTGCAAAAGAGGGTGGATTGCGATTGATGACAGGGAATCTGGGTCGATGTGTCATTAAAATTTCAGCGGTTGCAGAGGAGCACCGTTTTGTCGAGGCGCCTATTGTTGTAATTGAGGACCAAAACGACCTCCAACCACTGTTTGAGGCAGGTGAATTAAATCGAGATTGTATCCTCGTAGTAAGATATCAAGGACCGAGAGCTCGTGGGATGCCAGAATTACATAAACTTACTCCTTTTCTGGGGACTTTGCAGGATCGCGGTTATCGCGTTGCGCTTGTCACAGATGGTCGAATGTCGGGAGCATCAGGTAAAGTTCCTGCAGCTATACATTTGGTGCCAGAAGCTTGCGAGGGTGGGTTGTTAAGTCATTTGGTAGATGGTGATGTGATTAGGCTTGATGCCGAGAGGGGAGAGTTGACCGTAGTCGGTGATATTGATTTTATCATGCAAAGAGAGATTTCAGTTTCCTCGCAACATAATCAGTCTGGCTGCGGAAGAGAACTATTTGCCATTAACAGGGAAAATATTGGTAATGCGGAGCAAGGGGCATCCTACCTATTTGCGGAGGTCCGATGAATATGACAGCTTCATGGGATTTAGTGGCTGATATTGGTGGAACTAACGCGAGGTTCGGGGTCATACACGGAGAAGAACATAAGATAATCAAGGAGTTCTATCATTCTGTGCGTGAATATCCTAATTTCAGTGAGGTGATATCCTTATTACTTGCTGAGATTAGATCTTCTTTGGGTTTTCAACATTCACCTAAGCGGGTTTGTTTTGCGGTAGCGTGCCCTACGGATAGTGAGCACATATGTTTTACAAACAGTCACTGGGAATTTTCAAAAACCGAGTTACTTTGCGGGCTTGGGTGCCAATCGCTAGCTATAATTAATGATTTTGAAGCAATAGCGCATGGAATATCAGATTTAATGCTGTCTGATCATGTAAAGATAGGAGGAGGATCACATATTGCTAATTCTCCGATGGCGATTTTAGGGCCCGGGACAGGCCTAGGTGTTTCAGCAATCGTGCCTGTTAAAAATGGCTACCACGTAATTGATAGTGAGGGAGGTCACGCTGATTTTGCTCCGGTAGGTGACGTGCAAACATTGGTGCTAAGCTATCTTTCGAAAAAATACGAGCGTGTTTCGCTTGAGCGATTGCTATCCGGCGATGGGATGATGAACATTTACTCAGCTCTCTGTGATAGTTGCAACGAGAACCCAAGATTCACTAGCTCAGCAGAGGTGGTCCAAGCAGGTAATGAGGAGATATGTCCAATATCGAAGCATACATTGTCTTTGTTTTGTGAAATACTTGGTTCAACAGCCGGCAATCTAGCCCTAACTTATGGAGCGCGTGGGGGGGTTTATATCGCAGGAGGAATTGTACCACGTTTTAAAAAGTTTTTTGTGGGAAGTGGGTTTCGTGGCGCCTTCGAGAATAAGGGTCGCTTCGCTCGTTATTTAGCACCAATTCCCGTTTATTTGATCACCAGGCCTAACGTAGGCTTGGTTGGTGCTGCAAAAAAATTGAAAGGTGACTAAGGGTTTACTTATGCGTAAGTTGATGGAGGAACATCCGCTGATTGCTGTAATAACACTTGAGCATAGTGAAGATGCTGTGCCACTTGCCAGGGCACTAATTACCGGCGGAATTTTTGCACTAGAGATTACTCTTCGAACAGATGCCGCGGTTGATGGTATAAGAAATATTATTGAGTCCGTACCTGAGGCTATTGTTGGGACTGGCACTGTATGTAGTGAGCAGCAAATTTCCCTGTCCCAAGACTTGGGATGCAGGTATATGGTATCACCTGGATCTACATCACGGCTTTTGGAGGCTGGACAACGGGCGTCAATTCCATTGCTTCCAGGGGTGTCCACGGTGTCGGAGTTGATGGAGGGCATGCAATATGGGTATCGGAATTTTAAACTCTTCCCAGCACACTCGGTGGGAGGGGTTTCTTTTTTAAAAGCATTGATGGGCCCATTTCCTGGTTTAAAATTTTGTCCTACGGGAGGTGTTAATCCAGACAACATAAGAGAATATTTGGCGCTTGACAATGTGCTTTCGGTAGGAGGTTCATGGATCGCGCCGAGGGCCATGATAAGAGACAAAAAGTGGTCGGACATAGAAAAATTGGCTACTCGAGCTATGGAGCTGTGCTCATAATACTAAAAAGGTACTTGTTGTGAGGTAAGTGAGGAAATGTCAAAAAATACTGATTTAATTATTTTTGGAGCATCGGGAGATTTAGCCAATAGGAAGTTATTTCCAGCATTGTACAGGCTCCATCATGCTGGTTTGCTGGAGGATAACGTCCGTATCCTTGCTTTGGCGCGGCGATCGCAAACCAGTAAAGAATTTGTTTCTCAGCTTGAAAAAATTCTGCAAAACGTTATGCTCGCAGAGGGTCTCGACAAAGGATCATGGAAATCTTTTAGCAGGCGCCTTCATTTTCTTAAGGTAGATTTTACTAACAAAAGAGATTTTAAAGATCTCCAGCATTGGTTAGTGAAAAAACGGACGGTCATCTATTATTTTGCTACGCCCCCAAGTTTATATGGACCCATTAGTAGTCATTTAAATGGGGCGGGATGTATCGACTCGCAAACGAGAATTGTGCTCGAGAAGCCGATCGGACATGACCTAAAAAGTTCTCAAGAGGTGAATGATGTAGTTGGCAAGTACTTTGACGAAAAAAATATCTACAGAATCGATCATTATTTGGGTAAGGAAACAGTGCAGAATCTTTTAGCGTTGCGTTTTGCAAATCGTGTTATTCACAGTCAATGGGATAATACCTGTATTGATCATGTCCAGATTACCGCGGCTGAGACCGTTGGTATTGAGGGTAGATGGAGTTACTATGATTCTGTGGGTCAGCTAAGAGATATGGTGCAAAATCATCTATTGCAGTTGTTGTGTATGGTTGCAATGGAGCCGCCTAATTCGCTTGAGGCAGGAGAAATCCGCGGGGAAAAGGTTAAGTTAATGCGCGCATTAAGACCAATAACCATCGATTCGGTTTTACAGAATGCGGTGCGTGGGCAATACAATGCTGGATGGATTAACGGAGAGCCAGTAGTTGGATATCTTGAGGAGGAAGGCAGAGACTCTGGGAAGAGTAGTACAGAAACTTTTGTTGCTCTCAAGGCATATGTTGATAATTGGCGATGGGCAGGTGTTCCTTTTTACTTGCGCACGGGGAAGCGTATGGGAAAGAAAGTGACTCGAGTCATTATAACCTATAAAGAAAGTCCACATACTATTTTTAGTGGCGGACAAGGTGGCGCGCGAAACAGATTGGTAATACGCTTACAACCCAATGAGGGTATCGAATTGGAGATGGTGTCTAAGAAACAAAGCCTCGAGGAGCCTTTAGGCATTGAGAGGCGCATACTTAATCTGGACTTTTTAGGTGATTCTGACAGTGTTCGCATTGCTGATGCATATGAGCGTTTGTTTCTTGAGGTGATCAATGGAAATCAATGGTTATTCGTGAGTCGCGAGGAAATTGAGGCCTCGTGGAAGTGGTGCGATGAATTACTTTCGGCTTGGCGAGAAAAAAACGTTGAGGTCAAATCATACGGTGCTGGGTCATGGGGACCGCCAAAGGCCGAAATATTGATAGAACGCGATGGGCGAAGTTGGTATGAGGGCGGCGCTTGATCAAGAAATTTCGCACCCCACACGACCTAAATGTTGATTTAGCTCTTAGGGTTGCTGGGCACCTTGAAACTGACATTTCTTTACATGGTCGGGCTACTGCAGTCGTGTCAGGTGGTAGAACGCCGATAGGTTTTTTTCAACAACTGGCCAAGCAGGACATTGCTTGGGATCGAGTATCAATTACACTGGCTGATGAAAGGTGGGTTGATGCTTCACACTCTGACAGCAACGAGAGATTAGTTCGTGAAAATTTATTAATCCATCGCGCTACCGATGCGTCCTTCATATCGCTTAAAAACAAAGCAATGTCGGCGCAAGAGGGTCAAAAAGAGCTTGCAACTCGTTTGAAACAAGTCGGCAAGTTCAGTGCTGTTGTCCTTGGTATGGGTAATGATGGGCACACGGCTTCATTATTTCCAGGCATGACAAACCTAGTATCCGGCCTTGACATGGAATCTGGTTTAGACTGTTTGGCAACCTCCCCTGATACTGCACCACACGAGAGAATCACTTTGACTCTACCTCGGTTATTGAGAAGTACGATCATATTTCTTCATCTTACTGGTACATCCAAATTGCAGATGTTAGAGGAGGTTTTAGAAGGTCGAGATATATACGAGTTTCCAATAAGGTCTGTTTTACAACAAAAGGTTACTGATTTGGAGATTTTCTATTGCGACTGAATGGCTTATCGAGCTTATAGTTTTAGTCCTCGATCCGTATGACTTGCAAGCCGTTGGTGCTCCCCCCCACATCAACAATGTCCCCGCGTGTTATAAGAACTATATCACCCCTCTTTATTGAGCCTCTTTTTCGTAATATTTCTATTGCCTTGTCCTTTATCTCTTGTGGTGGAAGCGAATCTGTCTCAAAGGGAATTGGAAAAACACCTTTATAAAGTGCTGTGATCTCACTCGTTCCCTCTTTTTGTGCCATTGCATAAATTGGCATTGAGGAATTAATTCGGGACATAATTAACGGAGTGAACCCGGTTTTTGTCATACAGATGATTGCAGATACAGCTTCCAAATGATTGGCTATATACATGGTTGCGAGCGCCACAGACTCATCAATTCGAGCAAATGTCTCGTTAATCCTGTGTGTTGAGCGTTGAGCGAGAGGGTATTTTTCTGCCCCCTCAATTACCCTTGCCATTGCCTGAACCGTTTCGACCGGATATTTTCCGACAGCGGTCTCTGCCGACAGCATCACAGCATCTGTGCCATCAAGCACAGCATTTGCCACATCAAAGACCTCTGCTCTAGTGGGGACTGGAGTCGTTATCATTGATTCCATCATTTGTGTAGCAGTGATCACTACGCGATTTGCGTTATTAGCTGCATCGATCAGTTGTTTCTGAACTGCCATCAAGTTCGCATCGCCGATCTCAACGCCGAGATCACCGCGCGCTACCATTAATCCATCCGCGGAATTTATGATACCGGGCAAGTTCTCTTCTCTGATTGCCTCTGCACGTTCAATTTTTGCAATTATATGAGCAGCGCTATCAGCTGCTGCTAACAATTTCCGAGTTTCCTCTATGTCTTTTTTGGAGTGCACAAAAGAAATCGCCAAGTAATCAGTGCCGAGTGCAGCCGCCGCTCCTATATCGCTCCTATCTTTTGGTGTTAGAGCATCTGCTGACAAACCTCCGCCGAATTTATTTACCCCTTTACTACCCGACAAGGCTCCTCCATTGATAACAACACATTCGACAGCATTTAGTTGTTTATTCTCTATTTTAAGCGAAATGCGACCATCATCAAGTAATAGCTGATCCCCTTTTTGGAGATCATCGAGATACATTTTATCCATATAAACGCAATGCTGGTGTCCATCTCTCTCACCAAGCTCGCTGTCTAAACGAAATCTTTGCTTCGCTGATAGAAGAATTTGAGTGTTGCCCTTAAACCGCCCAATACGTATTTTTGGTCCTTGCATGTCGCATAGAATTGCAATGGGAATTTCAAGTGCGCTTGAGATTGTGCGGATTAGTAAGGCGGTTTTTTGATGATCGTCTGAATTTCCATGAGAGAAGTTCAGACGGAATACATTAACCCCCGATTGGATCAGTTTCTTTATAGTAGCCTCGTCGTTACTTTTTGGACCCAAAGTGGCGACAATTTTAGTTCTTCGAAGCATTAAAGCATCTTTTCCGACATCGCAACGCTTGTATCGAGCATTCGATTTGAGAATCCCCACTCATTATCATACCACGCCATTACTTTAACTAACGATCCGTTCGCAGAAGTTTGCGTGGCATCAAAGCTACAAGAGTAACTGCAGTGGTTGAAATCAGCAGAAACCAAAGGCTCAACGCAGTAGTCAAGAACTCCATCCTGGTCAGCAGTGGCTGCTACTTGCATTATTTGATTTACCTCTTCCACACTTGTTTCGCGCCCCGCGTTAAAGGTTAGATCAATTAAAGAAACGTTGATTGTTGGAATTCTCACGGCCAAACCATTAAGTTTTCCCTCTAGTTCAGGGATAACTAAACCGATTGCTTTCGCTGCCCCAGTTTTTGTTGGGATCATAGATTGAGTTGCAGACCGTGCTCTGTAAACGTCAGCGTGATATACATCACTCAATTGCTGATCGTTAGTATATGCATGCACCGTGGTCATAAAACCCTCTCTTATTTCTAATTCTCTATGCAGCGGCTGCACTAGTGGGGCTAGACAATTGGTGGTGCAAGACGCATTTGACACAATTTTATGAGAGGCTAAAAGTGTATGATGGTTTGTGCCAAACACGATCGTCGCATCTGCATTTTTTCCGGGAGCAGATATCAGTACCTGCCGTGCTCCTGATTCTAGATGCGCGGCGGCGGCCTCTCTATTTGTAAAAACACCTGTGCACTCGTAAACAATATCAATATTTAACTCGGCCCACGGCAATTGCCTTGGATCTTTTTTTGAAAACCAGTGAATGCGATCCTGTTCTACATTTAGGCAGTTGGCCTCAGTGTTAACCTCATAGTTGAAACGGCCGTGAACGGTATCATACTTAAGCAGGTGGGCATTAATAGATATGTCACCCAAATCGTTTACCGCAACGATGCGAATTTTCTCTCGCAAGTCAGCGCGCTCATAAAAAGCCCGTAAAATATTTCGACCTATACGGCCAAATCCGTTAATTGCCACAGTAATCATAGAAGAAAGGCCTTTAGTGATAAAACTTTAGAAGCTGTAAACTATTTTCAATTGCAATTTTGGATGATAATTGTTTTACGTCGTTTGGAAAAGATTAAATCGCAATTTTTTTGTATATTGTAATTTTTTTACAGAAAATTTGTGTTAAAAATTGTGCACTATTGTTTCATAAAATTTGGTGTTTATTTTTATTTGAGGAAGAAGGAACCTAAAAATGCATAACACGCAAGTCTACCCCGTTTCCCCCTTACTAGAAAAAGAGGCTTTAATTGATGAGTTAACTTACCAAAAGATGTACATGCATTCCATTAAGCAACCCGAATCTTTTTGGGAGGAGCAAGCAAAAAAATTTATAGACTGGAGCGTGCCTTGGGTTACTGCATGTACTTCCGATTTTTTGCGGGGCAATGCTCGTTGGTTTGACGGTGGTAAGTTAAATGTTTCAACTAACTGTATCGACCGTCACCTGTCGAAGCGATGTGATCAAGCTGCATTGTTATGGGAGGGAGATGATCCGCAGGATGACGATGTTATAACTTACAGAGAACTTTATGAAAACGTTTCACGTTTTGGTAATTTACTGAGAAAGCAGGGAGTTTCGAAGGGAGATCGGGTCTGCATTTACCTTCCGATGATTCCTGAAGCAGTTTTTGCCATGCTGGCGTGTGCGAGAATTGGAGCAGTCCACTCTGTTGTCTTCGCGGGGTTCTCTCCAGAGTCCCTTAAGGACAGAATTTTAGATGCCGATTGTCGTGTGGTTATCACTGCTACGGAGGGAACTCGAGGCGGAAAAAAAATTCCATTAAAAGCAAATGTTGATCAGGCTTTAGAGTCTTGTTCTGCTGTTCGTAGTTGCATAATTGTAAATAGAGCAGGGGCACCAGTCCAATGGGTAAAGGGTCGCGACGTTAGTTATGAGGCGGCAATTCGAGAAGTTGATACCTATTGTGAGCCTGAGGAAATGGACGCTGAGGACCCATTATTTGTTCTCTATACCTCGGGATCAACTGGGAAACCAAAAGGAGTGGTGCATAGCACGGGTGGTTATCTTCTTATGTCGGCAATGACTCACAAGTACACCTTTGACTATAGAGATGGGGATGTGTATTGGTGTACAGCTGATATTGGTTGGATCACCGGGCATAGTTACATTGTTTATGGGCCTCTATGTAATGGAGGCACAACGCTTGTTTTTGAGGGCGTACCAAGTTACCCTGATATGTCTCGGTTTTGGCAAGTGGTTGATAAATATAAGGTTAACCAATTTTATACCGCCCCAACGGCTATTAGAACTCTTATGGGAGCTGGTGATTATTGGCTAGAAACGTCATCGCGAGCTTCTTTAAAAATTTTGGGCACTGTTGGAGAGCCAATTAACCCCGAAGTATGGGAGTGGTACCACAAAAAAGTGGGTAATTCTCGGTGTCCTATCGTCGATACCTGGTGGCAGACTGAAACTGGTGCGCACATGTTAACTCCGCTTCCGGGAGCTACCACATTGAAGCCGGGATCCGTCACAAAACCATTTTTTGGTATTGAACCACTTTTGTTAGACGCAGATGGCAATGAAATTAAAGAAGAAGGATCGGGACTACTTGTGATCAAATCTTCTTGGCCATCGCAAATTCGGACCGTTTTCGGGGATCACCAGCGTTGTATTGATACCTACTATAGACCTTATCAGGGATACTATTTTACTGGAGATGGCGCCCGACGTGATTCGGATGGTGATTACTGGATTACAGGACGAGTGGACGATGTGTTGAATGTTTCAGGTCACAGAATGGGGACGGCGGAGGTAGAAAGCGCTCTAATTTTACATGAAAAAATTGCTGAAGCAGCGGTGGTTGGTTGTCCTCACAGGATCAAAGGGGAGGGCATCTATTGTTTTGTGACGCCAATGTCTTCTGCGATAATGACAGACGAATTAAAGGGTGAACTTAGAGCGTTGTGTGCAAGAGAAATTGGACCTATAGCAAAACCGGATATAATTCAGTGGGCGCCCGCGCTTCCCAAGACAAGATCTGGAAAGATCATGCGTAGAATTCTCCGCAAAATCGCCGCTGGTCAGATCTACGAACTCGGTGATACCTCAACTTTGGCAGAGCCTGCCGTGATTGAGGAATTAATTAATGGTCGTATTGAACCTCGCTGATTGATGGCAAAGCAACAGACCGCTGAGGCTGGAATAAGTTATATCTCAAACCGGTTTTTATGGTTAGAAGGCATAACGGTGCTACGGTTTACTTGCACCAGCATGAGGCATTTGTGTTATAGTTTTGATGAGAAGATTTTTATAAAAACTAATAAGAAAGGCCTTTCGTAAACAAAGTGGACGCAAGGGTGGGGGAAATATGGAAAATAGTATTAGAAAGCAGCTAGCTCGCTTGATGCGGGAAAGACGTTTGTCTCAAAGTGCACTATCTAGGGGCGCTGGAGTTCCTCAGCCAACCATCAATAGGATTCTAAGCCAAACAACATTAGACTTGCGTCGCGATTCTGTTGTGAGGATCGCAAAATTTCTTAATGTTACTCCAGAATACCTCTACAATCCTGGACCCGATGTGTCGGCAAAGACAGAGGCATTCAATGCTGTGGAACCTACGGCAATTGATCAGGTGGATGACATATGTCGACAGGTTATGACCCTGACGTCACTGCAAAGATCTGAAGTGCTTCATAGATTGTTAGAACTGGTGGTCGTCAAATAACATATAGCTGGAAACCAGTGTGTCTAAACTGGGCTTTCGCGTTTTCCGAACAAGTTTAAAGCCACAGGAAATAGCCGAGGCGGTAGGTGTTGTTTTGATCTCTTCCTAAATTTTGTCCGATTGCAAATCCGGTTGTTTCTCTCAAGAGCTCCTCAGTTGTTGATTTCAGCAAGTACAGAATGGTATCATAAAGACTCCTAAGGGGCGGCTGGTGAAGCCTGAGATGTACCCTTCGAACCTGACCCGGGTAATGCCGGCGTAGGAATAGGATATATTCTATTAACTTCGTTCGTATGTCTGGGTTTACGCAGTTTATTCGACCGAGGCCTCTATGAAAAGTTCCACAGTTTTCGACTCCTTTATAGTTTTTGTTCCAATACTAAAATATTTTATCGTGGTGTTCATGGGTATATTTGTACCTTCACTTTCCCTTGCGACTGAGTTGGAGGAGGTGATCGTGACTTCGGATTTTCGAGATTCGGCGCTGTTAGAGTTATCTAACAGTGTGACTGTCTTGTCGAGTAAAGATATTGCTCGTCGACAGGCGAAGCACCTAGACCAAATTCTGAATCTGGCTCCGAATGTGAACTTTGCAAGTGGAGCATCGAGGGGACGTTTTGTGCAAATTAGGGGAATTGGAGAGCGCAGTCAATTTATTGAGCCTATAAACCCTTCAGTAGGTATAGCAATAGATGGTATTGACTTTACTGGGATCGCCGGTGCTGCTACAACGATGGATATTGAGCAGGTTGAAATATTACGAGGACCCCAGGGCACGCTTTTTGGCGCAAATGCTCTGGCTGGATTAATCAACCTTAAATCTTATCAGCCAAGTGAGGATATGGAGGGAACTCTTACTTTGACTTCTGGTACATATGATTCCAATACATTTTTTACAGCATTGGGTGGACCTATTAGCCAAAAAGTTGGGTCCAGATTGGCGATTCAGAGTCACAAAAGTGATGGTTATATAACTAACGATTATCTCCGGCGTGATGATACGGACGGTATCGATGAGTTGAGTTTTCGATCTACTACTGAATGGGCTATTAGCAATGATTTAAAAACGAAATTAACGATTTTTCATGTCGACGTAGATAATGGCTATGATGGGTTTTCCTTGGATAATACCCGCACAACCTTCTCGGACAATCCAGGACATGATCGGCAAAAATCAACCGCGTTGGGTGTTGAAACCACTTGGGATCTAAATAAAGATTTACAGTTTATTGGTATGGCGAGTCGCGTTCAAAGTGATCTTGAATATGGTTACGATGAGGACTGGGCTTACCCATCTATCTGCGTAGGGCTGGCGTGTGATGGTTGGGAGTATAATTCACAGGATAACTACCTCAGAGATCGAGAAAATAGCACAATTGATTTTCGGTTTATCTCGAATCGGCCTGCCTTGGTAATGGATCTACCAGTGGCTTGGGTATTTGGAGTCTACTCTCGGCAGCAGAGTGAAACTTTGATAAGAGAGTACACTTACAACAGTAAAGATTTTTCGAGTACTTTCGATACCAGAAACAGTGCAGTGTATGGACAACTTTCCTTAGATGTCTCTTCCAGGCTGAACTTGCTGACTGGTATCCGATTCGAAAATCGGGACGCAACTTATGTTGATACTGACGCAGTCATGCATAATGTCGATGAGGACTTATGGGGTGGTAGAATATCGCTACAGTTCAAAATGGATGAGGGTAGAGTGGTATATGGCTTGATATCTCGCGGCTATAAAGCGGGCGGTGTCAACAGTGACCCCGATCTAGCGCCTGAGGATCGCGAATTTGATACTGAATTTATGTGGAACGTGGAAACAGGATTTAAAGCGTCATGGATGCAGGATAAATTCAGCACACAAATTGCGCTGTTTTATCAAGAGCGCAGAGACATACAAATTAAACAATCACTCGTCCAACCCCGTGTTGATAGCAATGCAAGTGATTTTATAGATTATCTCGGTAATTCGGCTAAAGGCAGCAATTACGGCTTCGAGCTAGAATTTGTTTGGGATGCCTCCGATCGGGTCACACTTTCAGGATCTTTGGGCCGATTGCAGACAGAGTATAATACCCCTTCATCTGATTATTTGAATAGTCGAGAACAGGCCCATGCTCCAAGCTATCAGTTCGATGTTGGTGTCGGCGTCAGAATAGCTGATAACTGGGTGTGGACGCTAAATCTTGAGGGCAAAGATGACTTTTACCTCTCTTCAAGCCACAACACTCAATCTGAGGCATACCAGTTGGTCAACACGAACTTGACTTATGATGACGGTACTTGGATGGCAGCACTTTGGGCACGTAACATTTTTGATGAAGAGATAATTATTAGGGGATTCCGTTTCGGAAATGATCCGCGAAAGTATTACGCAACTGAATCTTACTTCCAATACGGAGAACCGAGAGTGCTAGGCTTAAGTGGAGGGTATAGATTTTTTTAATTTTCTGTGAACTTATTTTAATCAACAGAGGTGTCTAGAGTGCAGGTCACAATTGATATCAGTATGTACCCGAACCGAGAGGAATTTATCCCGCCGATAAAGGGTTTTATCGAGCGCATTAATCGCTTCGATAATCTTCAGATTACCACTTTTCCGACTAGCACAGTTATACAGGGTGACTACATAATCGCGATGGACGCTGTGCAAAAGACGATCGCTGAATGCTATCGCTGTTATCACATGGCAGTTTATGTTGTCAAAATAATCCCTGGCTATGAGGCCTTATGAGTGATGCTTTCTTGGCTTAGTTTGGAAACATTAGCAGTGTTATGTGCGATTGCTTATTTGTTTTTAGCGATTCGCGAAAACATCTACTGTTGGTACTTTGCGCTCGTGAGCACTGTGTTATATGCCTGGATCTTCCGAGGTGTTAACTTGTATATGGAATCTGCTCTAAATATCTACTATGTGATGATGGCTCTCTATGGATGGTTTTGTTGGAAGACGCCTAAGACGAAAATTAAGCGGTTGAAAATTAAAAGTTGGGAATTAAGTCGACATTTTAAGGTTGTAAGTATGATATGTCTTATATCTATTATATCCGGTGTTATGCTGGACTTGAACACAAGCGCTCGCCTACCGTATCTTGACTCGCTGACTACATGGGGAAGCGTAATTACGACTTTCATGGTTGCTAGGAAGATCCTTGAAAATTGGCTTTACTGGATCGTTATAAATAGTTTGTCTATATTCTTGTATATTGACCGCGAGTTGTATCAGACAGCTACTCTTTTCATGATATACATTGTGATGTCTATTGCGGGCTATATACATTGGAGAGCAATTTATCAACGGGAGAATAAACAATATCCTTCAGCTGACGTTGAATCGGTGGCAAACTTGGAATCGCAGTAATCGATGTCATTTAAAGTCTAGGCCTGAAGTTCACTACAAGCTCCCCAATGGACTTACCAACCATAGTTTCTTGGTCGGAGCCGCAGATCAGAGGGCTGTTATCAGAGTAAATTGTGCCTATGCCAATCTGCTGGGTATCGATAGAGCGCGAGAAATAGACGTTTTGACTGTATTGGCTGATTCAAACTTGGTACCTAAAGTTTTGTTTGTCAGTGAGGAAGTGATGGTGAGCGAATATATAAATGGATCAAAATTAACACAAAAAATGTTAGGAAACCCATATTTAATGTTACAAATAAAGAAAAAATTAAAAGAAATATCGTCTTATAGTAAGGAAAATGAGCCGCGCTTCAGTTATCTCAGTCATTGTGAAAATTATGTCACACAGCTAACCAGCAAGCACTTACAATTCGTTGACGTTGATCAACTTCTCTCTGCTGCTGAACATATAGATTCTGAGGATTGGACACCAAGTCTTTGTCATCATGATCTTGTTTCGGAAAATGTGTTAGTGAGCGATGATGGTTTGTATTTTTTAGATTGGGAATATGTAGCGCTGGGGCATCCTGCATATGATTGGGTTTCTGTTTTTGGGAGGAAATTCCCGCTGGATGAGACCGATTGCGGGCCTGTGTCTCCGGAAATATGGATGCTTCTGAGCGACTTTCAAAGTGAATTAGACAAACTATGGAGAATTCTCAATAGGAAACTCATGGATACCTTTGAGTCTGAAAAATAAAAAAGCGCAGAAAAATCCACACTCCTAAAGCATGATACCTCACCATTTAGACAGGCATCGAAGAGTCGTTAACTAATTTTCACGATGACCACTTGGAGTGTCGTGTCTATTGTTGTCGGCAATATCATGCTGCTGTTTATGAATAGAGTGGTAACTTTCAATATTATTTCAGGAGTCCGACTTTTGATAACGAATTTAAGGGTCATATCCTGAAAAAATCTGATATTAATAGTCAGTTTTGGAGGTAATATCCGCAGTGTAATGGTTATTTTGCTCTTGTATTAGGTGATAAGTAGTTTTCTCAGAAGTATATATGGTTGGGTGTGAACTCATTCTCTTCAACTCTTTGTGGTGACGGAAGGAAACAACTATAGTTATCAAGTAACCATAGCTTAATCTTTAAAATTTTTAAATTGAAATGGTTGCTCAAGTTCAGCTTCTCTTATAATGGACATAATTTTCTGCAGATCATCCCTTTTTTTACCAGACACACGTACCTGATCACCCTGAGTCTGACATTGAACTTTTAATTTTGAGTCCTTTACGAGTTTTACAATTTTTTTACAGACCTCTTGTGGAATGCCCTGTTTAAAGGTGATGGGTATTGAAAATGTTTTTCCTCTATGGAGAGCTTTTTCATTGAATAGCATCGCACGAGGATCGACCTTACGTTTCATCAACTGGGCACGAAAAATATCAAGTAGTTGTTGACATTGGAACTCAGCTTCGGCCCTAACAGTTACGTGTTCTTTAGTATAATCGAATGCTGCGTCCACTCCACGAAAATCAAAGCGAGAAGATATCTCTCGGTTTGAATTATTTGTTGCATTTAAAATTTCAGAGGCATTGACCTCCGATACGATGTCCATACTCGGCATAGCGAATGAAGCCCTTTTTGACGATTTCTTGTGAAGTGTAAGCCAATTGCCAGCTGTTACTTTACCCTAATCATTATGGAAACTTCCAGCATTCAATTTTAAATAGAAAACTCACAAAAAGATTTTATAGTTAAACCCGTTGATAGGTACCCCAGCGAAGTTTACACTTTTATTTCAATATATATTGGATCAGACAATGTCAGAAGAATCGGATAAATTGCTCTGGAAACCGACGCAAGAGGAGATTATGAGCTCTAATCTCCAGCAATTTATGAATTCGATTTCGAAGATCTACTCGGTATGCTTTTCTGACTATGATGAATTTCAAAAATGGACCGTTGACAACCCAGAAAATTTTTGGTCTGCGGTTTGGACTTATACTGGAATAAAGTCATCGGTATATTTTAATCAAGTCTTAGTTAGCAGGGATGAATTTCCTGGAGCGCAGTGGTTTTCTGGCGCCAGACTCAATTATGCAGAGAATTTATTGCGGACTTCTAGTGATAAAATTGCAGTAATTGGACGTTTAGAAGATGGAACACGTCACACACTCACTTATCAGCAGTTGTACCAGAGGGTGGAGCAGTGTGCTGCGGCGATGAGGGGTATAGGAGTGACGAGTGGTGATCGGATTGTTGGTTTCCTGCCGAATATCAGTGAGTCAATAATCTCGATGCTCGCGGCAAGCAGCATCGGAGCTATTTGGTCATCGTGCTCGCCAGACTTTGGCATCAACGGGGTTATAGATAGGTTTGGACAAATTCAGCCAAAGCTATTAATCGCTTGTGATGGGTACCTTTACAACGGTAAAACCATCGACTCTTCTCGGATTGTTGAGGCGCTCTGCAAACAAATAAAGAGCATCCAATGCCTCGTGATAGTGCCAGTAATAGATAAGTTTAAAACTACGACGTCTGAAAGAGGGGGAATCCTTTTTGAGAACTTCTTGATAAAGGAGAATACGCCCAAACTTGTTTTCGAACAACTCCCCTTTGATCACCCTTTGTTTATTATGTACTCCTCTGGAACAACTGGAGCGCCAAAATGTATAGTACACGGTGCCGGGGGCACTCTTATTCAACACCTAAAAGAACATCGTCTGCATGTAAATTTAAGCTCACATGATAGGATGTTTTTCTTTACGACATGCGGTTGGATGATGTGGAATTGGCTAGTGAGTGCCCTCGCCTCTGAAGCGACGTTGGTTTTATTCGATGGTTCTCCATTTTATCCGATGCCAAAGTCATTATTCGATTTAGCTGAAGAAGAAGAAGTCACGGTTTTTGGTACAAGCGCAAAATACCTTGCTTCGCTGGAAAAACAGGGTGTAAAACCTTGCGAAACTAATGATCTGTCTGAGTTAAGATGCATTCTTTCTACTGGTTCACCGCTGTCTAGCAGAAGCTTTAGATATGTCTACCGTGATGTGAAATCTGAAATCTCTTTAGCATCGATTTCTGGAGGCACTGACATAATATCTTGCTTTGTTCTGGGTAACCCATGTCTGCCTATCTGGGAAGGCGAGATTCAGTGCATTGGATTGGGTATGGCTGTGGAAGTTTGGGATGAATATGGAAATTCGGTGAGGCAGAAAAAGGGTGAGCTAGTGTGCAGAAAACCTTTTCCAAGTGCTCCCATTTATTTTTGGAATGACAAACATAATGAGAAGTATTTGGCGACCTACTTTGGTGTGTTCCCCGGGGTTTGGGTACAAGGAGATAATGCAGAGATTAGTTCTCATTCGGGGATTGTGATTCATGGCAGGACTGACTCTATACTAAACCCAGCCGGAGTCAGGATTGGTACCGCGGAAATATACCGACAATTAGAGACGTTCAATGAATTAGTAGATTATGTGTGTGTTGACCAGGTTTGGGAGGATGATGTGCGCGTAATCTTGTTTGTAGTATTAGAAAATGGAGTTGAGATGACAGATGATTTACGTTCCTCGATTAGCTCAACGATTCGTGAGGAGACTACTCCTAGGCATGTGCCTAAAAAGATTATTGCGGTAGCTGATATCCCAAGGACAATGAATGGTAAAATAGCCGAGCTTGCAGTTCGTAAGGTGCTGCATAATGAGCCAGTAATAAATGTTGATGCTCTTGCTAACCCAGAATCCCTCGATTTATTTCGTAATCTAACTGAGCTTACTGAGTAGGTAGAAAGCGGCTAAGTCGCTCGGGTTTCACACAAAATGTTTACTTAATGTTAACCAAGTAAAGACCAATATGATTTAACGATGTAAAGGTCTGTGATAGGAATCATCAATTTTTCTGAAATGAGATTGGGAATTTTTAATCAGAATCTACATTGTTTGGTCAAAAGATAATTCACGGTTCCCAAATTGCAATTAAAAAATTCAAGCCAACTTTGGTAAAATTTTTTAAGGATAATGCTATATTAAATCATTCTTTAATCGATGTGAGTTGATGTATGGATTTAAGTAGAGTAGATCAAGAGCTCATGAGTTATCTAGAGAAATTTCCGGAGATTAATATATGGGATGATCTACCGGCAACTCGAGTTCTCTCCCTTGAGATTATGAGAAAAAGAATCGCGAAATTAACTCCAATTCATGATGTTAAATCTGAAGACTTGGTCGTGCCCACCAAAGATGGATCTGCGGTTAAAGTGAGGTTGTACCGACCTTCGAAAGATTTTGGAGTATTGCCGGCTCTTCTTTGGCTACATGGGGGAGGATATTGCTTGGGAGGTGTGGAGCATGACGACCAAATTGTTGGTCAAATAGTGCAGGCAGTGGGTTGTATTGTTTTGTCAGTAGACTATCGTCTCGCTCCTGAATTTCCATTCCCGGCTGCTTTGAATGACTCGTATGCAGCTCTTTTATGGTTATTTAAGAATGCCTCAAAAGTAGGGGTAGATGACAAAAGGATAGCAATTGGCGGGGCAAGTGCTGGAGGTGGACTTGCTGCGGGACTTGCTTTGGCGGCACGTGATCGTGGCGAGGTAAATTTGATTTTCCAATTATTATTTTGTCCGATGATAGATGACCGCAATGTTACGCCCTCTAGTTTTTCTATCACGGATACAAGAGTATGGAATCGAGACTGTAATTTGCGGGGTTGGAGTGCATACCTCGGTGAAAAACAAAGTAATAAGCCGGTGTCTCCTTACGCGGCTGCCGCTCGTGCCGAGAGTTTGGAGTCTCTCCCAGCAACATACATGGCAGTAGGTTCCGAAGATCTCTTTGTTGATGAAAATAGGATTTATGCTGAGCGTTTGAAAGAGGCGGGCGTAACAGTAGATTTCTCTATAATTCAAGGGGGGTTTCATGGCTTTGAATTCATTCCCCAAGCTCAGCTTTCAAAAGAAACGCGGCACGGTTATTTCTCGGCTTTAAAAAAAGCTCTTTTTAAATGAGTTTTTAAACATGCTTGGCTAGGATTGAGTCTCGATATTCGCGCGATAAGCGAATTTGCCCAATAGGATGCCTACTTCGAATAATAACCACATTGGAACCGCGAGTAGAATCTGTGATATGACATCCGGTGGCGTTAGCAGCATTCCAAAGAGAAAACACAGAATAAAGATTACAGGCCGTTTTTTTGATAGAGCGTCGGGATTCACAACTCCCATCCAAGCGAGTATCACAACAGCTATGGGGATTTCAAAACTTAAGCCGAACGCGAAAAATAGCTTTAGTGCAAAGTTTAGATAGCTCTGAATGTCTGGCATTATTATTATTCCCTCTGGCACGATTGTGCTGAAAAACAAAAAGACTATGGGGAACACGACATAATATGCGAACGCTACACCTGTATAGAATAACAGAACGCTGGATAGAAATAACGGTATTGCGATTTTTTTTTCTTGTCGATACAGCCCCGGGGCAAGAAATGCCCATGTCTGGTAGAGTACGTAAGGCATAGCAACAAAAAAAGATAGTATTAAGGTCAATTTAAATGGTGTTAAAAACGGTGATGCCACTTCGGTTGCTATCATACTGGCATTTTCTGGGATAAATCTCCGAATAGGTTCTGAAATGTAGAGATAAAGTTGATTGCTAAAAGAGAACAGACACGCGAATATCACTAATACCGACAACAAGCATCGGAGAGCCCGATTTCTAAATTCATTGAGGTGAGCGACAAGTGGTTGACTTTCAAGTTCCTCCTGTTTCATAGATCTGTTCGATTTCGACTTGACATTTGTATTTGTTTAAGCTCTTGGTTGATATCCTTTTTAGTCTCATTAATGTTTCGCAATACTTCCTCATTGTGAAGTTTTTCTCTTATTTCTTCCATTCCGACCTCATTTTCTAATTCTCGCTTCGCAGAAGAAATTGCTTGCCTTATTCTACCAACCCATAGGCCTACGGAACGTACAGTCTCAGGAACTCGATTTGGACCCATCACTATTAAGGAAATCACGGCCACTAATATAAGTTCAGAAAAAGCTATGTCAAACATGTGATTAGCGTAGTGTTGATGTTTTGGAGTCGGTAATCCAAAAGATTTATTCGATATTATTTCGTTTTTCAGCAGAAGTTACAGAATCAGAGGTCTGCTCATCACAAAATTGTTTGTCATTATTTGACATTGCATCTTTAAACCCTTTAACAGCCCCGCCAAGGTCACCACCGATGTTGCGTAATTTCTTGGTACCAAAAACTACCGCCGCTATCAAAAGTATTATTAGAAGTTCTTGCCAGCCAAATCCCATAACCTTATTTCTCCTTTATTCGGAACTAACTCTTAGGGCCTTCTCCTCAATCCCTGAGACATCAAAGCGTCTATCAAGTTCACTCAGGACTGCTTTTGCGTCGGATCCTAAGTGCGAGAGCATCACAAGGGAATGGAACCATAGATCAGCAGTTTCGAATACTAATTTTTCGTTGTCGCCACTGATCGCTGCATCCTTGGCGGCCAGTATGGTTTCGATTGATTCTTCACCAACCTTTTCTAGGATCGTATTAAGACCGTTCTTGTGAAGAAAAGCAACATACGAGTCGGATGCTGCACAGCTTTTTCGTTCTCGCAGCACATCTGTCAAGCGTTCTAAAATATCTGCACTCATCGATACATTTCTTCTGGGTTTCGAATTACTTCATCTGCCGCAATCCAGTTGTTGTTATCTTGTAAAATTTTAAAAAAACAAGACTCTCTGCCTGTATGACATGCTACGCCGCCTTTTTGTACCACCTTCAATAAGATAGTATCGTTGTCGCAATCTAGGTGCAACCCGACTAGACGTTGTATATTTCCCGATTGCTCTCCTTTACGCCAGAGTTTATTCCGCGAACGAGACCAATACACAGCGCGTTGTTCAATAACGGTTGCCTGAAGAGCTTCTTCATTCATCCAAGCCATCATCAGTACTTTGTTAGATATCGCGTCCTGAGCAATCGCTGGAATTAAGCCATCCGAATTCCAAGCTATTTGACTAATAAAATTCATCAACTTCCTTTTTTTGGGGATTTCCTAAATCTTTTTTTGGATTATGGCACTGTTGTTGGGTTTTAGACAACGCTGGTTATCTTAAAGCTAAGAGCAAAGTACCTAAAGCAAACATTGCAACACTAAAACTGGGGATGTTGTTGAAGATCAGTTGCCATTTAGGGTACGCAGTTGTGATACCTACAATAATAAATATCAGACCTAACCTTGACGGCCAAATCCTTGAGGTAGGTGGTTGCGACGTGGACGGTTCGACCAAATTAGTCTTATTTTTCAAGTTTCCATTTTCTAAAGCGCTATAAATCAAAGGTGGCATTTTAGGTAATTGTTCCAACCAATCTGGAAGATGATTTTTGAGCTGCTTGAAGATACCCTTTGGCGAGTACTTTTGGCGCAGCCATTTTTCTAGGAAGGGTTGGGCCGAAATCCATAGATCTAGCTTTGGATAAAGTTGTCTTCCCAAACCTTCGACGTTAAGCAATGTTTTTTGTAGTAAGATAAGTCCTGGTTGGACCTCCATATTAAACCTTCTTGCAGTATCGAAAAGCTGCACCATCATGTATGCCATTGAAATCTCCTGAAGAGGTCTTTGAAAGACAGGCTCACAAACACTCCTTATCGCATTAGTAAATTCGGTTACCGATGTATCATGTCTTACCCAACCGGAACGGATATGTAACTCGGCAACGAGGCGATAATCACGTTTGAAGATAGCTAACAAATTTCTAGCCATGTAAAACTGGTCCTCAGTAGTGAGGGATCCCATAATTGCACAATCAATTGCCAAGTAAGTCGGGGACTGGGGATTAGTGGTGTCGACAAATATGTTTCCTGGGTGCATATCTGCGTGAAAGAAATTATGTTCAAAAACTTGCGTGAAAAATATTTCGATCCCTCGTTCTGCAAGTGTTTTAAAGTTAATACCTTTATTCGTTAAAGTCTGAATATCAGTGATTGGAGTCGCATAGATTCGTTCCATTACCAGTACATCTTTGTTAGAAAGTGACCACAGAATGTCTGGGACATGAAGTATAGATGAGGACTCAAAGTTATGTTTGAGTAAAGAAGCGTTAGCGCCCTCTGACTGGAGATTGAGCTCATTAAGAATAACGTTCCTGTAGTCTGATACAACTTTGACCGGGTGCAAGCGCTCGCCATCTTTGCTATGTTTTTGAATGAATTTGGCGAGCAAAAGCATTAGCCTTATGTCTTGTTGGATGATTTTTTCGATTCCAGGACGCACTGCTTTTATCACGACATCCCGCCCATTCAGGGTGGTTGCTGCATGAACTTGAGCAATTGATGCGGATGCTAATGGTTTTTCTTCAAAATCAGAAAACTTATCAGCAATTTTCCCCAGTAATGCGTTCTCTACCAAGGCTTTAAATGTTTCCGTTGAAAATGGGGGAACGTTGTCTTGTAATTTATTGAGCTCTCGACAAATGTCTGGCGGTATCAAATCTGGCCTCGTGGATAGTAACTGACCAAATTTTATAAAAATGGGTCCTAATTCCTCCAGAGCTAGTCGCAGCCGTTCGCCTTTGGAACCCTTATTTTGTCCAAACACTCTGAAAAATATTAAGGTAAGCTTTAACTTGGATGAAATTTTTTTCTCTTGGACAAATTCATCGAGTCTATGGCGTCCCACAACCGAAAGAATCTTAAGAGCTCTGCGAAGATGGCTCATGTTTTTATTTTTTGAATAAGGTTGTCTATACGGGATGTCATTCGATCAACATTTATAGAGAGCTTTCTAATGTTTTGGGAGAAATTCTCAAACTCTGGCATCGCGGGAACTATTTTCCATTCCTCCTGGACAAATTCTACTCCCCCGGTCACGATACGACGTCGACTATCTTCAGCCGTTCGAGCCAGAGTGTTCAGTGAAGTTACAGCAAAATGCGCAGGAATATCGCCCACTAAATCAGAAAGTGCTGCCTCCCAATCGACATCTAATTTTTGAAAAATATTTTCTAACCGTTTCAGCACTAATGTATCACCGGCCACCGTTACTCCACTCCCGGCAAGTGTTATAGCATTTCTATCCTGCGTCAAAATCCCTGCAAAAGCGATTATAGAACCGTTAAGAGTTACCGACGCTTCTTCACTGGCACCTGACTTGATTGCGATGTGACCATCGTGAACTGATATACAACAGCACCATTCGGGTGGATTTATGTTAAGGGCGATTGTTATATCATTGAGTTCATCTAATAATTGAGCGGTTTCTGTGTCATAGGCAACCGCTGCATTTACCAATTTCTCTAGCGATGTAACTCCGAATTCCGTTAGTTGCCTAGCAATCATCAGGGTTTAATCCCCATATGGACTGCAGCGATTCCTCCACTCATGTTGATATATTCCACATTTAAAAGACCGGCCTTTTGTACCATTTGTTTTAAAGCTTCCTGATCCGGATGCACTCGGATAGATTCAGCCAGGTATTTGTAGCTACCTTCATCATTTGCGAATAGCTTCCCAAGTTTTGGGATAATTTTAAAAGAGTACTCATCATACAGCTTTGAGATAATGTCGCTGTAAGGCTTTGAGAATTCGAGGATTAATAATTTTCCTCCCGGTCTCAGTACCCGTCTCATTGATATTAGGGCACGATCTTTATCAGTGACATTTCGTAATCCGAATCCAATACTAACTATGTCAAAACTGTCGTCTTGAAAGGGGAGCATCTGCGCATCGGCTAAAACATAAGAGATGTTTTTGACTAATCCTTTATCAATAAGACGGTCTCTTCCAACATCAAGCATAGATTGGTTGATGTCAGACAGCACCACATGGCCACTGGGGCCTACGCGCTTGGCAAATCTTGCTGCTAAGTCACCTGTTCCACCAGCAACATCAAGAACTTTCTGACCAGGCTTTACTCGGGATATCTCAACTGTGATGTGCTTCCATATTCGGTGGACACCACCCGACATAATGTCGTTCATGACATCATATTTCTTCGCGACTGAGTCGAACACACCCGCAACATAGCTAGCTTTGTTTTTTGAAAGTATTGTCTTGTACCCGAAGTGGGTGTTCTCTTCTGTCATATTTCCCTTTGAAATTAGGTTTTAACTCTTTCATTGTACTAAGCTACGAATCATTTAGGTATGTAAAATAGAAGTCTTTCAAATTAATTACAGAGAATTTTTAGAGTTGAGGTGTGGGGCTCGCGAGATTTGCCTGAGGTGCGGAGTTGTGAAAGATATTTATTCCAATTTTTTGAATGATTATCAAAAAGTTTAAGTAGAAGTGACCAGGTAAAAATACCGGTAGTATGTCCGTCGCTAAAATAAATCTGGAGAGCATAATTTCCACACTTGGCAATGTCCGTAATCTGGATGTACTTCTTACCATTTGGAAAATCCTCACTATGTTTGTTTTCAGCGCTGGGCGAGTATACTCGCAAATATTCTGCACTGAGAGCCACTTTTAACTCGTCTTTGTACTCCAAATGGAGCAGGGTCTTGCATTTGCTAAGCGTAATAAGCTTCGGAACTTTCAAAAATTTATCCTCAAATCCAGATTTGTTGGAAGATTTCCGTAGATTTTTGACTCCAAAGGTTTTTATAGGATAAAGCGAGTGAGATCTTCGTCCTTTGCTAAGTCGCCCAGTTGTTTTTGCACAAATTCCGCGTTAATCGAGATTTTTTCTCTATTGGTGCTTAAATCGGCAGCGTCAAATGAAATTTCTTCTAGCAAGCGTTCGAGGATAGTGTGAAGTCTTCTTGCGCCAATATTTTCTGTGCTCTCATTTACATCAAAAGCGATTTCGGCGATTCGTTTTACCCCGTCAGAGTCGAACTCTATATTGAGTCCCTCCGTTCCCATAAGCGCCGTGTATTGTTTAGTAAGCGAGGCAGTGGGTTCAGTCAGAATCCGCTCGAAATCGTTTATGCTAAGCGATGATAATTCTACTCGTATAGGCAGTCTTCCTTGCAGCTCTGGTATTAAGTCAGAGGGTTTGCAAAGATGGAAAGCTCCAGAGGCAATGAAGAGAATATGATCTGTCTTTATCATTCCGTATTTTGTAGTAACGGTACTTCCCTCGATCAGCGGCAACAAGTCTCTTTGCACTCCTTCCCGAGAGACATCGCCGCCAGTTACCTCTGAACGTTTACAGATTTTGTCTATTTCGTCCAGAAACACGATGCCGTGTTGCTCGGCTGATTCAACCGCGTTTAGCTTAATATCCTCCTCGTTGACAAGCTTCCCAGCTTCCTCTTCTTTCAGATTTTTGAGTGCTTCGCTAACGGTAAGTTTTCGTTTATTGGTTTTCCCTTTACCCATTGCACTAAACATGTTTTGCAGTTGCGATGTCATTTCTTCCATACCCGGCGGTGCCATGATTTCGACGCCAACTGGTGCTTGATGTAACTCGATTTCTATTTCTTTTAGATCGAGTTCCCCCTCGCGAAGTTTCTTTCGAAAAACTTGGCGTGTAGTTGATTCTTTTGATTCAGAGTTACGGGGAGGAGGGAGAAGAGCGTCCAGCACGCGCTCCTCTGCAGCATCCAAAGCGCGTTGTGCAACTTTTTTTAATTCGCGTTCCCGACATTGTTTAACCGAGGTCTCGACGAGATCACGAATAATTGATTCCACATCTTTTCCAACGTAGCCTACTTCCGTAAACTTGGTTGCTTCTATTTTTACGAAAGGTGCGTTTGCAAGCCGTGCTAATCGTCGTGCAACTTCGGTTTTGCCGACCCCAGTCGGTCCAATCATTAGAATATTTTTGGGAGTTACTTCGTTGCGAAGGTCTGATTCAAGTTGAGATCTACGCCATCGGTTTCTCAGCGCTATCGCGACTGCCCGTTTTGCGTCATTTTGACCGATGATATGCTTGTTGAGTTCGTGCACAATCTCACGCGGAGTCATCTGAGACATACGTATTTTACTCCGTATTGGTAGTCATAGGGTTAGATTCAAGTACTTCAATACAGTGATTTTGATTAGTAAAAACGCATATATCAGCTGCAATTTTGAGGCCTGTAGAAACAATTTCTTCGGCAGTTAAACTCGTATTTTCAAGCAGAGCTTTTGCTGCCGCCTGTGCATAGGGCCCACCAGATCCAATTGCAATTAAATCGTCTTCTGGCTGAATTACGTCACCGTTACCAGTTATCACAAATGAACTGCTATGGTTTGCCACAGCAAGAAGTGCTTCAAGTCGACGCAGCATTCGGTCGGTACGCCAGTCTTTCGCTAACTCTACCGCCGCTCTGGTTAGATTTCCATGATGCTGTTCGAGTTTTGCCTCGAACCGTTCGAATAAAGTGAACGCATCTGCGGTTCCCCCCGCAAATCCAGCGATAACTTGATCCTTGTATAAGCGACGAACTTTACGAGCATTACCTTTCATAATCGTATTGCCCATGCTGACTTGTCCGTCTCCCCCAATAACTACAAAGTTATTCCTTCGGACTGATAAGATTGTTGTCCCGTGATATTGTTTCAATTTTTTCTCCCGTTATATCTCTTATGTTTGGGGCTAGTTCGAAAATATCAATATCGAATTGGTGGATCTTTTCTTTGTGCATATGTGCTGCCTTGCGACCAAGCGAGACATGATGCTTATCCATCGCTAGAAAACCATAATTCTGCGTGTTAGCATTTGATAATATAAATTTAGCTCTTGATTGGTATGTTGGCTTATCCTACCTTCATGCCTGAAACAAACGTAATTATATTTTCACATTTTTATATGTATTTCCTCCAGGAGTTCATAAATGGCACTTGTCCTCAAAAATAAGTCGCTCATCAGATCGCAGATATATTCCGCTGGCCGGTGGTTAGATTCGGATAGCTTGGAGACTCTGGATGTGGTGAATCCTGCCACAAATGATGTAATTACCACGGTACCATATTGTGGTGCTCTGGAAACAAGACGAATGATAGAGGCCGCCGCTCAAGCACAACGCTCGTGGGCATTAGCTACTGCAAAGCACAGATCTGTGGTTTTGCGAGATTGGTTCAATCTGATCGTTCAAAATAAGGATGACTTAGCTTTCCTACTTACCCTTGAACAGGGCAAACCACTTAAAGAGGCATTAGCTGAACTTACGTATGGTGCAAATTATATTGAGTGGTTCAGTGAGGAGGCTAAGCGTGTTTATGGTGACATTATTCCGCAACCCTCGGAGGACAAAAGACTGGTGGTTATCAAGCAACCCATTGGTGTGGTGGCCTGCATAACTCCTTGGAATTTCCCAAATGCGATGTTGACGCGTAAAATAGCTCCGGCACTCGCGGCAGGATGCGCCGTGGTGTGCAAACCGGCAAATGCAACGCCTTTGTCTGCCTTAGCGCTCGCCGAGTTAGCTCATCAAGCTGGTCTTCCTGCTGGTCTGATTAATATTGTGACTGGAAATACTGAAGCAATTGGAGCAGAGCTAACGTCAAACCCGCTAGTTCGGAAGCTCACTTTTACAGGATCTACGCCGGTGGGTAAGAAGCTGATAGCCGCTTGTTCGGGCACAGTAAAAAGAACTTCTATGGAATTAGGTGGCAATGCGCCTTTTATCGTTTTTGAAGATGCTGATTTAGAGTCTGCAGTGCAAGGAGCGGTGGCATCTAAATATCGGAATGCAGGACAGACTTGCGTTTGTTCCAACCGTTTAATCGTTCAAAGCGGTATTTATGAACGATTTGTTGAGATGCTAGCTAGTGCGGCGGCTAATCTTGTCGTAGGTAATGGAGTCGACAATGCTACCACAGTGGGCCCACTTATAAACACGAGCGCAGCCAAAGACGTTTGTTCTATTATTGATGACGCACTTTCGAAGGGAGCACAATGTATAACTGGTGGCGGAATGAGTTCCTTGAGGGGCAGTTTTGTTGAGCCCACTGTTCTCATAGATGTCACTCGTGAAATGAGGGTTTTTTCGGAAGAAATTTTTGGACCAGTTGCGCCAGTATTCAGATTTGATACTGAGGACCAGGTGATTAAGATGGCTAATGATACTGAATTTGGACTCGCTGCTTATTTTTATACACAGGACCACGCAAGGATATGGAGAGTTGCGGAGCGTCTTGATTACGGTATTGTTGGCATCAACGAAGGTATAATTTCAAACGAGATGGCCCCTTTTGGCGGTGTAAAGGAATCAGGTAACGGACGAGAGGGATCTAAATATGGAATTGATGATTATCTTGAAATCAAGTATCTATGCATAGGTGGTATAAACTGATTTTGTTTTTACTGAAGTAGTATATTTCGACTTTTAATGAATGCGATGTTCTGAAATCTGAAGTGCCATCTTTCCCAATCTTACCCGCTGGGGATGACGCCCCACAGGCAAAGATGCGGTCTCGCGGGCGTCTTTAAACGAGATTACGGCAACCCGATCTTGATTGCTCACGGATACATAGCAATCTTCTCCGTCGGCACTTTTCGTAGCCCAGTAGGGCTTTGCGTCGAGACTACTGTTTGCGAGCTTTATCGTATGATACTTAAAAGAGGTGATATCAACGATCGCAGCGTAGCCGGACATGGTGGCAGCCACACAAAGTTTTGTTCCATCTGAGTTAATCGCTATCCCGTGGTGAGCAGAATTTAATTTATATTGGCTTGGTTGAAGAGCTTTTGTCTCGGCAGGTATCGGCAATCGCAGAATCCGAGAGACGAGCTGTTGCTTCACGTTATACTCCACAATCCCATGGAAGAATGAGATTTGCAGATAAGCTATATTTGCATCCGGTGAGATTGCCATTGGGCGAACTGCGCCCTCGTGCCACGGCATACCGAAATCCCGAAGTTTTTTGGCTATGTCGATTCTCTGTAGTATTTCATAGTTGGTCGCATTAACGATTTGAAAATATCGATCTCCCTTCAGGTAGTTGAGTAAACGGTTGGATGTTGGCAGATAGACACGGCCAATACTAGCGTGAAAAATTAAGTTGCCATCCTGAGAAAAAGTGTTTTCATGCGGGCTATCACCTGAGGCGAAGCCGCCGATAATGTCACCGCTCCCAGTATCGATGGCATGAACTTTTCGGGCGGTGGAGGCGGATACTAGGAGTGTCCTACCATCTGGTGATATTGCTGCATGGTCCGATCGGTACCCTTCGATGGGGGTCCGCCATATTATCTCGCCACTATGAATATTCAGGGCGATAACATCAGCAAAACTCGGTCTCGATACGAAAACTGTTGTTCCATCATTAGAGGTAAACATGTCGTCCACAAGCTGATGATTACCCTCCCCAATTAGTTTTTTAATCAACCAAGACATTATCTGTTTGTCAACGCGACTTTTTAATTCTTCCAGTCGCTGCATCCTATCCGGCACTGCATCAAGTACTTTTATGTGTTTAAATCCATTAGGATCATAGATGTCGATAGTTCCATCCCAGTTATTACCCACCAAAATAACGTCCTGAGTGATTATGGAATCTTGAATTGGCGCTTGTTTGTGGTGTATTAAATCGACCTGATGAGTGGATTCAGCTCGCGCTATCCATAGCCCGAATAGACTCAAAAATATGAGCTGTTTTACCGGCAGATAATACTTTTTGAATAGCATTCTATCATTTTACTCGTTTGTAACTGAGTGAGGCATCTTTTTCAGAGTCAGGTCGTGTGACGGAACCAATAAACTTCTCCGTCATTGAAACACTTTTTAAATCTTATAGTCCACTTAAGGTTGCGGCGACCTCACTTTAAAATGGAAAGAAATGTTAATGATTAACCCATGATTAGATAGTTCTTTGAGACTCTTTGAAACGACAGTCTTTACAGACTACCGGACGCGCTGACTTACACTACGGAGAAGACATGAATTCTCGACATCCCTTTGCTGTATTGCTATTTGGTCTCCCAGCGGCTTCACTTTGGGTTTTGCAACCAATTTTGTTGGTAAAAATAATTTAATTGTAATATCCGCTAAGTGATACATTTTTCCGTTTTGCCATCGCAAGTTTACTTTTGTGTTGCTATGTTTTCGTTCAGAGTGACATGTATGGGTCAAGTTATAAGGTCGGGTGTTACAATCATACAGTTATTGACCGCAGGCAGTTTATTAGCTACATATTTTGGCCTCTGTATAATAACCCTTAAACTGCTGTCTCCTGCAGTCACTAAATTTTTTAACAGTTGTCCCAAATGCTGTCACTTTTTGCTGTAATATGGATTTTTAATGAACTATTTTTGCGACTGCAGTGGGGGTAGGTAACCGTGATCGTTGGCGCTGCTAAACTCTCTTAAACAGCATTAATGGTATAAGTTTAGATGAGGATAATTAGATACTCAGTGCAATTTTTGTCATCGCCTCACTTTTCATCTCATCAAACAATGGTATCACTCCGCCTTAATAGGGGTTTATCTACCTCTCACTTGCTGACATTGCTGGGTTGGGTTCGCTTGAAGGGTCTGAGTACCTTGTGGTTTGTCTTGAATAAGAATTAAAACAGAGTATTTAAAGTATGCTTTTGATGGCACAGACTGAAAATTTTGAAAAACAGCGCTTGATAAACTTTATGCGCCACACAAGCGTAGAGGTGACCCCCAAGGGAGTTCACCAGCTTGGAGATTTAAATGCATTTTTGAGACCTGATAGCACGGTATATGTAACTGCGTTACCTGGTTAGGATTTTAATTACACTACTAATGCCGCAATAAGATGCAGTCTTGCCGACTGTGTGGATCGTTGATTGAGGGATGCGGGCCGGGAGTCTGGGTACGCTTTTTAGGGATATGGTTACACATGAATCAGATCCTTGTTTTTTGGTTTTACTGTCGTAGCAGAAGTGGTTGAGAGTAACCACAGGGTGGCAATGGAACCTGAGTCGGCATTTCCAATTTAGCTAGTAAAGATGCTGATCTTAAGCCAAGTCTCGCTCCGGAAAACGATTGAATGCTTTTGCTAGTACAAGAAAAGCTAACAGGAGTACAGCCGTCATTATCATAATTTCCATTATTTCCGGGCTAATAAGGCCTATAAAAGTCATGAAGTAACTAATAGCAATAGCCAACAAGACGCTCAAAAAGGTGCTAAGGAAAAGACGATTTGTCTCTGAGAAGACGTATAAGCAGGGCACTAATATAAGGGTAATAGTGGATGCAAAAACAATTCCGAAACTCAATGATAATGCCATTGGTATGACGAATTGTGCTTGAACGCTCGTTTCAAACAGCAGGGGTAACAATCCAACAAAGGTAGTAAGTGTAGTGAGGAGGATCGCTCGGAAGCGTTTCTTGCCGGCAGCTATGATTGAATTATTTGGAGTCAGGCCGTCGGCACGTTGTCGATTAGCGAAGTCCACCATTATTAAACTATCATTCACTACGACGCCAGCAAGAGCCATTATTCCAATAATCGATAGCATATTCATAGTTACACCCAAGAGCATATGACCCATCGCGGCGCCGACGAAACCAAATGGTATTACTGACATGATTAGTACCGGCTGAAGATATGATTTTAATGGTACAGCAAGCAGTCCATACATAAGCACTAAAGAAGTTAGACCACTTATGATCATTTTTGAGTAGTAGTCGTTTTGCTCTTTTGTACCTCCGGTAAGACGAAACTCAACGCTTGGATGCTTCTCCAATAACATCGGGACGAATGATGCCTTAACGTCACGCACTACATCACCGCTCTCGATCTTGTTTTCGAGCACCTCCGCGGTAATAGTAATTGTGCGTTTACGATCCAGGCGACTAATTTCGGTTACCCCAAGCCCCATCTGTATGTTTGCAACTTCTCCTATCGCAATAGACTCTCCGTTACTCGTGCGAATCAACATATTCTCAAGAGATGCAATGGAGCGACGGTCAGCATACGGAAAACGTACCATCACGTTTATCGTTTCAGAATCACGTTGGATTCGTTGTGCCTCTTCTCCGTGGAATGCCTGCCTCACTTGCCGCGCAATATCCACTAGACGGACGCCAACTTGAGACGCAGAGGGTTTTAAAGTGATCAAGAGCTCCTTATTACCTGAACCCTGAGAGTTATATATATCGTACACCCCCTGAAACTGTGTTAAATACTCTTGAAGTTCAATACCGGCAAGTGAGAGTTCATCAGGATCTGGACCAGAGAGAGAAAGGGAGATTTTAGGTCCAGCAGGACCCTCACTGGCCATGTATCTTTGCTTTCGGACGTCTGGTAGGAGTCCCACTTCATCGCGCCACAATCTCTCAACGTCGTTTGCGGTAATTTCGCGAAATTCTGACTTGGTCAATGCAAGTCGAAAAACTATCTCAGAATCATCTTTTACATGAAAAGATACATGCTCTATGAGGCCGACAGAGCTCGGGTTATTCAATAAATAGTTCTCGTTTACTGTGTAAATCGCATTTTCAACGATGTTGATTGTTTCTGAAATACTCTCTCGAGAGGCTCCATCATGCATAGTGATTTCTGCGCGCACGTCATCTCCGGGGACATTGGGAAAGAACTCAAATTTTGCAATTCCACTTGTGATTACGCTAACAATTAATATTAATGTGCCGAGGAAGCTTGCGAGCGTCACATAACGGTGGTTAAGTGCGCTCCGGAGTATGGGCTCATATACACCATCAATAAAACGATAGAGCGTATTCGAAACCCATTGCTGACAGGAATATAACGGAGATAGAAGTGAACCACTTTCTTTGTCCAATCTCAGTCCAACAAGGTGGGAGGGAAGTATTAACTTTGACTCGATCAGTGAGAAAGTTAGGCACAAAAGTACCACTATTGAAATGGTCCTGGAGATGCCGTCAAAGGTTCCACCTAAAAACATTAACGGTAAAAATGCCGCCATTGTTGTTAAAAGGCCTATCGTGGAGGGAATGGCGACTCTGTGGGTACCGCTGACCACAGTCTCTATCGAGGCAGTATACTGGTTAAGGTGAAGTTCTCCCTCAGCCTTTTTCTTTTTGTAATCATCAGTAATTTCACGGTAAACGCTTTCACCAATGATTATTGCATCATCAACAACTATTCCGAGGACCATGATAAAGGCAAATAAACTCATCACATTTACAGTGACTCCTCCAAGAGGCATCAGCCAAAAAGCACCGGCAAAACTCAGTGGAATGCCTACCATGACCCACATCGCAATCTTCAAGTTAAGGAATAATGCCAAGACTATGGCAACAAGGATACTTCCCAAAAATAAGTTTTCGGACATCATTTGAAGCCTACCGTTGAGGTGATATGCTTCATCATTATGTACACTCATCTTAAGGCCATTTGGTAATGTTTTTCGTTTTTCTTCTGCGTAAAGTTGCACTTGCTCACTGATTTTCAGGAGATTTTGGCCCTCTAGGGAGAAAATACCCAAAGTGAAGGAGCTGGCTCGATCAAAGCGATTATCTGTGTTCTCTTCCATGAACCCATCTTTAACATCAGCAACATCGGCTATTGTAAGCTCGCTACCGTCGTTTGCGCCGCGAATCACTATTTTTTCAAAATCTTCGCCGAAGTAGGATTTCCCCTCGGTCCTTAGCTGAACATTACCGTTATCGGTTCTGATTATCCCTGCAGGCAGATCAAGGGATGATGCTCGGACGGCATCCGCAACTTCTTGTAGGGTTAAGCTAAAAGCTCTCAATCTCGCTTCATCCACCTCGATTGAAATTTCGTGCTTTCCCGCACCCCAGAGTTGTAATTCTTTTATTTCAGGTAGCTGTAACAGTTCATCATAGATCTCTTCGCCAAGTATCTTTTTCTCCTGTTGAGTCATGTTGCCATGCACCGAAAGACCCACAGCCCAGAAATTTTTCAAGACTCGTTGAATCTGAGGCCTTTCCATGTCTGAAGGAAAGTTTACGATCCCATCTATCCTTCCCTCCGTGAGCGACATTATTTCGTTGACATTTTGATTCGGCTCAGTTTCAAGGGTGATTAAAGCAAAATCTCGACTTGCATTAGACCAGATTTTTTTAATCCCCTGAAGACCCTCCAATGCCGACTCGATTGGTAGGATGACACCCTTTTCGACCTCTACTGGAGCAGCACCCGGGTAGGAAGCTCTCACAGTGATCATATTGGTGTCGGATCGGGGGAACATCTCCTTACTTACATTCGACAGCGACAGAGCCCCAGCTAAAAAAACCAAGATCATGATCAAATTCGCAGCAACTGCGTTACGAGCAAACCAGTTTATGAGGCCGCCATTTTTGATCATTCATAGTCTCCAAAATTTGACGGTGACCTATTTGTAACGGACACTTTTAGACCCTCAATCGGCATTCCAAGTGCACTTATGATTACTTCAGCACCCTCCTCTAGACCTGAGTTCACATAAAAGTAGTTATCGTCGCTAAACGTTATCGATACTGGGTTCAATCTTAACCTGTGATTAGAATCTACGATCGCGACCTGAGTATTTTTTCGAAGACCTCCTGCCGGCAACAAAAATACCTCCTTCAATAATTTACCTGGAAGTGTAGCTTCAACAAATGTACCAACCAATAACGGGCTCGAGTTAGACTTATTATTTTGTGATTTGAGGTTATAGGGGTCGTCAACCTGAACCACTATGTATTGAGCGCGGTTGGATTGATCCACAACACCCTCAGACCTCACTATTTGACCGCTCCATTGTGCATTGACTCCGTTTATGGAACCGCGGAGTTCCACAACACTGCGCTTGGAGATGATACCCTCTGTGATATTACCCATGGTGGACAGGTCTCTATCAGTAAGGGGCAACCTTACCTCCGAAAAATCTGTTGCGAACAGCTCGGCAACCGGTGAACCTTGCGTCACATATTGCCCCATACCCACCAGTTTGCGTGAAACCATGCCTGAATAAGGGGCTCGTACAGTGGTTTGATTTAACTTGATGGTAGCGTATTTCACTTCTGCCTCTGCCTCGAGGATATTTGCTTGAGCTTCCAGAAGAAACGGCTGCCGGAGTGCTAGTGGAGGTGCTTCGCTATTCGGACGACCGGTGATTTCCCATTCTTTTTTAGCTTGGAATACCCTAGCATGTTCGAGCTCTAATTGAGCTTGGGCACTGATTAGCTTTGCTTTTGCTCTTTGCAGAGCGACATCATAATCAGCGGTATCAAGCTGCATGAGAGTATCACCTTTGACAAATATCCCTCCGACAACAAATTGGTCCGATATCCGCACAACGGTTCCTGTAACCTCTGATATGAGTGTTGTGCGAGTGCTGGGCTGCACTGTGCCATGAGTAATTATGGACAATTCCACATCTCTTTTATAAAGTTTTTGAGTTTTTACAGCAATTGCTGGCTCTGGTGCAGGCACCTTTGGAGGAGCTCCTCGGAGAGAATTCATATAGAATCCAATTGCAATCGAACCAATTAAAATTACGATGGCGAGAAGCTTGCTTTTCAAAAGTTATTCCCCCGAGTCAGATTCAGACACGTTGTAATTATTTACGTTCCTTATTACGAAGGAGAGCTTTTACCTGATTTGTATCCTCGAAGTCTAAAATTAATTCCCATTTTTCAATTATTTCTGTATTGCCTTTCTGAGAAAATAACTGGCTTCATTGAGGCTACCCAAGTTTTTGGTATGTTGATAGCCGAGTCGGTTCATGATTTGTAATGCTTTTCCTGACCTATTTCCGCTTCGACAGTATAGGTATATCGTATTTTGTAAGTTTGGCACTAAACTTTTAATCTGATCCTCGAGAATACCAAGTGGTAAATGTTTTGCGTCTTTGAGATGACCGTTCTCCCATTCTTCCTTAGATCTTACATCGATAATTATGTAGTTGGTATCGCTTCCATGACACGTTGCTGTGCCCGCTAGGACAGAAATAAGGGTAAGTTTTACGAGTAACTTTGCTTGATTATGAAGTTTAATATTCATTGGTGCTTGAACTTAGGTTAGTGGAATAGGTTCGCTTAATTCTGCTGACCTCATTATCGCTGAAATGATTCTGATGTCTCTCCTCCCCATCTCTCCGGAGGTGATGTTTGGTCGGCGGTTTCTGATAGCCAGGCACTGGCCATCTATCTGCAATTTTTGTTGAAAGATATTTTGTAATATCAACTGGCCTTTTGGGGTGTAACCCTTATTTCCTGAATAGCTATAAGCGGGTTCAAGCCTCATGGACCCATCCCTTGTCTTCATATTAATGAAGTGACTGTACTCTCCCCATCCAGAATTATGATGTGACTTTCGTCCATCAGGCCAAGTTAATTCCCATTCCCAGTGTTCTGGGACCTCTTTGAAGATGTTGGTTCTTCTTGTCCAGCTTCTTGCCTCGACAAAAGTAGGGTAATCTTGGGCAAGGTAAAACGCGGACTGGACACAGTATACCCCCAATTCACCTAGCCCCCCCCCTAGCGACATTGCCCGATCTATCCTCCATTTTTTCCTTAAGAAATTAGAATCGTCAGGCCGAGATGAGAATCCGGTCTCCATTGTCCGCCAGCCCCCAAATTCCTTGTCTCTCATAGAATTTATAAATGTTACCGTGTAGGGATCCCAATATAACCTGTATCCGATTTGAAGGCTTCTCTGGACGCTCTCGGCTGTTTGGATCATTAATGAACACTCATTTTCACTGCGTGCCATGGGTTTTTCACAAATTACATGCTTCCCAGCATTCAAACACCTTATTGCAAACTCGGCATGATTACCGGGTGGTGTGACGACATACACACATTCTATCTCGGAATTATTAGCTATATGCTCAAGGTTATCGTAGCTGTAAATGTTTGCATCGGGTATCTGGTATTTCTCCTGCCAACTTGGATATTTTTGTGGTGATCCTGAAATAATTCCCGTTAATTTAGCATATTCCGCTTGTCGGATTGCAGGCGCTAGCCAGTTCGTGGCATAGCTCCCGAGTCCTAGAATGGCGATCTTCACAGGATCTGGTTTTGCTAGATTTTGAACGCGTTTAGACCAGACGGCGGCTATTGAGGCCTCCGACCCAAAGATGGAAGTGGCTGCAAGTGTGCTTTGCTTTACGAATGTTCTTCGATTTAATTTGGACATCTCTTCCTCGTTCGAAATCTATGGAACGCAGCCCTTCGTGCGCAGTTCACAACTGTAAATACTTGTACTTGCAGTCATGATTAATGTGTTGCTGCTACACCTATGATCACCTTGAGGTTGGCCCCAGGCCACGTTTGCAGTTATCTCGCCGGTGCGAATTGTCCCAAGGTGATCTCCCTCTGGAGAAAGCACTAATACGCCTCCTGGACCTGTTGCAAATACATTACCAAAGTAGTCCACTTTTAAACCATCCGGGACGCCGGGCGATTCGAGGTGATTTGCATCAAAAAATATCTCTGAATCAGTAATATAATTATCCGTGAGAGTATACCTCATGATAACCTTATTTTCTTTATCAGAGTTTGCAACATAAATGGTGTTTTCATCTGGTGACAGCGCTATCCCGTTAGGGCGAGTAAGTTCACTATTTAGCAAAAAAACATTACCCTCATTCGTAAACTTATAAATCCCGTTATAAGGTATCTCCTTAATTTTTGATGTATCATATCCTTCAAGGCCATAGGGTGGGTCGGTAAAGTAAAGATTCCCCCGAGAGTCATATACCAGGTCGTTTGGGCTGTTAAAGCGACGACCATCTTTTTTTGAGGCAAGGACACTTTTTTTACCATTAATCGAAATGCTCGAAACTCTTCGATTGCCATGTTCAGCGATCACTAAGTCCCCATTGGCGTTGAACGTCAGTCCATTAGCACTGACGTTTCTCATTCCATTCGGCATTTCTCCTTCAAAAACCGGATCTAAAAATTTGTTGAGCACATTATCTTTGAGTTCGTAAATCTTATTATCTCGTACGTCAGAAAAAAGGAGCCTTTGTGATCTGCGATCCCAAACGGGACCCTCAGCAAACACAAAGCCTTCCGCTATCTTTGAGACTACCGCTTTTTCGCCAACAATCGTATCCAACCGATCATCCAGTCGGAGTATATGAAAATTTGTATTTTCGACCAGACTTCTATGTTCTTTGGGGTTTGTTTCTGCATCAGTGAAGCTCACTGAACCAGAAAAAATTAGTATCGAAAAAAATAGTACAACCAGCTTAGGTTCTCTTCGGGTCAGCATGTGAGTTTCCTTTTCAATGTAAGGGGTCTGAGTCACTTGACGCTTTAAGAAGGACTAATCCTTTTCACTATATTGATATTAAGCTTCTAAAAGTTGTCATTTTCAATGTTTCTTTTTGGTTTTCCTGAGCTACAATTTTTGTTAAGGATATTTGAGGAGATTGTAAATGAATATCGATAGCGAAACTAAGTTCTTGACAAGCGGCGAAATTACCCTTGCATATCAGGTTTTTGGAAATGCCGCCCAAGATCTCATTATCGTGCCTGGGATTGTGTCTCATGTCGAGTTCTCTCATGAGATGCCAGGCTACTCTTCGTTTATAAATAAACTCGCAAGGTTTTTTAGGGTGATTACCTTCGATAAACGTGGAAACGGAATGTCCGGAAAAATTGACAAGGCGGCGACTCTTGAAGAGCGCATGGATGACCTGCGTTTGATTATGGAATCGGTGGGCTCACAGAAAGCGATAATATTTGGATTCTCAGAGGGAGGTTCCTTGAGCGCCCTTTTTTCTGCAATGCACCCAGACCGAGTGGATCGCTTGATTATTTTTGGTGGTTTTTCTCACGTTCCAGATCTTGATTTTAGCACCAAAATACCTACTTTTTTTAGGAAAATGTCCATTGATTTCTTTTTGCGGAGGCGTACTCGTCGGTACGAGGTTAATTGGGGCAATGGTGACTTTGCCAAAACGGCATTACCGCCCAGAGTTATTGTTGACGGTGATCTTAGGACGAAACTTCAGAAGTTCGAAAGTCTTTCGTCATCACCCGAGAAAATCGGTGAGATGATGTACCTTACGGCACTGCTAGACATAAGACCATTTTTGAAAGATGTTCAATGTCCTACGCTCATCCTTCACTGCAGGGATGACAATCGTGTTCCTTTTGACTGGGCTTGTGAGTTAGAGGATGGGATTAAGGATTCGGAATTTATTGAGCTTAATGGTGTTGGTCACCTTTTTTACATGAACGAATCGAAGTTTATTATGGAAAAGATACTAGAATTTGTGGGAAAGAATCAGCCGCCGGAGTCAGTCGCGGAAAATAACAGGGTTTTATCGACTGTTCTTTTCAACGACATCGTAAATTCTACCCAGCTTCAATTTGAGCTTGGAGATAGTCAATGGAAAGAAAAAATATTGGAATTTAATAGGTTATGTAAAGAGCAGATTGCGAGCTTTGATGGAACTTTCGTGAAGAGTATGGGCGATGGTATTCTAGCAACTTTCGATGGTCCATCCCGAGCGATAAATTGCGCTTGCATGATAAACGAGGGAGTTCGATCTCTTGGGTTGGCGGTTCGGAGCGGACTTCATGTGGGAGAAATCGAAAAGATAGATGAGGACATTAGTGGTATAAACGTTAATGCTGCCGCTCGAATTCAGGCATTAGCAAAAGGTGGACAGGTATTGGTATCTGAGGTGTTAAAGAGCCTTGTATTTGGTTCGGGCATAGAGTTTGGCGATTTTGGGGCGCATCATTTCAAAGGTTTCGATGCAAAATGGAACTTATATCAGGTTAAATTAGTTAAAGTGTGAAGTGGTTCATCTGTTAGTTTCGAAGTTAATGAAGGTCGATGATGCAAAACGATACCCTGTAATCTTTCAAATTACTCTAGACCTGCAGTGCCACAGGTCAGATATCTGATTCCGTCGTGTTTGATTATATGAGGGTTAACAAGTTCGCTCGGGTTCTTTTTGTTTTGTGAGTATAGATGCGCCCAGGAGGCACATAATTAGCAGCAAGCTTAGTCTTGCTGGGGCAGTGTAGCTGCCAAATAAATCATAGCCTAAGCTGAATAGTGCGGGTCCTATTGCGCTCGCAAAGACAGAAAGCGAAGCGCTAAAACCACTAATTTCGCCAATATGATTGGGACCAAAGAATCGTATAAACGTTAAATTTGTTAAAACCCCCCAAAGTCCGCTTCCTGTTCCGAAGCCAAAGGCTAGTAGCCAGAATCCCCATTCCTTTTCAAGATTAATGACGCCCAGGCACCCTGCTGCGAACACAAATAGCATCAAGATAAGTAGTGGTTTTAGGTTAATTTTATCGGAAAGCCAGCTTGTTACCATGTTTGTTGTTGTAGAAAAAATAGCTGCTGGAACAAAGTAGCTGAAAGCCTCGACCGGGCTTTTTCCAGCCTCCGCAAAAATTGATGTAATGTGAAATATTACTGCAGTGATAAACATTGCATGCGCGCAGAAGCTTAGGGAGTAAACCCAGAAAATGGGGTTCTTTTTAGCTTGCAGGAGAGTTGCACTCTCGACCTCTTTTTTTGTTCTGATGCCATAGTTTGATATCAAACCATCCATCTCTAACCCACATGATTTAGGATTATCCCGAACAAATATAAAAGCTATCGCTGTAAACCCAACCCCCGCAATGAGCGCGAGATACCATAGTGTCTCTTTCCAACCTACAATCTCGATGGCATTTGACAAGAATAATGGGGCAGTTGAAAAACCAAATGAAATTATAACGGTGCGCATACCAACCGCTAATCCGCGCTTTTCATTGAACCAAAGTAGCAGAGCATTCCTCGAGTAATTTGTAAGAGCGCCTTGGCCAAGAAATCGGATGAGAAAAAAACCAAGGGTTATCACGCTTAAATTTCCGAGTGTGGATCCGCCCAAGAGAGAACCTATGTTATCTACAAAACTCAAGTAGACAATGGAAAGTGAAAAGCAGAGGGAGGCAGTGCTGATCATTATTCTCGCACCAAGTACGTCAAACCATTTTCCTGCCCAAGTTAGGTAAAATGAAGAAGCGATGGTGCCAATAAGGTATGCCATAGATAATTCAGTGCGCGATATATTCAGCGCCGTAATCAAAGAGTCCGTAAAAGCAGCAATACCGACAGTCTGTCCGGGTATGGTGCATAGAATCCCGAGCGCACTGGCAACCCAGATTATCCAACCGTAATAGAATTTCAGTTTGTTGGGTTCGAATGGCCAATCAGTGTTAATACGCATTTGAATGCCTTGGGTGCTTTATTTTTATCGTCGGTAATTAAAGAGACGCATATTGTCATCAGGGTTTTATGTGAGTTTGTCTCGGCTAACTACAGCTGCTGGATAGGCCTATTTTTATGATTAAATATTAAGAAAACAATCAACGAAGCCAAAATCAGAAGTTATGCGGGGCTCATTAATATTGCAAAAAGTGGCGGACCGGACGGGACTCGAACCCGCGACCTCCGGCGTGACAGGCCGGCATTCTAACCAGCTGAACTACCGGTCCGAAATATTACTTTTCACTATCTTGGTGGGTGGTACAGGGATCGAACCTGTGACCCTCGCCTTGTAAGGGCGATGCTCTACCATCTGAGCTAACCACCCCTA
>DDII01000056.1 GCA_002338445.1 Cellvibrionales bacterium UBA1854 | reverse complement strand
GTGGAGATGCATGCGACAAAATTTTATGGGAAAAATCTTGTAAATGCAGTAACCCAAAAACTAGTTGCAGAAAATGTGATAGATCAGCTGTTAAGTCAAAAGCTTTTCGCGATGTTTAAAGTTGGGGTGTTTGATGATTTCCACAACTATCCTAAATCCATCGTTCATAGCAAAGAGCATCAAGAGATCGCATTAGAGGTTGCACAAAAATCACCAGTCCTCCTTAAGAATAATGTTAATTTACTCCCCTTAAATGTAAAGAAATATAAGTCCATAGCCGTAATTGGGCCAAACGCAAAACCATTCCCCAACCTAGGAGAAATAGACTATGCATTCTATTTGCAGGGAGGCGGCAGTGGGAGAAATTGGTATAAGAAGGAAGCACTGATTTCTCCTTTTACGGGAATAAGAGAGGTTATTCCTAAGCGAACTAAAATAAGCTATGCGGCTGGCGTCAAAACTTCGAATATAAGAGAAAATAAAAAATTGTTATTGCAGAAAAATGAGATTCTGATAAAAGAGGCCTCAGAATTAGCAGCAACAACAGATTTAGTCATCTTAATAGTTGGCTTATCAGGGTTCGATGAAAGTGAGGGCAGGGATCGAGACAGCGCCCGATTACCTGGTGCTCAAGAAACACTCATCCGTTCGGTTGTGAAGAAAAATCCAAATTCCATTGTCATCAATATCGCCGGTTCTTATGTGGATATGAGTCACTGGATTGGTTCTGTGGAAACACTGCTATTCGTCCCCTACTCCGGAGAAAAAATAGGTCGAGCCATTGGTCAGATACTTGTAGGTGAGATTAACCCAAGTGGAAAACTGCCTTTCAGCTATCCGAGGTCTCCGAAAGATTATCCGGCCGATTCTTTTTACGAGGGAGAAGCGTTCAGTAAGAGCGGAGTAAGTAACCAGTATGCCGAAAGCATATATGTCGGATACAGGTACTTCGATAAGATAGGACTGGATGTTTTATATCCCTTCGGATATGGGTTAAATTACTCCAAATTTCACTACCATAATCTGCATGTTAAACCACTCACACCGTCCACTTTTTCAGTGCATTTTGAAATCGAAAACAGAAGCAGCATAGCTGGCACTGATGTCCCACAATTATACATTAGCCATCCGACATCAGATGTTGATAGGCCAGTGAGAGAGCTCAAGGCATTCAAAAGAGTCCATGTTGGACCCAACAACAAAAAACAGGTTGAGTTTCAATTAAACCGTAGCGCTTTCTCTTATTTTCATCCCGAAAAACGTCGCTGGACAGTACAAGATGGGATTCACAAAATCTTACTGGGCACCTCATCACGCGACATTAAAATAGAACAGACAATTACCCTTGGTGATCCATCTAGAAATGAAGACTGATCATGCTACTGTGGAGATCAAAAAACCTGTGCCTGACCAAAACGCATTGCAATGGAAACTAATTATTGCTTCCAGACCTGAGACTTTACAGAAACTTCCACATCCCACGGATTAGGATCGCGACGCGTATAAATCGGATCATTATCCTTGGGGCTCATCTGCTTGAGAATATTAGAAAAAGTTCCTACTATCTGAACGATGTGCTCATCCTCACTTAAAATGATATTTTTTTGCTCCTCAGGGTCATTTTTTAAATCAATCAATTTGTCGAGCCCATACTCGGGTGAAGAATTGGCGTATAGTTTGTAACGCTTGTTACGAATCACACGATTTCTAAAGACAAAAGCATTCTCCACTCCCTTGTCAGATCTCTCCGCCTCATTAAGCCCTCCCATAGAAACAATATATTTTCGAGGAGAATCATTTGATTTACCCAATATAAGGTCCGCAAAAGATTCACCATCAAAAGCAATATCCTCAGGTATTTTGGCTCCGGCCAGTTGCACAAAGGTAGGTAAAAAATCCGTAAAGTCTACCAACGCATCGGTTACAACTCCGTGAGGCACTAACTCTTTGCCATAGACAATAAACGGAGCATTAATTCCATTCTCTGTAATTTTTTGCTTACCACCCCGGACTATTCTCCCATTCAGTTTTCCTTTCAAGGCACCGTGCGTGCCATTATCTGTGGTCCAGATTATGATTGTGTTGTCTAGCTCATTAATTTCTTCCAAGTGATCGATAATTTTGCCAAGCAAAAAGTCAGCATATCTTACCATGGCTTTATGCTTGCCCAGGACACCCTCTGCCTTGGGCTCTAAAGGCGAATTCACAAATGGTTCGTGTGGCAGGTTCATCGGATAATAAGCAAACCAAGGAGAATCTCTGTTTTTCGTAATGAAGTCGAGAATAAACTGGGTGAAAAAATCCTCACCATAGACACCCTCATAAGTTTTGCTTCCCTCTTTGGTATGAATATAAGGATCCCAGTACCGCTCTGCGCTTGGCGGATTACCCGTCTCATATCCAGTCCACATTGCATAATCATCAAAACCGTGCTTGACCATGACATCCGGCTCTATACGAAAATCATTCACCTGCCATTTGCCTGCGGCTACGGTGTTGTAACCAGCATCTCTCATTATTCTTGCGAGGCTTGGGTTTAATCGCCAATCATAATAAGCATCGCCCCACCTCGGCGTATCCCAGTGGTTAACCCATCCATGTCTAAATGGATATTGCCCGGTCAAAATAGATAGTCGTGATGGCGTACATTGTGGCATTGACCACGCATTTTCAAACCTCATCCCAGATGCTGCTAATTCATCTATGTTGGGTGTTTCGATATCCGACGCTCCATAGGCACTGACCCACTCTTTTCCAAGATCATCGAGTAGTATCAACATTATATTTGGTCGCGCATCACAAAAAGTCTGCTCGAACGGCAAGATTAACAGTGTTAAACAGAATAGATATTTAGAAAATTGCCACACAGGTAAAGCACTCAATTGTAAAAATGTATAGTATAACTCATTATTGACGATAGAAAATATTCCTGATTTCAATATTACGACCGTCAAAATCCGAGTCCCCCATCAAGTAAATCAGTGATGTAACATCGGTTAAATCTGCTCCCTTATTTATCTCGGTCATTGGAATCTCATGAGTCACCCAGTAAGAGTCTATTGATCGAGATAATTTCGGCCCAAACCTCACAAAATTATTTACCTGCGGCCGCGAACTGTTACCCCAAAGTCCAGATTGAAACCCTATATTAAAATTCGACGTAGTATTACCTCGTATGTCAAAAGTAAGTGTCCCACCTATAAACTGCGAGAGGTCTTCTCCCGAAGATGACTCTATTTCAAGTCCAGCTCCCCACCAAGATCCGGTACCCGTTTTGAGGGTAAATATATTGTCAGCACCCATCTCAAGGGTTGACGTCCCCTCCCAGGCGTTTATCCATAATGTTGAGCTTGGATAGGTCATGGAGTTGAGCTCAGTGGGTAATAGAGAACTATCTGAAATTACATAGACCGATTCTGTTACAACCTCGCCGGTCGATCGAGATGTGTTTACGGTTGAAATACGATCCCGAGTCGGCTGAGAGTCATTGTTGTTTGAAGAGGGTGGGTACACTGTCGCCATAACTGATGATTCATCTCCGTCAAAAGTTTTTTGCACCGGACCCCCATCTCTCCCAAGACCATCAAAATTCCCCTCATCTACAAAATCCCAGAGGGCATATTTTGCCTTACCATCGACCGTAAATAGACCAAAGTGATTTTCCGATCCGCGGCTATTCGACGTATCCTTCCAAGGCTCGTCAAATGCCTCAAAATAAAACAAGGTTACATTATTTATGCTAGACCACTCTGTCATAAGGTCGAAAAACATCTTTTCCTTGTACTCATCAGCGGCATTTGAGCCAGGGTTTCCATATAAAGAGTTTGCCAGAGATGACCAGCCAGTCTCACCGATGGCGACCCGCTTCTCAGAGCCTCCAATATCTCGGACATAAGCCGCGGTCACGCTGTATTGATCAGAAGCATAATTTCTTGCCCTCACCATAGCCGAATCCACCTTTTCTTTAATCGAGAGATTATCCTCATCTGCAGGAACTCCCCAAAAATCTGGGTTATGGTGCGAATCGTGAAATGGGTACGTATGCAATGAGACGAAGTCAACCGCTCGGATCAACTCCCTTAAGTCTGCATTACGATACTCACTACTCCCTCCCCACGAGGCATGATTGTCGGAACTTGTAATCCATGTTTCAGCGGGTATTTCACCTCTCTCCTTCAGATCTTGGAGATAATTTACATAGAATAAAACGACACTTGGCGGCACAAAATAACTTGTAGCCCACCGTACCATCGACTCATTACCCACTGCGATGATTTTGACGATATCTGGATATTCATTCACTAAGTCAACAGCGGCGGCTATCTCTGCTCCGTTTTTTACGGTGTTGCCGACAGAGTGGTCCGGAGACGAGGTCCATGCATCTTTGCACTCAATCCAAGCTCCTAACATCACATACATCTCAAAACTAGAGTTAGCGGCTTTTAACTCCCTGATTGCTTGCAAAGTGTTGCGTGCGAAAGGATATTGTTGTGTGTTGTAGGTTCTAATCAGCCTTACCCCCATCTGAAAGAGAAGCGACAGGTCCTCTTTGATATCAGAAATTGAGGGCCCATCAGTCCTAATGGTACTTCTGTACCCTCCATAGGACATCGCCTTAAATTGCGGATTTCCTATCATATCCGCGGCTGCAACCGATTTTCCATTTAAATTTCCTACTGGTCCTTGCGTCCTTTTTATCCCCCACTGCCCTATTGACCCACCTTGTGATGCAACCAGCTCACTAAAGTAATTCTCGGCAACGGTTTCACTCTCCTCGGGTGCAGTCCAGTTACCATTGACATCGCCCATGAGGACGCCCACAACGTTCTGTACGCTCTTCTCAGGATAATCAAAGGTCATTCCTTCAGAATCCCGTATCACGTCTGTACGGGTGGTTTTGAAGGCTCCTGATCCCTCATCCCAGAAATCATAGTCTTCAGCAACAAATACCCACCTGCGAGGTTCGGCAGAGTCAAGCTTCACTGCCATCTTTAATATCGCCAATGCGTCTGCTGAAGTGACTCGGCCATCACCGGTAATATCTGCAGCGATATACTGATAAGGCGATACAGGCAAAGCTTCTTCCGGCCCTGCTCCATCAGGATCTGTATTAGGATTAATACCCACCGCAATCTTAAGTGCAGCCAATGCATCTGCAGAGCTAATGACACTGCCAGATTCACCAGCATTGATGGCTTTACTTGCGGTCATGCGGTTCGTGCCGGCATATGCAGTTGAAAAAGCGTAGCTCCCATCCTTATCAGAAATGGTCTGATCAGAAAAATTTGTTTGAATCCCATTATCGATGCCCACTAAGCTCAACTGAACCGACTCAAGCATCGAGTGATTACGCCAGTGGTACGCCATACCAGAAATCGTGGGATGCGGGATCGTACCCTCTATAAACTCCTGAAGTGCCACCGCACCATCATTGTCAATATCACTACCTGCATCTGATGCATCATTTGGATTCAGCCCAAATCTTATCTCCCATGCATCCGGCATTCCATCGCCATCGCTATCAGCAGAATAAAGACTATTTAGCGGATAACTATCCTCAGTATCCGGAACGTTATCGTTGTCATCATCTTGATCTTCATTATTACCGATGAGGTCGCCATCGGTATCAACCTGTTCGTTAGGATTCAGAGGCAGGGCATCATTAACGTCAGCAAGACCATCATTGTCATCGTCGTCATCACAGGCATTACCATTACTGTCACTATCGCTATTAAGTTGATCACTGTTACTGGTATTCAGACAGTTATCAGAGTTATCTCCTATTCCATCTAAATCAGTATCCACTGTCTCGCTTGCATCATTAGGGAACGCATCGGCATTATCACCTACAAGATCGCCATCAGAATCTGCAGATTCAGCAGCATTTAGCGGATATAGGTCGTCGATATCGGCAACTCCATCATTGTCATCATCTAAGTCAAGAGTGAGTTTCGGAGTAGACGTCGAGTC
>DDII01000102.1 GCA_002338445.1 Cellvibrionales bacterium UBA1854 | reverse complement strand
GCTTTGAACCCAGAACCGAATGATCGTGAGATGGACATGCTCTTGGCAGTTGGCGAACAGGAAACAATTGCTTTGATGGCGATGGCTTTACACCAATTGGGCTTGCCTGCTGTCTCAAGAACTGGAAGGGAAGCAGGAATTTTGACAGATCCCAACCATACTCGGGCAAGAATTAAAGAAATTTCAGGTGGGGATATTCAAGAGCAATTGGATTCGGGTAAAGTGGTAATTTTAGCTGGCTTTCAAGGGCATTCGGATACAGGTGCAATAACAACCTTGGGTCGTGGTGGATCTGATTTAAGTGCTATTGCTATTGCTGCCGCATTGAAGGCAGATATGTGTCAAATTTTCACCGATGTGGACGGAGTTTATACAGCAGACCCTAGAGTGGTGCCAAATGCGAAAAAGCTTAAGTGCATTTCTTATGAAGAGATGTTAGAATTGGCGAGCTCTGGCTCAAAGGTGATGCAAAATCGAGCTGTGGAGTTTGCCCAAAAGTTTAAAGTGAATTTTGAAGTGCGTTCTAGTTTTAATCGTAACCCAGGAACTATTGTGAAAGAAGAAATAAAATCTATGGAAGATGTTGTCGTTAGCGGTTTAGCTTTAGACAACAAACAAGCAAAGGTTGTTGTTAGTGATGTTCCGGATCGACCGGGTGCTGCAGCACAGTTGTTTCAATCATTGGCACAAGCGGATGTTTGTGTGGATATGATTGTGCAAAATATCGGACGAGAAGGAAAGGCGAATATGACCTTTACTGTACCAAGAGATGATGTATCTCGTGCTGAGAAAGCGGTACAATCGGCGTTCCCTCAAGATTCGACAGATACACAATTTGAATCTAGCGAAATAGCAATCGTATCAATCGTAGGCGTAGGGATGCAGTCGCATTCTGGCGTGGCAGCGACCTTGTTTGATACTTTGGCAAAGAACGAAATTAATATTCAACTAGTAAGCACTTCGGAAATTAAAATATCAGTGGCGATCAGTCCTGAATCAGCTCAAAAGGCAACGCGTTTAATTCATACTGCCTATGGTTTGGATGGGGATGTTTAAATAGATTACCTATGGAATATATCAGTACACGCAATTCGGATTCTAAGGTATCATTCAGTCAGGCGGTAGAGCATGGTTTAGCACCGGATGGTGGTTTATACATTCCAAGCCAGCTTCCTAATTTAAAACCGCACCTTGATTCATGGAGTGTGCTTTCTTATCCTGAATTGTGCAAAGCGTTTTTTGCCTTGTTTGCTACGGATATACCGAAAACGGCATTGGATGAAATTATCGATCGCTCGTACCTGAGCTTTGATGACCCAGCCATTGCTCCTATCCGTAAGCTAGAAGACGATTTGTTAGTTTTAGAATTATTTCATGGTCCAACTTTAGCCTTTAAGGATTTTGCTCTTCAGTTTTTAGGAAACCTTTATAAATACCAAATTAAAGTAACTGGTAAAAATATTGCAGTATTAGGAGCTACTTCAGGCGATACAGGTGCGGCAGCAATTCATGGTTTGTTGGGCAAATCGGGCGTGACTTCATTTATTTTGTATCCGAATGGTCGCATCTCTCCTTTGCAGGAGCGACAGATGACTTGTACCGAGGCCTCTAATGTGTTTCCTTTAGCGATTGAAGGTAGTTTTGATGATGCTCAAACTGCTATGAAAACAGTATTCGAAGACAGAGAATTTGCTGATGAAGTAGGTCTTTCTGCGGTTAATTCAATTAATTTAGCACGTATTCTTGCGCAATGTGTTTATTATTTATCGGCATTTTTTCGACTACCCGAGGAAAAGCGTGAAGATTTTACTTTTGTTGTTCCAACAGGTAATTTCGGGAATGTGCTCGCTGGATGGATGGTTCAACAAATGGGAGTTCCTATCAAAGGCTTTCAAGTAGCAACAAATCAAAATGATATTTTGCACCGATTATTTGAAACAGGAGTTTATTCTCAAGAAGTAGTAGCGCCAAGTTTAGCCCCATCTATGGATATACAAGTGGCTTCAAATTTTGAACGTTTTTTATATTATATGGTGAATGGCGATAGTGATGCAGTGTGTAATATTATTAAAACATTCAAAAGTACGGGAACATTTGTTTTTGAAGATTTTAATCGTGATACTTTTTCTAGTAGCCGAACTTCGGATGAAGACATCGCTTCTATTATAGAGAATGTTTATAAAAAATATGATTATGTCGTGGATCCTCATACTGCATGTGGCTTTGCTAAAACAACCAATGGACCTGCAATAATATTAGCAACGGCACATCCGGCAAAATTTCCTGATACTATAGAAAAATCGATAGGCTTGGAGGTATTACATCCTTCCTTGGAAAGGTTTAAAGCAAAGCCTATTGTAAAGTATTCTGTGGAGCCAAATCCAGATGCGATTAAACAATTTATGCGAGAGCATTTACGATAGAACGATTTCAAAAATTGTTTTCTTTGAATCGATTCATCGTGCGTCTTTGTTTTTTTGAAGGTCGTCCTCTTAGGGTATGATTTTTGTATAGTTTAGCGTTTATTTGTCTTTCTTGCTGAAGAATACGCTCTGCTGGTGAAGTTTGGTCAATACAGTATTCTTTTACTTTTTGTGCACCCACCCGTTTTTCAATGAGTGCTTTTACTTTCAGTGTTAGGGTAATGCCTTTTTTTCTGATTTTAAGTGTGTCACCTATACGAATCCTTGAAGCTGCTTTAGCTGGTTGTTCATTAACTTTTATCGCACTTCCACGGCAAGCTTCTGTTGCATCTGCTCGAGTTTTAAAGACTCTGATGGACCAGAGCCATTTGTCTAAGCGAACGTATTCTGGATCATTGCTCATGTCCGATAATATTTTCTTTGATTAGACCTCTGTGCATTCTTTCTAGTGCTTCTGATAATCGATTTTTTGAGCAACCAAAATTGAGACGTAAATATTTTGAATCACCAAATGGCTTGCCATCTGATAATCCGATGCCGTGAGCTTCAAAAAATTGAGCGGGCTTCTCTAAATTGAGATTGTCTACATTGAGCCATGCGAGATAAGTGGCTTGCATAGGTCTGAATTCAATTTGCGGTATCTTAGTTTCTAGGAAGTTCTTTAGATAATTATAGTTATCTGAGAGATGAGCGAGTAGGGCTTGTCTCCATGGTTCTCCAAAATTATAGGCGGCTTCGCAAGCTACATAACCAAAGCAGTTAATTTCAGTTATGATACCTCGGATGCTTTTTTCGAATTGGTACTTTAGCTTTGGATTCTCTATTATGCTGTAGGCACAGGCGAGTCCAGGGAGATTATAAGTTTTACTAGGGGCCATCAGAGTGATGGTACGGTCTGCAAGTTCTTGATCAATAGTAGCTGTAACATGATGCTCAACACTTGTGTCAAAAATTAAATCGCAATGAATTTCGTCAGAAATGAGAATTAGGTCATGGCGTGAGCAAAAAGAGGCTAATTGCTGCAATTCATTTTTTGAATAAACCCGACCGACTGGGTTGTGCGGATTACAAAGAATAAATATCTTAGTATTTGGTTGAATCGCTTTTTCCATAGCTGGAAAATCCAGCGTCCATTTTTGTTCGGTGTTTAAGCAGAGCGGTACAGTTATCAGTTCTCTTTCGGCAAATTTAGGAGCAAGAAGAAAAGGAGGGTAGACTGGCGTTGCGGTCATTATAGAGTCTTCACTACCGGAAAATGCATGACAGCACAAATTTATAGCGGGCACTAAGCCAGGCAAAAAGTTAATCGCTTCTTTCTTAACAGAATAATTGTGTTCCCTTTTTAAATACTGAATAACCGAATCGTGTACGGAATCATAAGGAATAGTGTAACCAAATACCTTATGATCTAAGCGCTTTTTTAGGGCCTCAATGATTTCTGGCGCTGTCTCAATGTCCATATCGGCAACCCACAATGGCAGAACCTCGGCAGGATAGCGATCCCACTTTAATGAGCCAGTTTGAGTTCTTGGGGGACAATCTTCGAAGTTGTATAGATTATGCATTAATTATGATAAACGGTGAGGCATTATTTTACGATATGAGTCAGTATTTATTCAGCCTACATTTTTATTTTTTTAGTATTAAATAGTTAATAGCGGTCTTAAAGTAAAGTGAGTTATCTTGCATACTTTAAATATAATAAAATAGTTTAATTTTTTGAGTAATTATTCAAATTTAGTAAAAAATGATTTTTAAGGTTGTTGAGAT
>DDII01000068.1:629-11878 GCA_002338445.1 Cellvibrionales bacterium UBA1854 | reverse complement strand
GAGATGGGACAAAACATGTTCCATGAGAGCGCCGAAACTGGCGGGCTCAACAGCTCGAGGGGAGATGTAGGAGCCTATAACTTAAGAAATCTCGGGGTCGGTAATACTCTCGTTCTTCTTAACGGACGCAGGCTTGTCAACTCCCCCTCTTTTCAGACTGAAATTATTGGCGGAGGTTATACCCCAGTAAGCACGGTTAACTCGAACCTGATTCCCGCAAACCTTCTCGAGCGAGTCGAGGTGTTACGTGATGGTGCGTCCGCATTGTACGGAGCAGATGCACTTGCGGGAGTGGTAAATAACGTTACTGACACAAACTTTGAGGGGTTAACAGTAAGATCCCGTACCCGAAACTACGGAAATTACTCGAATACTGATAGTGAGACAACAAATACAATAGACCAGCAGTTTAGTGTCGAATTTGGAACGTCACTAAATGAGGATAAGTCTCACGTTACTCTTAATTACAGCTTTTTAGATAAAGGGCATATGCGAGCCAATTCCAATAACCGTTGGGCAGCCGGTGACCTGAGTTCATTTGTGCCAGAGGCAAGCGAATACCGTCAAAGCAGCTTCTGGAGCACCCAAGGCGATGCATTCTTCGATCAGACTTCGTCCAATGGGGCCTTGGGGCGGTTCGACTTAGTTGCCAGTGCAAATATAATGGATGATTTTATGAATGCAACTGATCCGGTAACAGGATTAGCTTTATATTCCAACCCAGCAGATCCAAGAGGCTACGTCGATTCCGGGGGAGAATTTGTGGTATATCGTGACAGCGATCCTCGCTGTCTTGAATCCGAAAATGGTGTTACGACGCCCTACAATACTGGCTATGGCACCTGCATCGTCTCTGAGAGTGGGCATCCGGTGCCGCGATACAGCACTTCAGAAACGCGATGGATCCGGGGGGATTCTGAGCGACATAATCTCTTTGCAACATTCAGCCATGAGATCGACAAGAACGTCCGTCTTTATAACGAATTTGGTTTTTACCAGTCTTCTTATTATGCTGAGCGTTCCGGATCTGGACAGTTCCCCTACAAGTTCCGTGTAAGTGGAGCATCCTACTATAATCCAATGCGTCAGCAACCACACCTTTTGGCTCCAGCGCACCCAGGTGCAGAGATGTGGGTTGATAACCTTAGATTTCTTGATCGCTCAGGCAAAGTAAGGTCAGCATCTGTGGACAAAACCACGTGGCGGTTCCTACAGGGCGTTGAAGGGTCGAACGGCAAGTGGAGCTATGATGGAGCGTTTCTTATATCTAAGGCTAAATCGGAAGACACTCAACTAAATTCGGTCTCTCGAAGACTCATGCAGGAGGCCCTATTCGACACAACAGCCGCGGGCTATAATTTCTTGTGTGACCCAACAAATCCAGATAGTGCATGTACAACAAACCTCGACAGAACGTTAGTCTCGGTTGGAAAGAAACAAATCTCAGAGCTCACACTATTCGACATCAAGATGAGTACAGATGAGCTATTCGAGATCTCCTCTGTCCCAGTCGCGTTCTTGGTGGGTGCAGAGGTACGGCACGAATCTTTAGAAGAGGATCGTGATGATCTTCTTTCAGGGTCGGACTCCTTCGAACATCTTATTTGGATCGGGACATCTGAGATAAGTCAAAGTAGCTGTTTTCTGAGCGATCGCACTACGGGAGAAATGCTGGCAACCCCGGATCCCAGGTGCTCTACCCCAGCAGAGACCTACCCATTCATAACCGGGATTGCGGGTGGCACAGGCGGAGCAGACTTCAATGCAGAGAGAGATACAATGTCACTTTTCACAGAGTTCTCCGCATCAGTAACAGACAATCTTGACGCTCAATTAGCCTTTAGGTTCGAGGATACATCCGACTACGGATCAGAGCTTGTTTGGAAATTTGCATTTGGCTGGCAGCTCAACGATAGCGTCCTTGTTCGTGGATCTGCTCAGACGTCTTTTCGCGCCCCTGACCTCGTCACGCTAACGCAGAGCTACACTCACAGACTAAATAGCAGTCAACAGGATTATACCCGAGCCCTCATAGAGGACGTCGATAACCGGCTTGATGACTGGTTGTACCGACGGGTAATTAACAACCCCAACCTAAAGTCAGAGACTGCTCAAAATCTCTCGTTTGGTCTCGTTCTCCAACCACTCGATGAGCTTACGATCACGTTAGATGCCTTTCAGATTGTCAAAGAGAACACTATCGGAAACCTTGGTCAAACTAACGAGGGAACTCTGGATTTTCTCTTGAGATCTCAAGACGCTGAATCACGAGGTTTTGCTGCACTAACGAATGATACCTTCGAGGCAACCTGTGGAACAGCATCGATCCGAGACACAAATCTTGAACCGGGCTTGATAACGACAACTTCCACGCAGCACAACACTCGAGTCGTGCGGCCTGCGACCACATCGGAGGATCGGGGAGGGGATTGGGATACCACGCAGACATCTAAGGAAAATGGCTTCTGTCCTGTGGGCCGGAACGACTGGTTTTTTGCGCAATCCATCTACGATAATTTCGGTGATCGTACTATCGAAGGATTTGATTTAGGGGTTTACTACACCTGGGAAAATGACATAGGAAGTTTTGATCTCCGATACAACGGAGCTTTCACCACTCGACTAGAGCAAGAGGCAGTGCCTGGAAGTGACGCAGATAAGATACTACAAGCACAACAAAGCGGGTACTTCGACGGGATTATTGATAGGCTTACAGTCGGTAACGACGAGGTCACAGACCTGACCATAAATGTGCGGGGTTTTGGCGATATTTTGGGCACAAACAGCCTCTTTGAGGAGAAGCACTCGATGCGACTCTCCTGGCGAAAAGAGGATTGGAGTGCCTCACTAACGGCACGTCATGTTGGCGAGACAACTCAGCCAACCACAACACTACCAGATGGGCTGGTATGGGTAATTGAATCGATGACAACTTTGAATGCCAACGTCGCATACAGATTTGATGTCGGTGACGCGCGTGCCAAAGTTACCTTCGGCGCCAACAATGTTCTCGATGAGCGGGCACCACTCGCAGTTGCTACCTATGGTTATAACCCTGCGCTGCATAACGATTATGGTCGTAGTTTCTACGTCGACATAAAAGCCTCGTTTTAAATGATTTAGCAACCCCAGATCTTTGTTACGAAGATCTGGGGTTTTTAAAAGGTATCGCAGTGACTTCAAATCAAGCGACCCAAAATAAATATCCGGTAAAACATCAACGTATCGGGCTATTTTTAGGTCCCTTACTCTTTATTTTTTTCATGCTCGTAGACGGAAATCAGGTTTCAATGTCACAAGCGGCATGGAGGACCGCTGGGGTGGCACTTTGGATGGCGGCTTGGTGGGCAACAGAGGCGGTACCTGTTCCGGTCACAGCCTTCCTACCACTTATCACATTTGACCTCCTTGATATCGTCTCTCTTAAAGAGGCAGCTGCTCCGTACGCCCACCCAACGATCTACTTATTCCTCGGGGCATTTATACTCGCCATCGCTGTAGAACGCTGGGATCTTCACAAACGAATCGCCCTCACAATACTCTCCCGAGTAGGAACAGATGGAAAAAGGCTTGTGGGAGGTTTTATGGTTGTTGCAGCATTGTTATCAATGTGGATGACAAATACCTCCACCACAATGATGTTAATGCCGATCTCACTATCCGTTGCGACAATGATCATAAGCAACAGTAACCACTTATCAGAGAAGCAGCAGGATGATTTCCAGGTCGCAATGTTGTTAGGGCTCGCCTTTGCGGCAACTATCGGTGGCCTCGCTACTTTGGTGGGAACACCACCAAATGCGCTTCTAGCGGCCTACTTATCAAATACACACAGCATTGAGATAGGCTTTGCCCAATGGATGCTCGTCGGTGTTCCGGTGTCCATGATCATGCTACCAATTGCCTGGTTAGTACTGACAAGATGGGCCTTTTTCGTAGAAATCGAGGAGACCGATGCCGCAAAGACTTACCTCAAAAAACTGCGCACAGAGCTCGGATCAATCACCGTACCAGAGTCACGGGTAGGAATTATCTTTTTTCTTGTGGTTGTCATGTGGATGCTCCGACGTCCTATAACAGATCTGTTTGGCGTAAGTGGTCTCAGCGATGCAGGTATCGTAATGGCGGCCGCGCTCGCTCTTTTTGTAATGCCGAGTGGAAATCAGGTACAGCGATCACTTATGGTCTGGGAGGACTTGAATCGTCTTCCGTGGGGAGTTTTGCTACTTTTTGGAGGGGGGCTAAGCCTAGCGTCTGCTGTGTCCTCAAGCGGACTTGCAGAGTGGTTGGGAGGAAATTTATCTCCTCTAATTGTATTCGGGATTGTTATTTTGATCGTCGCATCCACCGCACTGGTGATATTTCTGACAGAACTCACCAGTAACCTGGCTACCACCGCCACATTTTTACCTGTGGTTGGAGCGATTGCCCTTCAAGCAGATATCCCCTTGCTCACAATTTGCGTGCCCGTAACACTCGCTGCAAGCTGCGCCTTCATGCTACCAGTTGCCACACCTCCAAACGCAATCGTCTTTGCATCTAACAAAATCACAATACCTCAGATGATTAAGGCAGGCGTCTACCTCAATACCCTCGGCTTAATATTATTGGTTATTATAGGAGTCTGGTGGGCTCCTCAAATCCTTTTGTGATCTGAGCACCAAATGACCACAGTCATCCAATCACCCACACGATTCTTAACTTTATGCATGGTCATATTACTCGGCTGCGCGATAGGAGCCTCTTTGATTCAGTCTTCCGGGAGACAGGTTTCAATCTCCCAGATCGCGCTTCCAACGGAAAATGGTCAACATCTTGCGGCTACACTATTCAAACCAAAAACTGCTACAGAGGAGAATCCTGCACCTTTTATTGTGGTCGTTCCAGGCTTCCAGCGCTCGAAGGAGGCTCTTGCGAATATCGCGATCGAATTATCAAGGAGGGGATTTGTTGTGGCCTCGATCGATCCATACGGGCAAGGCTTCTCCAGCTCATCAATGAGCACACGGTCAGCAACTCATGAGGGCTATGGGCTTTTTGCCCTAGTTGACTACGCCGCCTCAACTGGGAACCTAAATTACATTGACAGATCCAGAATTGGTGCAACGGGACATTCCGCGGGGGGAAATGCAGCGATTAGGGGCGCAAACTATTTTGGTCGAGAAGCTGAGAGAACAGGTGCACTATCAAAGTTACACTCAGTATTTGTGTCTGGTTATGTTCTCACACTCAGAAAATCAGTATTGAAAGATGTTCAGTCTAACATAGGCGTGAGCTATGCCTTGTATGACGAGGGAGCATTTCGAAATAAATTAAAAAACGGTGACATGCGTATAGCACCGGAAGCTCTTGCGGTAGTGAATTCTGGTCGTGGAAAAGGATTAAAGAGTATTAGAGCGGTAGTGCCGGGACGGTTCTATGGAGATTTGGACAAGCGCGCGCTTCGTGTCGTGCACAACGAGCCTCTTCTTCACCCCTTTCAGCCTTATAATGGAGAAGCGACCGCCAACCAGATCGCGTACTTCGAGCATGTTTTTAACCATTCGTCGGGCCTGGCCACCCATGACCAGATTTGGCATTGGAAGGAGTTATTTGGGCTAGTCGCTTTTGTTATATCGTTAATTGCAATAATCCCTCTCGGGAGAATACTCCTCACCACCACCACATTTCATTCGCTTGTACACAGGGTGCCGGAGGCCGCACCTGTGCCAACCGGGACTGGTCGAATAATCTTTTGGAGTTTATTTTTTGTCGGTGCTGCAATAGCTTGCGCCAGCTTCATACCGATGGTGGACATTTCGAAAAGCCTTTTTGTCGCGGCCTCAAATCGACATCAGACTTGGTTCTTTCCTCAGAGGATGAATAACCCTGTGATGTTGTGGGCCCTCTTCAATGGTCTGATTGGGCTCGCCTTGTTTTATTTAAGCTACAGGTTTTATGGGCGTATGCATGGAGCCAATCCCAAAAACTGGGGGGTAAGAATCGACCGAAACGAACTCGTATTAACGGTTATCGCAGCACTGATAATCTTTAGCCTCTACTACTTGACGCTATTTTTCATAAATTACCTTTTTCAAGTCGATTATCGCTTCTGGTTTATAGGAGTCAGGGTATTTCAACCTGAAATGCTCATACTACTGGGGATGTACGTCCCATTTTTTCTTGTCTTTTTTATGGCAAACTCTCTGAGAGTCAATGCCGCGATGCGTTTTAAAGACGAGTTAGAATGGAAATCGATGCTCCTAGCTGGGATTGCAAACTCGCTTGGCCTGTTCTTTATCATATTCATACAATACACGGTGTTTAGTTTTACCGGCACGGTATATTGGACGCAAAACTGGTTGTATATCAATTTGCTGTTTGGCATTGTCCCCGTCATGTTTATCCTACCGTACTTCAATCGCTACTTTTTCAAAATGACTGGTAAAATTTACCTCGGTCCATTGGTAACATGTCTGATATTTATCATGATTTTACTCACCAATACTGTGTGTTACATACCCATCAAATAGTAGATCCAGAGGACCCTAAATAGGATGAAATTATCCTTGAATTCAATTTCCAACCGAAATACAGCCCTGTCGTCCCTGACACTGCTTTTATTATCATTTGTTGTGTGTGAGCCGTTGTCGTCAAGTCCCTTGTCAATAAAAGAATCTGTTGAAGAAAATGGTAAAGGCAGCTTTATTTTTGATGGCTGGGCTGGTAAACCACTCAAAGTTTTTATCACCGTTCCCCCTAAAACACATCAACAAACCTCTATAGTTATTATACTTCACGGTAGAAGTCGCAATGCGGAAGGTTACAGAAATAGCTGGCATAGTTATGCCTTAGACAACAATTTCATCGCCGTAGTGCCAGAGTTTAAGAGCTCAACATTTCCAAAAGATACATTCAACTGGGGTAACATCCGATCACTTAAGGGTCGAACAGTGGAGCGGAAATTTTGGCTCCTATCCGTAATCGAGCCCCTGTTCGATGAGGTGAGGGGCCAACTCAAAATACAGAGTGATTTTTATAGTCTGTATGGGCACTCCGCAGGAGCTCAAATTGCTCACAGGTTCCTGTATTTCATACCCGATAACCGAGCAAAACGAATTGTTATGGCAAATGCTGGTTACTACACCATGCCGGTCGACACAGTTAATTTTCCGCAAGGTATAAAGGATGTTGATGTCTCTGACACAAATCTAGTCAAAGCTTACTCTAAACGGGTCATAGTGCTCCTTGGAGACGATGACATTGACCCCGAACATAGTTCTCTAAATAAGGACCTACAAAGTATGCGGCAAGGTAGGCATCGCTTTTCGAGAGGACATAGGTTTTACATGAATTCCTTATTCAAGGCCTCGATATTGCTCAAGGTTCCATTTAATTGGTCACTCTCCATCGCTCCCGGGGTCGGACATAGTAATCGCAGCATGGTCAAATATGCCTATCCACTGCTACTCAGAGGGCCTTTAGAAGTGTATTAGGATGGGCTTCTAAAAGTGACAGTGACGATACTCAGAAGTGCTCACAGAAAATCTTTTATTCGATACAAAGGCGGTCTGATAGTAATCAATGCTTTTGTGCATGCCTAATCAACCCAAAAAATTAAATTAATATGCGAAACAAATCGGACCGCAAAGACAGGTAGGACGTATCTAAATAAAATAAATTAATCCTTTGGAGTATGGGTATGGATAACGCACACAACGATACTAATCCTGAGTTTCTTGTGATAGGACAGAATATGGAAAGGGTCACTACCATTTATGGTGCGTTCCTCATTGTTTGGGGTGTTGCAGTGAGTGCCATAAGCGGTAGCGGAAGCATCACATCACTAATCCCAAGCATGATCGGTCTACCAATGGTCATTCTAGGAATAACCTCCTCACTTCTACCGAAAACCAAAAAAATGCTCATGCACATAGCAGTTCTGATAGGACTGTTTGCATTCATTGGAGGAGCAGATTTTTTTCGAGGATTTTCTTCAGCAGAGGGAGCTTTTAGTAATCCCTGGGCGGCCATATCAAAGCTGATGCTCTTTACTACAGGATTTGTCTTCACAATCCTGTGCGTGAAGTCATTTATCTTTGTGAGAAAGAATCGGGAAGTCACCAGAAGTGAGTGAACCTAATAAACTAAAAGCCAGGTACCATTGTAGGTTTCCGATTAGTAATGTCATTAGGTGGAAGATAGTCTTAATCCTTTGAAGTGAAGCTAGAATGGTCCTGATTGACTATTTGCGTTACCCCAAATGGAACTCCATACGCTTGTTCCATTTATATAGTAAACGGCATTATCGTGGATGAACGAACGGTTACGGTTATCCCACCCACTGGGCGTAGTGATTCTGCCAACTTCAAATATAGACGCTAAGCTAGGGATAGACTTGTTTCTCAACTCAAACATATACAACCGGTCCTTGTTCTGGTAACCAGACGCGTCGCTATAAAGACCCATACTTACAGGTACCAAAAAACGATCTAGGTCATCATTAATCTGTTGATACGTGAAGGCATGTCTATTATAGCGAGCTTCTGAATAGCTCCAACGTGCATTCTCGTCTGAACCTAGCACCATCGCCCCAAGTGACGACGGCAGGTTCATCCGTCCGACATCGAACAACTCTAGCTTTACCAAACCCGACTCATCCTGACCAAGACCTAACAGTAACTTCTCACTTACCGGATGTAAAAAATCAGAGAACCCAGTAACTGTTAATTCTCCGGCGATCATAGGATCGGAAGGTACGGAAAGATCCAGAACATAGAGCGGATCAATGCGCTCAAATGTCACGAGGTAGAGGGTATTACCGAAAAATCTAACGCCATAGAGATCTTCATTGGGTTTCCCGATTTCCTGAGGACGATTCTCATTCGGTAGTGTAGAAATCAGATCCATTCTAAGCTCTTGTTCATTCAACTTAAGGATTGACAGTTGGTGATCAAACCGATCGTCCGAATCAAAGTCTCGATCCGTCGTCACTACACGCAAGTAGCCTTCATACTCATTAATCCGAAAATCTCGATTACCATTAAGATATAGTGCGCCCTCGACAACTCCAGAGCCCAGATAATTCAAATCCGACGACAAGTCATATCCATGGAGAATAGTTTTCGATTTGGCTGATGAAGTATTAACCTGCGTGAGGTAAATTGTATTTTCACTCACGTAAATACCATCCGTCGACTCGAGATAGCACCTTGCCTTCGATAAGGAATTTGACACCAGATCTATTGCAAATACTATCGTCAATGTTGGATATCCAATCTTAACGGGAGCCTGTTCATTATCTCGATCAAAAAGAAAACAATCCTGTGATTTAATCGCTTCTGAGGGTTCTCCATCAACGGTGACCTTGGGTAAGATATCGGTGACTGTAAGGTTATTAAGAAGTTGTTCATTTTCGGTTTGTTGCTCAGCAGTTGGGGAATACTCAAATCCCCTTATCGATGGGGTGTGTCGAGTAATGAAATAGATAATATTGCCTTTTCTCCTGCTGCTCACAAAACCTCCCTCCACTTCAATGTTAAATTGACTTGTAGGATTCCCTATGTCACTTATGTCATAAATATCAAGAACAGTAGTCTGCTCCCTCCATCTCGAGACCCGCAAGAACTCACTTCCATAGGAGCCCCACCAGCCAGATGAGCTGATTGCCGAGAGCTGAGAGCCACTCACATAGAGACCTTCTACAGTATGCAAAGTATCCAGCTCAATAGACGAGACCTGCTCAATGGACGCGGTAGCTGGCTCTGTCCTCAAGATTCGGATCCTACGTTTATCTGTCTGAGTCGGCAGAACATTTAAAGCTGAACTGGCAGTAGGATCCTCCTCAACAATAACGTCGTCCATGATAAAACAGCAGTCCATGCTCTTACTTGGAGCAATAAACATATGATCACCGTTATACTTGACATAATCATGCTCATCAACATTCTTCTCAAGAGTGTACGTGGTGGTATAGTTTTCTGAGGAGGTGACTGCATCAGATGCAGTCACCTCAATTGAGGGTTGAAACAGCGCGCGTTCCGCCATATTACCCTCGGTGAGTGTTATCAGCCCCTGGCGAACACTGTTAATAATCTCGGAATCGGTTTCTGCTCGAATCAGCATACCTTGAGGTGCTGGTTGTTCATTGACAACAGGATCATTATTGATATCACCAGCATTATTATACGCGCTACCTCCTCCTCCCCCACAGGATATGAGGACCGACGCTATAATGGACAATAAAACTTTTGGGTAGTGAGCACACATCCGAACTACTCCAATCTACTCGTTTTTTTTATAAGGTCTGATCTTGCACTCATCGCAGTCTATTGTCTGCCAATATTTGGAACAAATCTCAGTAAAACCATCAAGGATAAAAAACAACTCCTTTACATTTACCGACTGATTTGAACATCCGGTGCGGTCATCATGGTATAAACGGCAAGTCGGTTGCGGTTCATACTATTTGAATAGGTCGACAGACGCTGGGTAAGAAAGTTTATGAAAGTATCTGTTCCAGAACCGACGTTGACTTCCTGCCCAATATTAGTCATCTGTCCTGCGTTGAGATAAAAATCTAAGAACCTCACTATAGCCTCAGCTTTTAATAAATCAGTTCCCATCGTGCTCTCCCAAACACTATCGAGGACTTCATGGTCTAGCTTAACCCTAAACTGATCCCTCGTGTAGGTGAGATTAAAATTTGTATATCGACTGCTTCTACTGAGACCAGCTGAGCTTACCAAGGTAGAAAAAACATTGAATGTATTGAATATCTGACTTTCTGTTACAAGCTGAAGTTCGGGTGACACCAACGAGTTACCAGCTATGAGTCCAGTTGGTGCGAAGTCGGGTGAGAAAAAGTTGAATACCGAGGGAGCGCGAAGGACCTCTTGCCCGATAGCTTGCATGTTACCAATCCGCAGGAGTGTAGCCTCAGGATCAAATCTTTCAATATTACTATGACCCACCCCGGGAATCGCATCATTATCGACTGCATAAGACTCGCCCAGCGGGATTTCTGAACTAGCTCGCAGTAGCCTTAACACGGATGTGAGATGGAGCAGCGGTTCCTTGAACTTTCCATAGCTGGGAGAATTAATGGTCGCAGGGTTTCGAGCCTCGGGGTCAAGAAGAATCGCCTTGATCACAGCACGGAGATCTCCCTGCTCTCCAAAGGCAGTTGCAACACGCTCTATGTAGCCGGGGCTGGGATTAGACGTCACAAATCGCTGTATTAGTTTCCGCGAAATGAAAGGAGCGGTTGT
>DDII01000068.1:0-257 GCA_002338445.1 Cellvibrionales bacterium UBA1854 | reverse complement strand
ATCGAACTACTCGCGCCTATTTTTTTTGTCTCACCACTATCCTCGAATAATATCTTCTCACCAAAGTCATGGTGGGCCGTGAAGAATTTCATCGGGTGCGTCCACCGGTGTTGGACAGAATTGTTAAAACTATTGCCCCTTGAGAAATTAGTATTGTCAATAACTGAGGTGCCATTATTAGTTTTACTGAAAGAAAGGCCGGTCATTACACGTGCCAGCTCACTGATAACAGAGTTATCATAAGTTTCTATTGGAAG
>DDII01000066.1 GCA_002338445.1 Cellvibrionales bacterium UBA1854 | reverse complement strand
CGATGTACCTGCTGAGGCCGGGTCAAGCAATTCCAGCGAGACATCACAAGGACCCAGCAGTAGTGAGACTTTGTCAGCATCCTGCTTCCAAACAAACAGAGATAATATTTCGCTGTGCCAAGGCTCCTTTTCAAGTATCGATAGGAGTTTCTATGTATACGAACCAGACGCTTACGCAATTAACACAGAAACACATGTGTCCGCTTTACTCAGCCTCCATGGAGGGGGTGACTACGCAGAATATAATATCGACTATACCGGCTTCACAGGTCTAGCAGATCGTGACAACTTTCTCGTGATCTATCCGCAAGGCGTTGCAGATTCACAAAAAGGAACAACAGGATGGTATGCAGGTTATTCAGATGGCCTGGATACTATCGACGACACCGCTTTTTTCAGCGCCCTTATCGATTGGTTAGGGCAGAACTACAGGGTCAATCTTGACCGAGTTTTCGTAACTGGCTTCTCTCAAGGGGCGCATATGAGTTATCAATTAGGCTGTGCGCTCAGCTCAAAGCTCGCCGGCATTGCGGCAGTTGCCGGGTCGATGTCCACAGACACATATGACAGTTGTTCACCTTCAGTTCCAACGAATGTGATTCACATTCATGGAAATAATGACGTCAACCCTTACTCCATTTCCAGCGAAATATCGGTGGCTCCAGAGACAGCATTTGCCTTCTGGAGCGACTATAATCAGTGCTTAACTAATCAGCAGACAGCCCTAGCTGACATTAATGGAGATGGAGTGAGTGGAACGAATGACTCCTCAACAGGATGTTCAGGAGAGAGAAGTGTTCAGCTTTTAAGACTCGACAACTTTGGGCATGAATGGCCGAGCGACAGCAGCAGCTATGGGGGAAGCGATATTAATGCCGGCGATGTCATTTGGAGCTTTTTTAAACAATATGATATCGATGGTAAAATTCCGAGCATTAACGAAGATATCAGCCTATCTCAGTCAATATTCGCCTCTGGCCAGCTCAAGTACAGCAATGAAGAGTTTATTGGAAACGGAGAGATTGACGTCTACTACCATGTTCCCAGTGATATCAGTGCCTCGACACCGATATTATTCACTTTTCACGGTTTAAATAGGAACGCAGATGACTACAGAGATGCAATGATATTAAAGGCGGATGAACTTGGCTTCATTGTTGTAGCACCGGAATTTTCAGATCAACTATTCCCTGGCGGAGACGGATATAACCTTGGAAATGTATATATTGATGGAGATAACCCCAGCCCAAGCACTCTTAACGAGGAATCTGAATGGGCTTACTCATTAGTGGAGCCACTTTTTAATCACATGAAGCAAATGACGGGTAATCTATCTACTCAATACTATGTGTTTGGTAATTCAGCTGGAGCACAATTCGCCCAGAGGCTTATTTTGTTTAAACCAGAGGCAAGAATTAAACATGCAATAGTATCTGCTCCTGGCTGGTACACTACAATTGACGCGGGTACGGACTTCCCCTACGGATTAAATGCCAGCATTCTTGAAAGCTCTGATCTGGAGGGCTTATTCGCAAAAAACCTAACAATAACGGTGGGAGACAGTGATACGAGAACCGGGGGGAACGTAAGAAGTAACAATATCGTCAATAGACAAGGTGTTAACCGACTGGAGCGGGCGCAGTATTTTTATGATCAAGCACGAGACCGTGCGACCGCGTTGAACACTCCATTTAACTGGACCTTTGTTATTCATGAAAATATGGGGCATGATTTTGAGCAAGCCTCTAGCAAAGGTGCAGAGATTCTTTTCCAGTAAAAATTATACGAATCATTACTTGCAATAAATTACAGTTTGTTGTCCCAATATCCGCCGTATTATGGACTTGTTTAACTAACTACTGAAGAGTAAATCTAATCCAGTTTAAATTCCACCCATCAGATCTCGCATTTATACGCACCCGATGGCGCCCCGCAGTGAGGTTCAATGTCGTTGAAATTGTTATCCAGTTCTGCCAACCATCAGTCAATGGAACAATTTGCTGATCAAGCGCTTCATCGTCAATCATCATTTCAAAACTTCCACCTTCTCGTGCACTAGCTATCCGATACTCCACAAGATACTCTCCCATCTCTGCAGCATCGATTTCATACTCTAACCAATCGCCCTCGGAGATATAACCCACATTCTCCCCACCATTGACATCACCAGTGGACTCAGACTGAATACCAAGCATATCTGTGTACTCTTCAGCCTGAATTATTCCGGGAACCGACGCCACTGAGATACTCTGACCATCTTCGATTACAACCTCAACAAGACTCAGATCATTTAGAGCCTGACCAAGCCAGTCCATCCTCGCAGAAAACCAAGCTTTTAAGTGATTTACCTCCTCAGTGTATGTATCAAAAACCACCGGATTAGGCCAAACGTAGGAGCCAATTGTCGCCCACCTGCTATTATTCTCTTCTTGAGCCCACCTTAATTGTTCCGCGTACTCATCTATCTTATTGAGCAAAAAGTTCTGATTCCCCTTAAAAAACATAAATCTCTCTTTGACCAACCTCACAAAGGAAGGATCTTGAAACAGCCGCTGATACCAAGCATGTTCCTTTATCCAATATCCGTCTGTATACCTGCTGTCCGCATAATCAACATTACCAAATGAGAGATCAAAGTCCCAAAGTGGACCCATAGTAATTTTTCCACTAGGTACCAAATGTAAATACATACTAGAGTAGTTTCTAGAGTCGACATTTTTTGTTATCTCACTTATGAGATACCAATCAACAAAACTAGTCATGTCTATGTACTTAGAGTAACCCGCTGACTCAGACACAAATTCCGGGCCGAAAAGGGCCGATTCAAATTCCCTAAAAAAATCTCGAATGTATGCATATTCAACGCTAGTTTCGCTAATCTCAGGCTCTTTGATACTCATCAAAAAATTTTCAGCTTGGAAGACAACGTCCTCAGGTGTCAGGTGATCAGGAGTATCAATCTCAATAAGATATCCGTTATCACCGATATTTACCCGATTACTGCTCTCTTCAACCTTTTGAGAGATGTGGTAGGTACCCTGATACTGACCATTCAAATAAACCTCAGCAAACATTGAGTTGGGCGTCCACTTGAGGTCACTCAAATAACCTAGTTCGAAAGCCATCTTATTTCTGAGCATAGTTTTGTCAGAGTACTCTGCTAAAAAGATCCATTTTCTGTCCTTGGGCATTCCCAAAAAGTTTACTTTGTCCTCAAATTTCATCTGATATGGCTTTTTGGGATGAACATACCAAGTAGAATGCCCGCGACCTCTTATTTCTATATCAGTTGCTGAAAGATCTGGGGCCATCCGACCGCCGTCAACCGATGCGTAACCATCGACATAGTTCTCTTTAGAATCAATTGGTACCATTCCCTCAGTAGTGAGATAAATTATAGGCAAGCCCGTAAACCGAGTTAGGTCGACCTGATATGCGTTACTTTGGCCATCTGCATCAACAACTTGATACTCCACAATCGACGTAAAGTCGTTCGAAGTCTTTCCACTAATTTGCTGGATTCCATTTTTAGTTAGTTCAACTCCATCATGAATTATCGTAGCGATAAGATCGGTAGTGGGTATATTATCGGCGACCCTTCCAGCTATTAAATTACTTGAGATATCCATTGTAATATTATCATTTATATTGGGATTATCTTCTTTTAAGAAACTGAAGCTCGTTATCACAGGTGCTAGGCTTGACAGCCCCCATTGACTCATAGGACTGTTTAACTGTTCACTTAGATTCACGAAATAACTCTCATCGAGAGTGTCAGAGTTGCCTGGTGACTCCCAATTACCGGTAACATCACCAAGCAAAACACCTACAAGATTAATTTCGCTTTGGTCCACGTTCTCTAAGATAATATTTTCGATATCCCAGTTGACATTGGACCGAGATGTCGAGAAACCAGAGGTCTGTCCTGTAGTACTCCTATTTACAAAATCATAATTCTCATTTACAAAGACCCAAGAAGGAGAAATAGCATTCTCCAACCCGACGGCCATCTTTAAAATCTCTAAGGCATCCGAGGACGTTACCCTGCCATCACGATTAACGTCTGCTGCTATAAATTGATAAGGGGAAACCGGTAGCCGACCTTGGGGTCCCTCCAGGTCTGGGTCGTTATTTGGATTTATCCCAACAGCCATCTTCAGCGCAGCCAATGCATCCAAGGATGTTACGACAGCTGACTCATTTTCCTCTAAAACATCTTTGCTAATTTGTAATCGATTACTACCGTTAAGCGGCTCAGAAAACGCATATCTCCCAGCTGTATCAGAAGAGGCATCCTGTATTATTGTTTGAGCACTGCCTTCCGCAGGACTGGTTACAGTAAGCTCCACTGAGCTGATAAATTTATGGCTACCCCAATGATATATCATTCCGGATAGTGACTCAGTGCAATCTCCACAATCCGCCGAATTATTTTGACCATTACTAACACTATTTTGGAAGTAAAGGTTATCTAGGAACACAGTTCCATCACCCTCCACCTTAAACTGGAATACCCGCGTCAGATCAACAACACTACCATATTCCGTCAAGGGAATGTTAACACTCACCCATTTACTCGTCTCCACCGGCAAACTATAGAAGGTCTCTTGCGGACCCGTGCTAATCAGGAAGAATTTAATCTCGGTAGAATCTGCAGTCCAAAAGTCAACATGCACACTCTCATATCCTGATACATCCTGCTCCGTTCCAACATCTGACCCAATGTTTATTCCCTGGTAGTTCAGGCCCGAATACCTCAACACATTACCACCATCAATCGTCACTACACTCACAGCCGTGGCCTGACCCCAATTCGGATTAAAGTTGGTACCTCCTAGATCTCTGTATGCATCACTAAATATCGATATCACATTCGAAGCACCCACTGTGGGTATCGGTGCAGAGGAGGACGGTGAAG
>DDII01000036.1 GCA_002338445.1 Cellvibrionales bacterium UBA1854 | reverse complement strand
CTGGCCAAATTGCCGAGAGAATTCTAAGTGTTCCTCTGGGGTAATGGCTTGATTCCGAATTACTAGGACTGAGTATTCCTTGAATGCTTCCCAGATTGCATCAAATTGTGTTTTATCTCGGATATCAGCGTTAAATATTTCTGCACCTAAGTTAGTTGACAAAGTCCCTATGTGCATAAGACCGCGCTCCTTTCCCACCGAATGTCAATAGAATTTTTTTAAAATATTCTATAGACGATGCAAATCGCGAAAACTCCTTGATAAGTTTGGTTTATGTATTATTTTTTTGAGTAAGTCGGTTTTTGTATGTAGTTTTTCGATATGGGCTCAATTTTTGAGACGGTCTGTATTTTATATTTTAACTTTTTGTGGATACTTTTAATGCAACAGACTTTACAAAAGCATCCCATGTATTGAGGTGGAGTAACGATTACTTACATTGTGTTGTATTGTTGGAGTACTGCCAATCGAGGTGGGGAATTTTTTTATAATTACGTAAGTTCAATCAAAGTAAGAGGGATATACATACTTGGGACAATGACTATTGGAAAACTAGCTAATAAGAACATTGGTGAATTCTTTTTTCTCTGCGGGCAGCCCCGACTTTTGGGAGTAGTGCAAATGATTATTTATCTTGTTGCAATATGGTATCTTGATTTGAAAGGAAGTATTTCCGGTGTATAAACCTTACCACAAGCTCAAATTGAGACAAATCTGATCTTCACTTAAAGCAAATTGAAAAATTGGGGGTAATAGTGCAATTAGGCATAATTTCAAAGGGTCTAGTGATTTTTTCTTGTTGTTTCACTGGGTTCATGTTCATTTTGTTTCTTCTTCATGTGTCAGGCGCTCTTTCCTCCTTTTACGTTGGAGTCTTTAATAAGGGCGGAAAATATGAGCGCTCAGTAAGTATTTTCGAAAATGTTCCAATAGAAAGTGGTGATGTTGTGTTTTTGGGTGATTCGATCACAGAGGGAGGAGCATGGGAAGAATTTTTTGAGAAAACAGTTACACGAAACCGAGGCATAAGCGGTGATACTACATCAGGCGTGTTGGCAAGACTTCATCAAATTAATCGTTCTAAGCCATCGAGTATATTCTTAATGATTGGGACTAACGATATTTCGTTTGGGGTAGCGGAGGACGAGATCGTTGAGAATATCTTGACCATAGTCGACCTTTTAAGAACATCGTCTGCGGACACAAATTTATTTATCCAAAGCATTCTTCCAAGAGCATCCAAGTACAAAGGGAGAGTAGAAGCTGTTAACAAAAAGGTCAGGGAAAGAGTGACATCGGATGTAACCTACATAAATCTTTATCCACACTTCTTGGATGAGCATGGAACAGCTATTGATGCAAGATTCAGCAATGATGCTCTTCATCTTAATGGCGAGGGGTATCGCGTCTGGAAAGAGATTATCGAAGGGCTCGTGGTCGAGAATGGCTGATCGAGTTGGGATGCTTCGGTTCTCTTACCAGTACCAAAAACACTTTAGGTCTGAATTACTCATCAATTATTTTCATGAAAAAGAGCTTTGTAGCATGATTGCAAACACCGCGAAAATCGTCACTCTATTCTGTCTGGTACTCATGCTGTTAAGGAGCTCTAGCAAAGTGGATCTGCCGGAGACCGAGGGAGGATATTTTTGCGGATGGGATTTTCTTTGCAAAGAGAATTCCGTATGCTGAGCCGCCGGTTAGGGATCTTCGATGGAGGCCTCCGGTGGACATGGTTTTTGATGAAAAGCTGCATTTATATTCAGAATTTGGAGCAAGTTGTATTGCAAATAAAAAGAAGCCGTTTAGTAGTGTGTTAAGTGAAGACTGTCTGAATTTGAATGTACGGAGTCCTGTTTGGGGGGGGGTAAGCTCCCATTAATGGTTTGGATTCATTGGAGCGGGCTCTCAAATGGGCATGGAAATGTGGCGAGCGAGTTATTGGCAGAAAAAGGTGTTGTGGTTGTTTCGCTAAACTATAGACTCGGACCTCTAGGTTTTTTTGCGCATCCAGAGCTTGAGACTAACGATCCGAATTTTGGATTTCAAGATCAAATACCTGCGCTACGTTGGGTCGCCAGAAAAATCAAGCGTTTCGGCGGCGATCCTGAGAGAGTAACTATTTTTGGTAATTACGCAGGTGCACTCTCTGTTGACATCCTAACAACACATCCGGTGGCAGGGGGTCCCTTTCGTCGAGCAATTGTGCAGAGTAGTCACATTGGGTGGCAGCGCCATTTCATGCAAAAACTGCATGACGATATAAAAAATGTTTTTAGTGGGAGGAAACTCGGGATAGCCGAAGATTACGCGATATCATTGGTGATAGGGGCTGGTTTAGAGTCTGGGACCCATCTGGGAACAGTTAGACAACACGATCCAACTCTTTTTACAAATCAGCAAAAGGTTCAAATCTTATCAATTGTTGACGATGATGCTTTTAAAGTCGACCATTTTGGTTGTGTCAGAGATGAAAAGTGCGGGAACTAGAAAGATGCTTTCATGACCGATTTTACGAGTTTCGAGGGGCAACGGTTATCAAAACTTAGCTAGCTGATGATAAAAATCAAGAATGGGTTCGAAACAACTGGGAGAAAATTTGGGCCGTTTATCGGGACGATGTTCAAAAACGAGTGGAGCTGGCTCATGCAAGGTTCATTGGAGTTATGATGTTTCTTGATTCATCTCACCTATCTGCAGTGGCAAATTTTCAGAATGGTACTAAGGTGTATACTTACTAAGCTGATGCCGGAATTATCTTCGAGAATGGTGATAAGATTGGAACACCTCATGGAGCTGACAGTAATATATTTTGGACTCAAGAATATGACGATAAAAACTGGGATAAATTGCGTAAACATTACTACGAACATCTTGTTAATTTTGCACATGGCAGGGATTTGGTCGGCAACGGCCATTGGAAGGCCTGGAGTGATGGCGCTCAATATGGGCAGGTTCTTGGTGATGATGGTGATAGTGCCATGCCCGTCATTAGAGACAGGCTCCGATTGACGGAATGTTTTTAAAATCGCACTCATTAGAGGTCTTCAAATTGCAAAAGGATTACTAATGCTTAGAAAATATGATTATGACTTGTTCGTCATTGGAGCAGGATCCGGTGGTGTTCGTGCCGCACGGATGGCAGCATCAAAGGGTAAAAAAGTCGCCGTGGCGGAGGAGCGATACCTTGGAGGCACATGCGTAAACGTGGGCTGCGTGCCCAAAAAACTATTCGTTTATGCATCTCAATTTCCTGAGTTGTATAAAGCGAGTGAGGGTTTTGGGTGGAACTTCAAAACTATGCCTAGCTTAGATTGGAAAATCCTGAGAAATAACAAAACTAAGGAGATTGAGCGTCTAAACGGAATTTATCAAGATCTAATTGAACATAGCGGTGCTGATCTTTTTAATAGTAGGGCTACGATAGCCGGACCCAACAATGTAACGGTGAACAAAACAACATATAGCGCAGAGACTATTTTGGTAGCGACCGGCGGATGGCCGTTTGTGCCCGATTTTCAAGGTAAAGAATTTGCAGTCACCTCTAATGAGATGTTCTATTTGGAGGAGTTGCCAAAAAAAGCGGTTGTTGTGGGAGGGGGTTATATCGCTGTAGAGTTTGCTGGAATCCTCAATGGCCTAGGGGTGGAGACCCACTTGGTTTATCGTGGTCCCAGGCTGCTCAAGTCTTTTGACAAAGAAATGACTAATAAAATTTGTGAGGGGATGCAGAGAAAAGGTGTGCATTTTCATTTTAACTCTGAAATTAGGAGGATAACAAAAACAAGCGGGTCGTTGAATGTTACCTTGGATTCGGGTTGTGTATTAGACGCCGATCTGGCGCTTTATGCAACCGGCCGAAAGGCGAACACAGAAGCACTTGGATTGGAAAATACTGCAGTTGTAAGGCGGGAGAATGGATCTATTGTGGTGGACTCATTTTTTGCTACAGCAGACCCGAATGTGTACGCACTCGGCGATGTCATTGATCGTGTCCAGTTGACGCCAGTAGCCATTCAGGAGGCGATGGTTTTGATCGATCATCTATATGGAGACGGCGCGACAACAATTAACTATGACAACATCCCAACAGCTGTATTCTCTCAGCCGGAGTTTGGCTCGGTAGGTTTGAGCGAGGAGAAGGCATCAGAAAGGTATACTGATGTGCAAATTTTTGTTTCGGAATTTAGGCCTATGCTTCAGACACTGGGTGGCGGTGGCGAGAGGATACTGATGAAGCTGGTGGTGGACGGTGAGACAGATTTGGTACTCGGGTGTCACATGGTTGGGGAGCATGCGGCTGAAATTATCCAAGGCATGGGGATCGCTGTAACGGCCGGTGCGACAAAAGCTCAGTTTGACGCCACAGTGGGGATTCATCCTTCGGCTGCTGAGGAGTTTGTCACAATGAGATCTCAAGTTAGGTAGGATCTGTGAAAAAGGC
>DDII01000092.1:1204-6111 GCA_002338445.1 Cellvibrionales bacterium UBA1854 | reverse complement strand
AAATGCCCCTTTTAAGTTCGGAAACAACCACCCAACGCTACACCGATTTCTCCCTAAAATCACTATCAGAGTGTCTACAAAAGGCTCTCACATTTATCTTACGTTATGGAGTAATGTAGGATACGCCAGCTAGATTCACATGCCGGTATATTATGATGACAATCACACTTGCTTTTTGAACCACTGAATCGAGGTTTGGGTTGGCCAAATTCAAGACAAAAAATGTTGAACTTTTCCATCGGTCGATGGAGTTTATGAAGACCGACGATTTTGAGTCATTCAGGGCTCTTGTAGATCAGTTGGAGCCAGATGACAGAGAAGAGGTATTGCAGATGTATAAAAAGGCGTACCACTACCTCAAGACTGGAAATCCAAACATGCCTTCACTTGAATAGTGGATCTTATTTCCTTAAACAAGCACTGATTTGCAACCAAACCGCACCAACATAACGCCTTTATCACCAAGATTCTCTGGCTGGAATATTGGCTAGAGCAGCAGGAAGCTAGTCTGGCTCCTGATGTCGAGTTCAAGGTTGGTCGATGGATTCAAGGGATTAACGCTCTGATTGGTCTCTATTCGAGGTTGGAGGAAATTACCACGCATACTCAGAAAGTACGGCCGATCACTATCAATGTTGTGAAGCCGCATCATGAGTGTTGGGAAATTATCATTGCAACTGAACCAAAGTTATAACCTGGTATGCTGTGCCTCACCGATGTTCGGCTAATATGATAATTGCAATGACTAACTTCATAGAACCATCTGAAAAATATAAATCAATCCTTCTCATCGTTATTTTTTTTATGGCTGATGTTGCGTCGGCGAATATTAAAGGTAAGTTCGACGGTACTGGTATGATCTGTCCAGCCGAAAATGCCATCGCGAGCCACGCTGAAAAAGCATACGGTTGGTCACCTGAGACACTTGTATTTTGGTTCTATCAAGGTACCGTAGTAAAACTTGAGAGCTACCCGGCCAACCAGTATCCAGATCTTCATGCCCACTCACAATCAGCAAATTACTATTCAAATGACGGAGAATTGTGGTTTGATCTGGGCTACACGTTTTCTATAAATTTGCAGACATTACAGTTGTATTCGATTATCTCGATGGGAGGTAATACAACACTGAGAAATAAAAAATGCCAGTTCCTCACGGGAGATAGGTTCTGGGATGCATTGAAACTTGACAAGCCGTTGCATTAACTTTTTATTTTTTTCAAAAGCAGAAAGCTTTGTTTCACTGCCAACTTCAGTTCGATCTGGAGAGGGTCGGCGACAGAGGGCCCCCGTCTGTTCACTAAGTTTGCTTGTTCGCTTTTTAGGTTGAATGAACTCACGAGATTGAAATCAAGCTAGTGAAGCACAATTACACTATCTGACGAGGCGATTACATCTGGAAATGAACGTGTTTGATTTTTTTGGGAATTTCGTAAGTTTTATTTTGAGCCCCCCACTGATCCTTCTTATTTTAGTAGGTGTCACATTACGTATGGGTATTAAATTCGTGCCACAAAATAGAGCCTTTGTAGTTGAACGCTTTGGGAAATATCGGATGAAGCTCGATCCAGGTCTTAATTTTATCATTCCATTTGTTGACGCTGTGGCCGCAGATCGGTCTCTCAAGGAACAAGCTGTCGATGTTCCGAGCCAAAGCGCAATCACCAAAGACAATATCTCATTAACTGTCGATGGTGTTTTATATTTCAGGGTAATTGATCCAGTGAAGGCGACTTACGGGGTCGATAACTTCGTTTTTGCAGTAACCCAGCTTGCCCAAACAACAATGAGGTCAGAACTGGGAAAAATGGAGCTGGATAAAACTTTTGAAGAACGAGACGCGTTGAATGCCAGTATTGTGTCCATTATCAATGACGCGGCTGCACCATGGGGTATTCAAGTCTTACGTTACGAGATCAAGGATATTATTCCACCGCAATCTGTGATGGAAGCGATGGAAGCTCAAATGAAGGCAGAACGAGTAAAGCGTGCTCAAATTCTCGAATCAGAAGGCGACCGTCAGGCAGCAATTAACCGAGCGGAGGGAGAGAAACGTTCTGTGGTTTTGGCGGCGGAAGCGGATAAAGAACAACAAATATTAAAAGCACAAGGAGAGGCTAACGCGCTTGTAGCTGTCGCAGAAGCCCAGGCTGTCGCTCTAAAGACCGTCGGAGATACTGCTAAAACAGAGTCAGGGCAGAAAGCTATACAATTAGATTTAGCCACTAAAGCAATCCATGCTCGTGAGGCCATTGCCCGTGAATCCTCGCTCGTTTTGTTGCCAGAAAATACAACAGAAGCTGCTTCAGTAGTTGCACAAGCGATGAGCGTGATTGAGGCGATACAACATAAATCGGCTGAAGCGAAATCCTCAAATTGACATGAACACCTTCTTTGATTTTCCTCTAGTTTATTTACCTGAATTTTTTTTCGCGATAGGCATAATCTTATTATTGATAGAAATCATATTTCTAGGATTCAGTACTTTCGTACTATTTTTCTTAGGGATAGGTTGTATTGCTACTTCATTGCTTTTGTTTTTGGGCACGATTCCTTTGGCTGTTGACAAAGCATTACTCGCGACCAGTCTTATCTCAGTAGGCTCTGCTATTGTTTTGTGGCGCTTTTTGAAACAGCTCACAAGCGAAATTAATGACACACGAGTGGATGAGGGATTTGTAAACCACGAATTTACTCTATCTGAACCTATAAGCAGGACGTCTCCAGGTAGCTACCGATACTCCAGTATCACTTGGCAAGTTTTACCTTATAAAGACGTGGCGCTAGAGGCAGGCATGAAAGTTGAGGTGGTATCTGTTGAGGTGGGCCGGTTCCTCGTGCAGGAAAAGGTAGAACAAGAATAGCCCTGATGTTTAAGAAGGCGTACCACTACCTCAAGCCGGGAAACCTAAATATGCCGTCGCACAGCGAATATATTTACTGTAGTGTAAAAAGACCTCACTTTGAATGATCAACGTCGGAACGAAGGCCCACCTAATTTATTATTAAATATTTAATTGAATTTATTTAAAAATATTCAGTTCATGTCCCACAATTTGTCCCACACTTAGCTTAATCGCGCGCCCATGCGACAGCTGACAGAAGAAGATGATGTATACAAAAAACTGCTAGGCGGCATCCGCGCGATTACCGCAACCGAACCGAGGATTTGATGGATTAACGAGCTAGCTTGAGGTGGAACTTTTTCATTGGCTCACACCATTATTTTGTCAAACGAGCTGGAAAAATTTTGTCCCAACGTCGCAGTGTAGGATCTCAAATATTCCATTGCAGTTTTGAAGCTCGTTTAGACAGCTTGGTCATTATGTTCTTTCGTTCTCCATCAGTCATCGAACCCCATCGGGAAATTTCTCGTTTTGTTCGATAACAACCAATACAAACCTTTCCATCAGGATCATATTTGCAAATGCTTTTACATGGAGATTTCACAGAGTGACCTTTGGATCAGTTCAAACAATCTCAGTATAGTTTACTAGTGTTGAGGGGCTTTCATAGGTATCGTTCTACCAAATAATTTTGCCAGCTACCTACGGCTTAAATCCTGTCAAGCCCGTGTTAACGCTTAGCTTTGGTTTACAGTTGTTCCTAAGCGGCAACTGTTGGTTAGATAAACAAGGTAAAAGGACTAATAAACATGAGTAAATCCGCTCAAGATTTTCTTAGCGAAGCTAATTCGGTGGTACCGTCCATCGCTGTGGGAGAGGCTCTTTCCTTAATAAACTCTGGGAAAGCAGTAGTTATTGATGTGCGTGACGGCAAAGAAATTGATCAGTCGGGCACTGTAAAAAATGCTCTGCGTATCCCTCGTGGAATGATCGAATTCGTTGCAGACCCAACATCCTCGTTTTACAACGATCAGATTTCTAACGATAAAGAAATCTTAGTTATTTGCGGCGCTGGCGGAATGGCGGCGTTAACCGGAAAGACACTGATGGAAATGGGATACACCAATGTCCATAATATAGGAGGCTTCTCTGCATGGAAAGATGCTGGAGGCCCAACCGAAGATTAAAATCCCAAATGATATTAATCCCAGATTGAACCAAAACCCAAAAAGGACTGATCTAACTCAGTCCTTTTCCCTTGGTGCCTCATTAAGTGAGACTATACTCAATTCGTGCCCCACAATTTGTCCCGCACTTGGCATAAACGCACTCCCGCGCGAGCCGCGCCGATTACGCTGACTGCCGTCGTATCTTTGACTGGTTCGCATGCCACGCACTGACGAGAAACCCAAAACAGATTTCTAGTTGCATCTCTGCTTCAGCCAAACTGTTTATTTGATAACCAAGGATGCTGGCTTAATTCACTAGTTTGCATCGTCCGCAGGCCAGCTTTTTAGATCTGACTATTTGCCGGCCCAAGCTATACACCAGCCATTTTCGGCAACTAAGTTATTTTTAAGCGCAGCGCAAGCTCCCCAGCCAGGGTCTTTAGAGGCCATGTATAAAACGCAATTTGCACAGTTTTGTCCATCGACAGCCGACACCTCGACATACTTTAATGCTTTAGCGTTGTCGTCGGATTCTTTTACCTTAGCGACAGTTCCGCTGTGACTCATCGCGTTGACAAGACCAGGACCTAGCGTGCCGATAGCAAAAAGTGACATAAATTTACGACGATTAATCATTTCAACTCCCATCTTTAAATTACCGATAAATTAAGAATCTTTCTCGACAAACGAATCGCTAATTCAACCGTTTTTTCATTACGCTCCTAGCCTGCGCAGTCAACGCCTCAAGATGTTCCAGATCTTCACTCTCCGCGGCCTCAGCCGCTTTGACCTGCAACTCCTTGATTTTTTGGGCTTCAGCTTCGGTGATCTTCTGGCCACTACTAGAGCTCTAGTTGCCGGCGAAAGCCAGAGTCGGCAGCAAGGTCAGGAA
>DDII01000092.1:0-834 GCA_002338445.1 Cellvibrionales bacterium UBA1854 | reverse complement strand
AATAGAACTTGAGACGACTTTCGATATTTCAACCTTTTTTGTAGCAATTCAATCACAATTTGAGTGTTTTATACCCCGTCCTTATCGCTTAGCCTTACCACACTGTCGGCAACTCATTTAAAACCACCCCTTCCTCTAGATAAACCGAAAGCGATGATTTTTTTCGTCTTCCTTAATAGAAATTCAGCTTAGCCGTAGCCTCCTGTTGAATAACTCTAAGACTCCGTCCTTTACCTATATGGTCCTCATTCGTCAAAAAAATAAGCTTTATTCACGTAGGCTATAGCGCACAATCCGCATGGGATTCGGTTGCCCGTTAGACATAGGTTGAAACTCGGACCCTTTCGAGTAAAGAATGCCGATCGATTGCATTCAAATATTATTATTTATGGTGAAATCTTGATCTTATTTCACCGTGGCAGCTTTGAGGAGCAGAACAGCAAAACGTTTTTCGGAATCGCACCAATAGTGGCTCAATTCCCAGCCCGCTTTTTCAGCAAGTCTTGAAAAATCTTCGACCGTATATTTATGGGAGGTTTCGGTGTGAAAGCTTTCACCTGCTGCTAACCTGTATGTTCTGTCGGAGATTTCAAACGTCTGATCTACTGTGGCGACTAGGTGCATTTCGATTCTTGCCGGATTGGTTAAATAGCGTGCCTCGTGGGCAAAAGCGCTTGGATCAATTGCAAGACCGAGTTCGCGGTTAATTCGCTTCAAAAGATTACGATTAAATTCAGCCGTAACACCTTCTGGGTCGTCATAAGCGGAAATCAATACTTCAGGCGATTTATCAAGATCGACGCCAATCAAAAATGTAGCCTCATCGCCCAAAAT
>DDII01000099.1:21651-21782 GCA_002338445.1 Cellvibrionales bacterium UBA1854 | reverse complement strand
TGCAAGTAATCGGGCAAGACTTTCTCGCATTTAGGCTACTCGCAAAAACTAATGAATCAGGTTTGCCATATATCGCTATAATCTCACAAATGCTAATCACTATCGTGTTGATTGTTACTTCGGGCTTTGAG
>DDII01000099.1:21145-21329 GCA_002338445.1 Cellvibrionales bacterium UBA1854 | reverse complement strand
GCAAATAATTGTTTTTGCAGGATCGCTCTTGGCACTTAATTCACTATTGACTGTGATTGGGGTCGTAATCTTGCGGCTTCGTGATCTCCAAACAACCTCAAATTTCAGAATGCCTTGGTATCCTGCCCCAGTGTTAGTTTATAGCTTAATTATAAGCGCGACATTAGTTTATGCATTAGCAAGC
>DDII01000099.1:20643-20807 GCA_002338445.1 Cellvibrionales bacterium UBA1854 | reverse complement strand
TATTGTTGCTGCCGTCATACTGTCTGGAGCTTTTGTTTACAAGACCTCCATACGCAAACAATAAGGTGTTGAAGTCAAAATAGAGACGGGGCACAAAAGCTGAGGGGACTTGTTGCCACATGCAGCAATCAGCCCCCATGCTTGATCAGAATTTATATTCCATT
>DDII01000099.1:20097-20284 GCA_002338445.1 Cellvibrionales bacterium UBA1854 | reverse complement strand
GGATCCAAATAGGTTGGGGAAATTAGCCCGAAAGTAACGTTCATCTGTCAGATTCTTGCCAGTAATACTCAGTAGCAAGTTCTCTGTCTCATAATTCAGTCCCATGCTTACTAGAGTGTAAGCTGGCAGCATCACCGCGTGAGAATATCCAGAGGGAGCAGCGTCTACGTCTGCGACGCTGCCACTC
>DDII01000099.1:0-19799 GCA_002338445.1 Cellvibrionales bacterium UBA1854 | reverse complement strand
CCCTGCCACTCAAGGCAAATCCATTTTGGAAGTCATATGTCGCAGTTGCGGATATAATATTTTTTGGAACACCCGCACGTATGGCCCCAGTGGGGCCTGATGCCAGATCCCCCGCGATTCTCCCACCATAAAAAAGTGAGGGGTCTATGGCAGGCAAATCGTCTGCTCCCAAGAAGCTAAATCGCTCACCGTCCTCGAGAGTGTTTAAATTTTCCACCTCTATGTCAGAATACCCAAAAGTCAATAGAAGGCCATCTGCAGCCACCCACCTGACTTCCAGTTCTGTTCCTTCAGTCAATGAAGCTTGATTCGTTACAGTCTGCTGAGATGCGGCATCGGTCCTCTCTTGCTCATATATACTCAGAGCAAAATAAAACTTGTCATCTAGCAAGCTTCCCTTTACTCCGTACTCAAGAAGAGTGGAGACATCAAAGGCCTTCCCGGTTGCAACATCACTTGGGTTCACCTCTGCGCCTTGACCCGCAATTAACGTAGATTGCTCAGCAGCAGTAATATATGGTATCAATCCAATGTCACTATTGTAGGAGAAGCTCGCCGTCCACGACACCCCATCAACGACGTCAGCACCAACTCCATCATCTAAATCCCAAGGATCAACTGCCCAATCACGTAGTATTTGATCCATATTGGGGACACTAGATGTTATGTCAATCTTGTCCCAACGTACTCCCAAAACAGCGGATAATCCAGAGTCAAAATTTAGGTCCGTCATAATGGCAAAGCCTAAGTCAAGGTAATCTCCGACATAATATTCTGCGTAGTCGTCATCCACTTGGGTAGCGAGAAGTCTTCTGTCCAACGCAGTTGATGGCCCAGTCAAATCCCGTCTATCAAAATATTCATTGTGCCAATCATCCGCATGGTCAAAATCGGTGTAACGAATTGAAGGAGACAGGATCAGTGACCCTTCCATAGAGTCAGTAACTAATTCCTTAGACAACATCAATTTGTTTTCAAACACCCAAGAGTCGTGATATTGGGAAAAGCCGTAAGCATTTTCGTTGATATTATCATAGGATTCGTAAAACATCGTATTTGTTATGTCCCAACTCCCCCCAGTTTGCATAATATCAAAATACAAAGTGGTTACCTGATTCTCTAAAGTATCGCCATCCGCAATGAGTGTCACAGATGGATCTAAAATAGCGGTACCTACATTATCAAGCGCTGCCTGTGGGATATTAAAGTCAGCGGCAGTGAGCTCAGTGCTCCCAGAGAGGAAAGCACCATCTGGAGTACCCCCCAACGGGTTGCTACAACAGTGATCGATGCTTGACGCGTCGTATTCCGCGTGAGAAATCATCCCGTCACCGTCTGTGTCAAGCGGCTTTGCAGTGCCAGTTACATATACACCAGTATCAATCAAGTTTTGACTAATTCTATTCCATCCAGCATTTTGGGAGCCAGCGTAGTCATGATACATACCGCCAAACTGGATACGAACTGTGTCAGAAATATCCATATCAAAGCTGGCCTGCACCATGCTCTGTTCCACCCCTGGAGAATTCACGTAAAAACTATCAGAATCCTCAAATTCAGCGTAAACATAGTATCCTGTGGGTTTATCAGCAAAGTTGGCCGGGCCGCCTATCTCCGCCGTTATGACAGCTTTACTCCAACTTCCAGTGGTGACAGAAACAGCGCCCGTCTGAGAGTCTATTAAAGCTCCGGTTTCTTCGATTCGTGCCGACTTGGGATTGAAATTCAAATACCCACCAATTTTTGAGGGACCGTAGATAACCGATGCCGGTCCGCGCACGATGTCTACCCTGTCTGAGGCTCCAATAGGCGTCGGGTAGTTACCCGGGTTATCTAGGCGCCTAACTCCACGAAAATAGGTCTCACCCGGCGTTCCGCGAACGTCGAGCGTGCCTGCTACACCAAAAAAAGACTGTGTGAAGGTACCAGGAGCGACAAGGATTAGCTCATCGATGTCGTTCATTAGAAAACGATCCATCATCTCTTCACTAATCGTTGATGCACTCCTAGGTGTTTCAAGAATTGATTTGTTGAGTCCGAACACGGAATCAACTGCCTCTCCAGGAAGACTATTCAAATCCCCTGTAACAACAATTTCCTCTATATCTTCAGACCAGAGGCTAGATGAGCTGAGGCACGCAATGAGTGTCGCAGCTGACAAATTAATTTTCCAAACAGAACCAAACAGGTTAAAAAAAGTTGAACTCTTGTTTTGCATAAACTCTCTCCCAATATTTAGAGTGATACCAAGGTCCTATATTTCGTTGAAGTTGTTCATTTGAGGCGAGACCAAACCAATAGGAACTAAGTGTCTAAGATAGGATGCCAATTGAGAACACACTTCATACGTCGTAAGAGCCAAAGATCACTACGGCTTTCCAGTTGCGCGGAACATATCGTCCACAAAAACTTCAAAAACTTGATGTTGCATAAAGGCTAATCACTGTGCGTAAAAAAATTGTAACTAGACTTATGCCCACCTTGGAATTTGCATCTTCTGTGCCAAAATGCGAGTCAGTATTTGCAAGGTAAAATTCAAAATAACACCTGTCATAAAAATTCTATTTTAATCAACCCTCTACCTCCAAAATTTAAAGGTGCTTTGCAAAATAATTTGCCCCTATAATTGTCCTTGATCTTTTCTGTCGAAATCACGCCTTTCAAAATCTTTAAAAACAAAGCACCGACATCGTGCTTTTTTGACTTTTTTAAGTCCTAATTTGGGACTAAATAGTGCACAAGAACCTCTAAATTGGAGATTACCAGTATTATACTTGACCCTGTTTGATCATTAGAGTCATGGCACAGATAATGCATTCTCCTTAACAAAGCCATAGTCAGAGAGGTGTGCTTTTGCATGTACCCTCGATTCGCTGCAGCGTGGTGAAGGTCAGTTTCAAATAAAATAGGAAAGCCAAGTGCATACTATGATTATCAAAAAAGTTGTTATTATATTTTTACTCGGTCTTACAATCAGCTGTAGCCAACAGAACCATCAAAACACGTCTGCAAATCCGGCAAATGAGGACAAAGTGCCGGTCAAAGTCGTTATTGTTACCATGTTCGAAATTGGAGCGGACGAAGGCGACGAAATCGGTGAGTTTCAGTTGTGGAAGGAAAGACGCGAGCTAAATAAAAAATTCGAATTCCCACAGTCACATCATGATCTATTCTATAATTCGGAAACACAGACTCTTGGAATGGTTACTGGGATAGGAACTGCTAACTCCGCGGCGGCGATAATGGCGCTAGGCTTGGATCCTCGATTCGATCTTTCAAGGGCATACTGGCTGGTCGCCGGAATTGCAGGTATTGATCCGGAGGATGCCTCGATTGGCTCTGTTGTCTGGTCTTCCTTCTTAGTGGATGGGGATTTGGGTTACGAATTAGATGCACGTGAAATTCCCGATGACTGGAGAACCGGCTACTTTCATTTTGACACAAGCACTCCTTTTGAAACTCCTCGACCCAAGATATCTGGCGAGGGAAGGGCTTACTGCTGCCATAAAGAAGTATTTGTTGCGAACCCGTCGCTCCGTGATTGGGCTTATGAAAAAACTCAAGATTTGAAGCTATTTGATGAGGAAAGTTTGTGGGATACCCGAAATCTTTACTCCGAGCATCCAAACGCCCGAAAAGCGCCCGAAGTCCTCAAAGGTGGGCATATTGCCGCAATGACTTTTTGGCATGGAAAACTCAAAAATAAGTGGGCTAACGAGCTAGTAAGTTATTGGACAGATGGCGCAACAGATTTTGTAACATCAGCTATGGAGGAAACAGGCACTTTTCAATCACTTACCTACCTAGACAGAATAGATAAAGTAGACATTGACCGTGCGCTTGTGCTCAGAGGTGGAAGTAACTTTACTATGCAACCCCCAAACCTTTCTGCAGCGGAAAATCTTATGAAGGAGTCAGAGGGTTACGCTGGCTTGGAGGTGTCGCTTGAAAATATATACTTAGCAGGAAGCGTTGTCTTAGACGAGCTAATAGCAAATTGGGATACTTACGAAACTCAAATCCCCTCAATGAAAAAAATTAAAACCGAATAGCAATAAATACAGTCGTACAAACTCAAAATTTAATTTGGTCAAAATGATTGACACAGAAAGGATTGGACTAAAGGTGCGTGTGTTAAGCCGAATAGTGCGTCTATCAATTTTAGCAACCCCCGTAATTGTGGTGTCCTTTCTCAACGCATGTAACGGAAAGACCATAACCGACGACATATCAGCGATATTCGAAGAGGTAAAGTCAAATCCGGTGCGATTGCGTAATTTTTTGCAAAAGTATCCGAAGGGTGGAGATCTTCACAATCATTTATCTGGGGCATTCTACGCTGAGTCTTTTATCGAACTAGCAATTTCACAAGGTATGTGCGTGCACCCAGTGAGCAAAACGCTCTCTGCCCCACCCTGCAAAAAAAACGAAAATGGTACAGAAATAGGTGTTTTAATTGGAGAGCCACCTTCCGCGAATAAAGTAAATGAATATGGAATACCCAACTTAACAGAAATAATAGACCAGCTCTCAGTTAGAGATTATGGTCTAAAGGAAATTTCTGGACACGACCAATTTTTCTCCACATTTGGTAGATTTTCTAGCCTAGTCCCGGGAAACCGAGGTGACATTGTCGCAGAGGTTACCACTCGTGCCTCGAGGCAAAATATTCTATATCTTGAATTGATGCAGAGCTTAGGAATGTTCGAGGTCGCTAACTGGGCGGCAACCGAATATGGAACCACCTCTCATGAGTTTACTGAAATCCTTGACCATAATTTCATTGATGATCAGGTGAGCCAAGTTACTAGCACCCTCGACCAAATTGAAAGTCGTCGGAGAGAAATCCAAAAATGTAAAGAAGTGAAGTCAAACCGGTTTGATGGCTGTGATGTGGAGGTTAGGTACCTAGCACAGGTCATAAGAACATTTTCTCCTGTCCAGGTTTATGCTCAAACGGTACTCGCATTCAAGCTGATTGACGCAGACTCGAGAGTTGTTGGACTCAACTTTGTCGCACCCGAAGACGATCCTATTGCTCTGCGCGATTACCGATTACATATGAGCTTTATTTCGGACATAAGCAAACAGTTCAAAAATTCCTCAAACGGGATTGCATTGCATGCAGGTGAACTTACTCTCGGACTAGTACCTCCAAAGCACCTTGGATGGCACGTCAGAGCTGCAATTATGATAGCAGGAGCCAAACGAATCGGCCATGGAATCGATATTGCTTATGAAGATGACTTAAACGAATTACTGGAGCACATGGCAAAACATTCCATTGCGGTAGAGATCAATCTTACAAGTAATGATGTTATCCTTGGCATCAGTGGGGCCGAACATCCCTTCAAGACATACATGGAATATGGAGTTCCACTCACGATCTCGACAGATGATGAGGGCGTATCGCGAATTGATCTGACGAATGAATATTCTCGCGCGGTCACGGAATACGACCTTGATTATAAAACAATTAGAAGCCTCTCCAGAAACGCGATCCAATACAGCTTCCTTCAAGGAGCACCTCTATTCAAAGATACTCTCACTGGAGAGGTCATTGACGAGTGCTCAGAGGACAAAAACACAGACGAGGAAATATTGACTGATCGTTGCGAGCACTTTTTGAGCACTAGCTCGAAGGCAAGAATGCAGTGGCAGCTAGAACAAAAAATTTCTCTTTTTGAGCAAGCTGTGCGGATTTAATTACAATCTTGAACCGGTCTTAATCTTAGAACGTTTTAACCCGCACCACACCTCAGTTAGATGAAACCAACTGGGTGGTGCCGCCAGTGGGGTACCGCGGAAAGAAAATCTAATTTCTCAATATGAAAAAGTATCAACCTCATAAAGCCCTCACAGGCTGACGCTGCCAAAATAAATATTTGATGTAATTATCCAGGGGACTGCAATTAAAAGTGAGGCGCCCCGGTTAAGTCACCTCTGTTCTTTTCCTCACAAAACGGATGCGGTAAGTTATCAGAACATCGCAAGATAAAAGAAAAAATAGCAAAATACCTTGGAATAACCCTGTCAACGCCAGAGGTAACCCAAGTTCAATTTGCACCATTTCACCACCCAGGTAAAGAAGGGCCATTAGGAGGCTTGCTAAAAGAATACCCAAGGGATGAAGTCTTCCAAGAAAAACAACCACTATTGCTGCATAACCATACCCCGGAGATATATGTGGAATTAGTTGTCCAATTGGACCCGTTACTTCAATGGCCCCCGCCAATCCTGCTAGACCTCCACTCATTATAAATACCAACCATGTCAACGCTTTTTTATTGAAACCCGCAAACCGCGACGCTTTGTCATCCTTGCCCAAGGCAGTGATTTGGAATCCAATTAACGTTTTGTTTATCCCGATCCACAACAAAACAATCAGTAGAATGCCGATAAAAAATCCAATATGCATTCGCAGCGCATCAAAAAGTGTTGGTAAAAGTATATTGTCCGAGAAAAGCGCAGATTCGGGGAAGTTGTAGCCATGGGGATCTTTCAAAGGGCCATGAATCGCAAAAAGAAGTAAGTTAAGGGCAATATAATTCAGCATAATTGTGGTGAGAATCTCATTTGTATTGAAGTAGATCTTTAGCATAGCAGGTATCGACGCCCAACAAAGCCCACCAAAAATCCCAATACAGAGGGTCAAAGGCAAAGCCCAAAAAGACGTTGAATTGCCAAGCAAAAGTGCGGCGTAGCCCCCTACAAGGGCACCAATTAATAATTGACCCTCTGCTCCGATATTCCAAACGTTTGCGCGATAGCATAAAGTTAAACCAATAGCGCACATTAGTATTGGAGTCGCCTTTACAGTTAGCTCACTCAATCCGTAGAGGGTGCTAACTGGTACTATAAAAAAGGTATACAAGGTCTTTGCTGGAGGTTCTCCAAGCGCATAAAACAGCAATCCTCCTGTCAAAAGCGTAAAAATACCCGCAAGCAAAGGCGAAACAACACCCATCACTCTGGATTCGGTTTCACGAAGTTCGAACTTAATCATAGCCCAGCCAAAATATTACCTTGATTCATTTGCGAGAGTAGTAGATGAATTAGCCCCGACCATTTGCTGACCAACTTCTTGAATTGAAGTAGATTTTATAGACCTTGCTTTTGAGAGTTTACCCTCGCAAATAACCACTAATCTATCACTCAACTTAAATAACTCATCAATATCTTCGGAAATAACGAGAATTCCAGCACCACGATCTCGAAGAGAAATCAATGCATGATGAATTGCTGCAGCGGCTGCAACATCAACACCCCAGGTTGGATTTGTCACGACCAGAACTTCCGGTTGTTGCAAAATCTCCCGACCCATGATGAATTTTTGTAAATTACCCCCAGAAAGACTACCTGCATTTGCAGCGTAGCCCAAACATTGAACAGAGAACTTGTCAATGATCTCCTTAGTCCAGCTGTTTAAATAGCTTTTATCGAGGAAAAACTTTTTTCTGATCTCCGGCACTGCTAGCGTAAGAATTGAATTTTCCCATAACGACATCGTTTCAATAGCACCACGACCTAATCGGTCCTCAGGGACAAAGTGGACTCCAGTCTCTCGACGCATTTGAGGGGACAGGTGACTGATGTCCTGTTCCTTAAATTCAATCATACCCTCACAAAATTGGTCTCCCTCTCCGCTTACAGCATTAAAAAGCTCCGCTTGTCCATTTCCAGAGATCCCTGCGATCCCTAGGATCTCTCCCGCTCTTAACTCGAAACTTACGTCTTTCAACGATGTGCTGAAAGATCCCGAGTTATCAGAGTAAAAATTTTTTACCTCCAAAATTGTGGTTTTACTTTCTCTTTTCTCAAAGTTCTTCGGAACGGTTAACTCCTCGCCCACCATGAGATTTGCTATTTCAACAACAGTTTTCTTTTTTGGATTAAAACTACCCTCGACTTTTCCATTACGTAAAATTATAGCTTGATCACAAAGCTCTTTTACTTCATATAATTTATGGCTTATGAATAAGATACTCACTCCCCGGTCAGCTAATCTCTTGAGTACGCCGAAGAGGGACTTTGTTTCCTGCGGGGTGAGTACCGAAGTCGGTTCATCCAAAATGAGTAGATTTACTTTCTGTAACAAGCACCTTACCAACTCTACCCTTTGACGCTCTCCCATGGATAGACTGTAGACTAGTCGGTCAGGATCAATAGCAATCCCAAATTCTTCACATTTTTGATTTATTCGATCAAGAATACTCGGCTCACCAATTAAATTTTCCAACCCTAAAGCCAGACTAACATTATCTTGAACACTGAGGGTCTCGAATAATGAAAAATGCTGATAGACCATCTGTATCCCAAGATCTCTGGCACGAGCGGGGGAGTGCTTCGTTAGAATTTTTCCATTCCAATGCAAATTACCAGAGTCTGGTGAAATCGAACCATGAATGATTTTCATGAGTGTGCTTTTACCTGCTCCATTCTCTCCGACTATCGCAGTGATGCGCCCACCAACTACCTCAAGGCTAATATTATTGTTTGCAAACCGATCACCGTACTGTTTAGAAATATTTGTTAGAACTAAACTATTTTCTAGGTCAGTCATTTAAAGTATCCGCCACATAATTCATACATCCTGAGTGGTTACAGTAAAAACAAATTAGCATAGTTACACATTGAAAACATAAATGGAAAGCTTTCGTTCGTATAAAACTGATAGCGGTCGCCCTTCTGTTTAATCAACCAAGTAATTCTGTATCGATAGTGAATCAACTCTCAATCACTGCCGTATCTTGGAGTGAAAATTGACACAGATGTATTTACTTAGTGTCAGCAATTCATGATTCTTATGCTTATCTGCATCTTGACTGCTTAAGAGGGATAGCAGATGATCGTAAAATAGGCTTTTGGTTCGATAGAACCAAACAATTTTAAGCAAAAGATACTATCAGAGATGTTGACTTTGGATTCTTTGCTCTTTTGCTACGAAGCCTCATCAAGACCATGAATAGGCTATCTTATGATAAGATTCTTGCTAAACAACAATGAAATTACATTAGAGGAGATAAATCCTAACATTTCCTTGTTGGAATATTTAAGGGAAGAATTGTATCTTACCGGCACGAAAGAGGGTTGTGCCTCGGGAGACTGCGGCGCTTGTACAGTTGTAACATCGAAACTTGGTGTTAACAAATCAAGTTTGCAATACGAAGCAGTCAATGCATGTATAGTTCCCCTCGGCAGCTTACATGGTCGGCAAATAATCACTGTAGAGCATCTGCAACGTGGTGAATCGCTTCATAACTGCCAGCAAGCTATGGTAGATAACCATGGTTCGCAATGTGGTTTTTGCACCCCTGGTTTTGTAATGTCTCTATTTTCATATCTAAAAAATAACGAAAAACCGGAACGCGAAAAAATATTAGAAGCTTTAAGCGGAAACCTCTGTAGATGTACTGGATATAAGTCAATAATAAACGCCGCTTTCTCTATGTACCAGGATTATATAAGTGATCAATTTGATGCCTCTAGGAGTGCTACCATAAAAAAGTTAGAACGTATCAAAAACGAGGATACCCCCAGCTTTTTATCCGCTAAAAATCAACAATACCTTATGCCACGAGACATCCGGGAGTTATGCAAACTACTCCATGAGCATCCAGAAGCAAGACTGGTTGCAGGAGGTACCGACTTATCGTTGGAAATTACTCAAGGCTTAAAAAAATTCGAGACGTTGATCGATATTTTAAATGTACCTCAGATGAATTCCGTTTATGAGAATAATGGACATATTATTATCGGCGCAGCAGTAAATCTTACCGATGCAAAAGCTACTTTGGTTAATCTTCAACCTAATCTCACAGAGCTAATTGAGCGTTTCGGGTCCCTACAAATTCGAAACCGTGGCACGCTGGGCGGAAATATCGCCAACGCGTCGCCGGTTGCTGACATGCCACCTGTGCTAATCGCATTAAATGCAAACATAACGCTTATGAAAATGGATTCGGAGCGAACAATCCCGCTGGAGGAGTTTTACACTGGATACAAAAAAACTCAACTAATGCCCCAAGAATTTATCAAGGACATTCAAATACCGATGAGCACAAGACACCTTTCTCTCAGAGCGTATAAGGTTAGTAAAAGAATCGATGATGACATCTCCAGTCTGTGTGCAGCCATATCAATTGTCCGCGAAGATGGATTAATTAAAGAGGCTCGCATCGCCTATGGTGGTATGGCTGAGGTACCTAAACGAGCTGAAATATGTGAAAAAAGCATGCTTGGAAAAACGTGGTCAGAAGTTACGATCGAGGACGCAATGGCGCGCATCCCTCAAGATTTCTCCCCGATATCTGACTTTCGTGCGACCGCGGGTTACCGACTATCTGTAGCAAGAAATTTATTGAAGCGGTATTTTCTGGAAGAAAATGGATTGGACAACGAAAAGTTTCGCGTGACGCACTATGCCTTTTAAAACTGAAAAAATGCTTGAACAAAGATCCGATCTTGAGGTCAACGTTGACAAGTCCAACAGTAAAATTGGGGTCCCTTTAAAGCATGAAAGTGCAACTGCTCACGTTAGCGGAAAAGCTGTCTATATCGATGACCATCCAGAGCCAAAGCAAACCTTGCATGCTTATGTTGGATTAAGTTCCATTGCAAAAGGCCAAATAACTAAGATTGACTTGAGCCAAGTCGAAAAAGCGGAAGGAGTCGTAAGCGTCTTGACACTTTCCGATGTACCCGGAATTTGCGATATTGGCCCCGTTTACCCCGGGGATCCAATAATGGTCAACGAAGGAGATGTGGTTGAGTTCTATGGGCAAGTGATTTTCGCCGTGGCTGCAAAAAGTTATGTCCTAGCCCGAAGAGCTGCCAGACTTGCCAAAATAACATACGAAATCCATGAGCCTGACCACGCGCTTGAAAAGTCACTGAAAAAAAAGCAGTTTGTCAGACCAGCGCATGAACAAACAAGGGGAAATGTCGCAATTGCTTTGAAGAATTCCACTCGGATGCTGTCGGGTGAACTTAATATCGGTGGGCAAGAGCAGATGTATCTGGAGGGTCAAGTGTCACTCTGTATCCCTACAGAGTGCGGCGGCATGATAGTTCACACTTCCTCACAAAGCCCCACCGAAGGACAGAGGCTCGTTGCCGAGGTGCTGAATGTTCCAATGAATCTCATTACAGTTGATGTCAGACGAATGGGCGGTGGATTCGGAGGTAAAGAAACAAATGCGAATCAATGGGCATGTATTGCCGCCCTGCTCGCCCGGAAAACTAATCGACCGGTAAAACTCCGCCTGGCACGAGTTGACGATTTTATTGTTACAGGAAAACGACATCCTTTTAAAAGCCGTTACAAGGTTGGGTTTGATGATAACGGGCTACTGACAGCTATTGAAATAGAGTTGGCTGCTAGTTGCGGAATGTCAGCGGACTTATCGGACGCGATAGTTGATCGTGCAATGTTTCACGCCGACAACGCGTATTTTTTACCGCATGCAAAAATTGTCGGTCATCGAGTGAAAACAAATACGGTTTCCAACACAGCTTTTAGGGGTTTTGGGGGGCCGCAGGGAATGGTGGCCATTGAACACATCATCGATGATATTGCTCGAAACGTTGGTAAAGATCCGTTGTCCGTGAGGAAAATCAATTTTTACAACAAAGAAAAAAAACGAGACATAACGCACTATGGACAAAAAATTGAGCAACACATCATTCCGGCATTGGTAAATCGTCTCGAAACCACATCAGACTATTGGAAGCGAAAAGCGGAAATCAAAATTTTTAACTCCAAGAGTGAATTATTCAAAAAAGGCTTAGCACTGACTCCAGTAAAGTTCGGTATCTCATTTACTGTAAAGCATATGAATCAAGCCGGAGCGTTGGTACATATCTACACTGACGGATCCATCCACTTGAATCACGGTGGTACCGAAATGGGACAGGGACTGTTCACAAAGGTTGCACAAATTGTGGCGCATGTTTTTGATGTGGATACCGGCGTAATTAGTTGTTCCGCCACACGAACAGATAAAGTCCCCAATACATCTCCAACCGCAGCCTCTTCAAGCACAGATCTCAACGGTATGGCAGCTAAGAATGCTGCGGAAAAAATAAAAGACCGTCTTGTAATGTTTGCTATGGCCCATTTTTCTGTCTGTAAAAATGAAATACAGTTCTTAAATGGAAGGGTATTGATTGGGAAAAATACATACGCTTTCAAAGACTTCATTATGCTCGCACACATAAATAGAATAAGCCTTTCTGCCACAGGCTTTTACAGAACTCCCAAAATACATTACGACAGAAAAACTGGTAAGGGACGACCATTCTACTATTATGCTAATGGAGCCGCGGTATCTGAAGTTATTATCGACACACTTACCGGAGAATATAAAGTCACTAGAGTTGATATCTGTCACGATGTCGGTACATCGATCAATCCTGCACTGGACATAGGCCAGATTGAGGGAGCCTTTATACAGGGAATGGGGTGGCTTACAAGTGAAGAATTGATTTGGGATTGTAAGGGAAAGTTGACAACCAATAACACGGCGTCGTATAAAATACCTGCTATTAGCGATACGCCAATCAGCTTTAACGTGGAACTCCTGCCAAAAAGTCCGAATATGGAGGCAACAATTTTTCACTCCAAAGCTGTCGGAGAACCGCCATTGATGTTGGCGATATCGACATGGAGTGCGCTGAGAGATGCTATCTCCAGTATTTCGGACTACCGCATTAGTCCTAGGCTCGATACGCCCGCGACCCCAGAGCGAGTCTTCACGGCTTATGAACTGGTGAGAAAACAGATTTGCGGGACCGATTAAGATGCAATGGATTAATGCAGTTCAAACTTGCACGAATGCGGGGGATGGTTATGTTGTCATAACTGTTTTAGGAACTCGAGGCTCTGCTCCTCGGAATTCTGGAACGAAAATGGTCGTGTCACTAAAACAAAGCTTTTGCACAATTGGTGGCGGAAATCTTGAGTTCAAGGCTGTTAAGATCGCGAGAACTCTTCTATCCCAAAACAAACTCCAGCAAACTGTGGAGCACTTCCCTTTAGGTGCAAAAGCTGGTCAATGCTGCGGGGGAAGCGTAGTTTTGCTCTTCGAGGCATTTCCCGATGTGAATTGTAATATTTCACTGTTCGGTGCTGGACATGTTGGTAGAGCACTTGTCAAAATACTTGAGGATCTTCCATATCATGTAACCTGGGTTGATAACCGACAAAGCGAATTCCCAGAGAGGGTAAACACAAACATCCGCAAAGTCCTCTCAGATGACGTAAAAAGTTTTATAAATTCGCGACCCCCAGGCGAATTTTACATCATAATGACTCACCAACACGCACTAGATTTTGAGATCTTGGAAGCAATTCTCAAAAGAAATGATGCTAAATATGTTGGGCTCATTGGCTCTCAAACAAAATGGCGTCAATTCAAATCACGCTTCCAGCATAAGGGTTACGAAGCAGAATTTTATAAATCAGTTAACTGCCCCGTGGGTTTTGAAGCACTGTCTGGAAAACGTCCAATGGAAGTCGCAGTATCAATAGCCGCCCAAATAATGATGATCCATTCCAATAACGAAGCTAACACTACCAACGTCCACACCGGGGTCGATCTTGAGGGTTTTAAGGTGCTTGCAAATTCTTTAAAAATATAAAGAGGAATGACAATCTGAGTATTCAGATATACAAGAGTAAGCGAGTACTAATTGATGGCAACTTCGTTGCTGCATCACTTTTGGTTGGGAGCGGAATCATTAAAGAAATAAGGTCCTATCACTTAGATAGTGATGAATTTCAAGATGCGGTAGTACATGACTTCGGGTACAAAATAATAATCCCAGGACTAGTCGACACTCACGTGCATATTAACGAACCGGGGAGAACTCATTGGGAGGGGTTCCATTACGCAACTCGAGCGGCTGCGGCTGGCGGCATAACATCATTAGTGGATATGCCTCTCAACTCCAGCCCCGTTACTACTAACGTATCTGCTCTTGAAGCGAAATTAAGGTCATTTAAGGGAAATGGATGGGTAGACTGCGGATTTTGGGGAGGGGCAATACCACAAAATATCAATGATTTAGACGATTTACTCGATGCTGGAGTCTTGGGTTTAAAAGCATTTACAATCGAATCTGGAATAGATGAATTTCCAGAGGTGAATGCGGAGCACCTAAAGCAGGTAATGCGAAAAATAGGAAAATATAAGTTGCCCCTTCTGGTACATGCTGAATTGCGAGATAATTACACCGAACCTAATGTTTTACAGACAAAACCAATTGGGAAAAGTTACAACAGATTCCTTGCATCAAGGCCAAAACGCTGGGAAAACAATGCGATTAAATTACTTATTGCCCTCGCGTCATCGAACAATGATGAAGGCATTTTCACAAAACTTCATATCGTCCACTTGTCGTCCTCTGACGCTTTGTCTCTCATCAGGGAAGGGAAAGACAAGGGCTTGTGCATCTCCGCAGAGACTTGCCCCCACTACTTACATCTTTACTCAGAGGCTATTCCGGACGGGAATTGTATCTTCAAATGCTGTCCTCCCATAAGAGATAGTGAAAATAGAGAGCATCTATGGAATGGCTTGGCTGAAGGCACAATAGATTTTATTGTATCAGATCACTCTCCGTCACCACCTGAGCTCAAGCAACTAGAGAGTGGAGATCTTGAAAATGCTTGGGGAGGAATTTCATCCTTACAGTTCGGACTCCCGCTGTCTTGGACTGAAGCAAGAAACAGGGGCTTCGGCCTCTCAAAGGTTGTTGAATGGATGTCGATCAATCCGGCTAAATTTTGTGGACTTGGAAAACGGAAAGGTCGTTTAGCTCCAAGTTTTGATGCAGATTTTGTGGTGTTCGATGAACACGCAGAATATGTAATCGAGGAACAGAACATTTTATATCGGCATAAACTAAGCCCTTATATTGGATCTCGTGTAACAGGCATGGTGGAGAAAACTTTTTTGCGAGGTAATTTAGTGTACTCTAATGGGGAAATCGTAGGCGCCCCGAGAGGACAAACACTTATGAATCAAAACTTTTCTTAAAATTATGGATCTTTTTGATGCAACTAGACGAATCAGTTGACCAGCGTTTATCGAGCAAGTACGTAGATCTTTTGAGTGAAAGACTTGGCGGCTGCGTGGTCGACTGCAGTGATGACTGGTTTGCAAATTGCGATAATCTTATCAAGTCAGGAAGGGGCGAATTTAAACCGGGATACTTTGTATCAACTGGTCAGTTAATGGACGGATGGGAAACGCGACGTACCTTTCGAAGACAACAATTTTACGGCGGTGGTGTTACTTTTAATTGGTGTGTAATCCGCATTGGGGCACCAGGAATCATTTATGGTTTTGACGTCGACACGAATCACTTCCGGGGCAATGCTCCTGAGGAAATAGCTATTGATGCAACAACTGCTTACAGTCCTGGGCAAACAGATTGCAAATGGACAGAGTTAGTCCCGAAATCACCTATCCGAGCTCATCGACAAAATCTTTTTGATTGCGACAGTAAGGGACAATGGAACTATATTCGTTTGAGAATCTATCCCGATGGAGGTGTCGCACGCTTAAGAGCATACGGCGATGTAAAAATCCGATCTAATCAATTCGTTGATGGAGAGTTAATAGATTTAGCCTCCACATTGAATGGTGGTAAAGTTTTAGATGCGAGTGATTCCTTTTTCAGTTCGCCCCAAAACCTTCTGATGCCGGGCCGAGGTAAAAATATGGGCGATGGATGGGAAACTAAGAGAAGACGTGATCTCAATCATGACTGGGTTATGATACAACTAGGAATTCAAGGAACTGTCCGAAAAATTATAATTGACACAGCTCACTTCAAGGGAAATTTTCCAGACAGCATTACCCTGGAGGGAGCTAACATTCCAAACAATTCGCAACTATCCGTCAGTACTATTTGGCAAGAAATATTGTCAACTCCATTACATGCTGACCAGGAACACCTTTTTATTGACCAAATTTTAGCCCCCAAATCAGAATTATTTACACATATTCGACTTAATTTATTCCCAGATGGTGGTGTGAGCCGTCTGAGGATAATTGGTTCCCCAAATTGGTCAACTTTCGAATGACTTTGGAAAAATTTAATAAAATGCATTTATCGGATGCCACAGATCTTTTAATGAAATGCTGCACTGCGAAGAATTGGGTGACTCAGATGTGTTTGCACAGACCATATGATTGCGAAAATGATCTTTTCACAAAGGCATGTGCCATATGGTCGAAAATGTTTGAGAATGATATCCTCGAGGCATTTGAGGGGCATCCCAAAATAGGCGACATCAATTCATTAGCAAAAAAATATCGGGACACGGCATCCTTCGCGCAACACGAGCAAAAAACAGTAAGTAAAGCATCAGAACACACTCTTAGTTGTCTTGCTGAACTGAATGATCAATATCAAAAGAAATTTGGTTTTATTTTTATCGTTTACGCATCTGGGAGAAGTGCGTCTGATATGTTGTCGCTTTTGAAATCCAGACTCAGCAACGACAGAAAGCAAGAACTTGTTATCGCTGCTTCTGAACAACAAAAAATCATGCTCTTACGGCTGAGGAATCTCTTTTGATTACATTAAGCACACACATATTAGATACAACTCGAGGTTTGCCAGCCGCTGGCGTTACGGTTGATTTTGTAATGATAGGAGCAGATGGAAAGCAAACAATAATTTCAAGTAATGTGACAGATACGAACGGTCGTGTCGGAGCCCTAATTGCGCAAAATATTAGGTTGGAAAAAGGTACTTATAAACTTAAATTCCATACTGAAAGCTACTTCAAGACAATGGAATTACGTGCTTTTTATCCCTTTATTGAGGTCGTATTCAACATCTTTAATACAGACCAGCATTATCACATTCCGCTACTGCTGTCACTCTATGGCTTCACTACCTATAGGGGCAGCTAGTGTCTACTTTACTTTTAAAACTACAACCTCTTTGCCAAGAAACTTTTTACGAGTTCGGTGACGTAATTGACGATAGTGAGAAGAGAGAGATAGATGAAATAAATTACGGCCACACGCAGAAAGTCCGATGTGATTCAATTGTTGACACACACCTTCAAAATGGAAGAACAGTAATAAACCTTTATAAAACCCGTCCAGTAGAATTGCCATTTGAAGTCAAAAAAATGGAGCGGCACCCCATAGGAACACAGGCATTCATAAACATCGATGATAATCCGGCAATCGTAATAGTTGCCAAAAGAGGAGAATTTGATGCAACAGAGTTAAGAGCATTTTTAGTTCGAAGTGACCAAGCAATCAATTATCACACAGGTACTTGGCACCATCATAATCTTTGCCTCGACAGCTCAACACGATTTATAGTGGTTGAAAGGGATGGATCAGAGGGAAATTGTGAAGAGATAGACATACCCGAAAATATGAGGGTATTGGTAGACTTTTAAATACTAAAGACATAAGTTGCACCTTACTAAATTAGTAAAACGCCCATGCAACAGGCCCATATAGCAAACATATTGCATTTTCTCTCGGAACCATCAGCTTCAAAAGAGGAGCTCTCCTACGAGTATTTTGAAAAAGGACTTTTAGTTGTTGAAGATGGAAAAGTTATTGCTTTGGGTTACGCTGAGGACCTTCTTGAAACTCTACCATGTGGCGCAGTAATTTATGATCATAAAGAAAGACTTTTGCTACCCGGCTTTATTGACACGCACGTTCATTTCCCGCAATTAGAAATGATCGCATCACCTGGGTCTGATTTATTGCATTGGTTGGAACAATATGCCTTTGTCGCAGAGAAAAAATATGCTGATTCCGATTATGCGAGCAAACAAGCTGACAAGTTTCTGGATGAATTACTCCGTGTTGGAACGACAACGGCAATGGTATTTGGTACCGTTCATGCCGACTCCGTAAATTCATTTTTTACAAGTTGTAAAAATAGAAATTTAAGAATGGTGTGCGGCAAGGTCATGATGGATCGTAATGCCCCCGCCTTCCTTCAAGATACTCCGCAAACTTCCTATGATGAAAGCAAGAGTTTGATAGAAACCTGGCATAACAAGGATCGTCTTAGATACGCGGTTACTCCGCGATTCGCTCCCACCTCCTCCGAGCATCAACTGGAATTAGCCGGACAACTATTGAGGGAGTACCCAGATGTGTACCTTCATACACATCTCTCAGAAACGGAAAATGAGGTAGCATGGGTACGCAAACTTTATCCGAAAAGAGATAATTACGTCGATGTTTATGACAAAGCGGGTTTACTGGGATCAAAAAGTATATTCGCTCATTGTATCCATTTGGCAGACAACGAATGGAAACGACTTGCAGAAACTAATTGCGGAGTGGCATTTTGCCCAACGTCGAATTTATTCCTTGGCAGCGGCTTATTTTCGATGAAAAAAGCGAAGCTCTTCTCCGTTAACGTTGGACTAGGAACTGATGTCGGTGGCGGAACTAGCTTATCTTTGCTCCAGACAGCAAATGAAGCCTACAAGGTTCTTAAAATGAGAAATGAGCAGTACTCGCCTTTGCTCGGACTATACCTCGCCACGCTTGGAGGGGCAAAAACACTTGATTTAGAAAATTTAATAGGAAACTTTATTGTGGGTAAAGAAGCGGATTTTGTAATTGTAAACATGTCACCCACCCGTCTGATGGAGAATCGATTAGCTCAGTGCGAAAGTCTTATGGAGCAATTATTCGTTTTAACGATGCTAGGCGATGATAGAGTAGTGACACAAACTTGGTCGGGCGGCGTAAAAGTGTATGATTGTACTGGAAATACATAAACACAGCAGAATTCGAATCTGAGCATTGGAGCTACACGAAAAACATGGGTGCTTATTATCTTGATTGGTTAAACCTTTTTTTCCGATGGTTTCACGTCATTGCGGGCATAGCTTGGATCGGAGCCTCTTTCTATTTCATCTGGTTGGATAACCACCTACAGACTCCACCAGATTGGAAAACAAAAAAAGGTGTCAAAGGAGACTTGTGGGCGATACATGGTGGCGGCATCTATGAAGTGGCCAAATACCAGTTATCCCCAGAAAAAATGCCTGACATGCTGCATTGGTTTAAGTGGGAAGCCTATACCACTTGGCTAACGGGCATGGTATTACTGACAATCATTTATTACTTAGGTGCGGACTCCTATCTAATCGACCCCAGAATTGCGGAATTAAGTCAAATTGAAGCCGTAGCCATCGGTCTTACATTCATATTTGGGAGTTATATTTTATACGAAGTTTTATGCATGAGCCCAATTGGAAGAAGTGGCTTGTGGACTGCTATTATCCTCGGAATCACCGGAATTATCATTGCTTATTATCTCACCAAATTATTTAGCGGTCGGGGCGCTTATATTCATTTCGGAGCCATCATAGGAACTATTATGGCGGGGAACGTGTTTCGGGTGATCATGCCGTCTCAACGAGCACTTGTAAAAGCAATCAAAGATGGAATTGCTCCAGATCCAAAGTGGGGTAAAAAAGCAAAGTTACATTCGACCCATAATACCTACCTAACTCTCCCGTTAATCTTCATAATGATAAGTAGCCATTATCCAATGACTTATGCTCACTCTTTTAACTGGGCAATTCTTATATGTTTAGTAGCTATCACTGGTCTAGTACGCTATTTTTTCATTTTGAAACACAAAAAGATCACAGAACCACTGATTCTTGTCGGAACAGCAACTGCCACTGTAATTTTAGCAGTTGGCATGAGTCCCAAACCATCGACTCCGACTGCGGAAATAATTATGGAACCGCCGGAATTGATAGCTGCAGCACACTCAAT
>DDII01000093.1:511-4287 GCA_002338445.1 Cellvibrionales bacterium UBA1854 | reverse complement strand
ATCTATAATAAACTTATTCAGTTTTTCATGTAGTTGCCTATTGATCAGAGCAATTTTTTGGATGGTCCTCTCATCTGGAGCTTGGCTAATATAAATGATTAGTGAGTTCTCGCCGACAATTGATATTTGTACTTTCAGGTCGTTCATTGATCAAGAATTTGTCGAAGTTCAGGGAGCACATTAATACTTTCAGGATTGTCGCCATGAATGCAGATAGAGTCAATTTTCAAATGCAGTATCTTTTTGTTGATGCTGGTAATACTTCCGCATTGGCAAATTTGGCTTACTTGAGTAAGAATTTGCCCACGATCGAGGATTGCCTCCGTTTTTGATCTGGAGACTAGCGCCCCACAATCTTCATAGGATCGATCAGCAAAGGCTTCGAAGATTATGTTAATCTTGAAATTTTCAGCTTCCTGTTCGTGGATTTGCCACGATGGCGTAGCTTGTAACATTAAAGCCAGTGGCTCATTGATTTCTGAGATTGCTCTCATTACAGCATTGCGTACGGTTACACTAGCCATCATATCGTTGTAAAGAGCTCCGTGAGGTTTTACATATTCCACCCTTAGACCAACATTTTTTGCCATCCCACAAAGTGCCGCTATTTGATATTGTAAAAGACTCATAAGCTCTGGTATTTCGATTTTCATTGATCGTCGGCCAAAGCCAACAAGATCCGGATAACTTGGATGTGCACCGATACTTACTCCCGCTTCTTTAGCGGCTAATAAAGTGTTTTTCATAGTGTTCGGGTCACCTGCATGAAAACCACAGGCTATGTTTACTTGGTCAACAAATATCATAGCTCGTTGATCTGCACCAATTTCCCAGGCACCAAAGCTCTCTCCAAGATCGCAGTTTAATAAAATACCCAATGAAACAGCCTCAAAGCCATTGTGCTTAGTTACAGGACTGACAATATTAGCGTATTGGATTCGTGAAAATAACCTTTACAATGATAGCATGGATGAAATTTTTCGTGCTGTGGCCTTTCGGGCTAGTGAATATGTTTCGAAATTTCAGTACTAGTCATGTCTAAATCATTTATCGGGTTACCAGACACGTCAATATCTCGTAATTTTATGCTTTGTGAAAGATCTAGCTCAGTAATTCTGTTGTTCGCGCAAGATAACTCGGTGAGCTTGACCGCGCCAACTACACCGAGTGTCAGAAGTTGATTGTTGTGGCAGTAGAGTGAAGTCAGCCGTGAGTTAGCTGATACGTCTAAGTGGGTCAGCCGATTATCGCTGCAAGCAAATTCTTCAAGCATATTAAGGTTCGATAAATCAAGCTGCGAAATCTTATTATTTTGGCAGTAAAGAGAAACCAGTTGCCTATTTTTAGACAAATTTAAACGTGTAATTTCGTTAGAATTGCATGATAGATGTTGAAGCACAAGCAGGTCACGTATGTCGAGTGCCTTTATCATGTTGTAGCCACAGGAAAGGTGTTTTATTTTTGACTTATTTGACAGATCTATGCTCTGAAGTTTGTTATCGTGGCACAGGAGTGTTTGAAGTCGCGGTTTATTATAAAGATCAAGTTTTTCTATAGAATTTTCACTGCAAAGCAGACCCTCCAACCGAGCTTTGTTTGATAAAAAAATCTCCGATAGAAGGTTTTCCCCGCACGATAAATTGATAAGTAACGCATTATTTTCGATATTGATATTTTCAAGTCTATTTTTGTCGCATGCTATGTTGAGCAGGTAAGGATTGTTCCTCAAATCAAGGGATGTGATTTTATTATTTTTGCAGAAGAGATATTCCAGATATTCTAAATTTGATGTGTCGATCTCACATAGCTTGTTGCTGTCGCATCCAATCATAAAAAGATTGGGAGTGGAGGAGAAATCCAGATGGGTGATGTTATTATTGGGACACCAGAGCTTATGGAGATTCGGAGTGTAGCAGAGGTCTAGTTTGCTTAACTTATTGTTACCGCAGTAAAGAAGCTCCAAGTTAGGGTAGGGTGATAGATCGAGTTCTGTTAGCCCCTGATTTTCTACATGTAATTCAGTCATTTCAGCTCTTCTATGTTTTTTACTATTTTCTGACATCATTGTCTCTCACGCTAGATCTATCACATGACTCGTTTTGTCGGCCTTAGTCAACCTCTATATTAAATTGTCTTTTGGCTCGAGTCAGCCTTGAAGTTTTTGGTTCGAACTATTTTAATAAACCGTAAAAATCAAGTTGTGTTTAGAGCGAGCCGTTAAAGAGCATGTATCATGATTGCTTTATTTAGAGGACCTAAAAACTATTGAGAGGAAAATTATGATTTCAAGTAGCAAGCTTTTGGATTATTTCAATCGAAAGAAATCTAAATCCACCAATAAACATCATACAAGATTTAGGAATGATATTTGTAATCATTGGGATTTAGATTACTTGTCACTAGACGAAATTGAAGAAAAGCTTAAAAATGATAATGTAGAAACGACAATAGCCAGAAAAAGAGAGGACAATTAAGCAAAACTTCAGTTGCGCAGATTTTTGCCTTCCGTCACTAAAATATAGATTCTCTCTTCATGAGAAAAAGTTTTCGATGCCGACTACCAGCAGCGCAAGACCCAATGTCCATATGGCACATGCAAAAATATCAGAGGTAGTAAACCGAAGTCTCCCCACACCGCTGGCTCCAATAAGTATTGGCATGATGCTCCTTACAGAAGTAATCAGCCGCCCTAGGAGGATTGAGTGGGGTCCGTATTTTCTTATAAATGTTTCTGCTTTTTCTATTTTACCACGTCGATTAGTGGCAAAGGTTGTCTCTCGAATTCTCGGACCCAGCCATCTGCCCGCATAAAATCCAAGATGATCACCAAGGCAGGCGCCAGCAAATGCCAAGGGAAGCATTGTTGATAAAGTTATGATGTCTTGGGCATAAAGAAACGTGCAGATAGAAAGTAAAATTATGCCAGATATGAAGAATCCAACGCCGGGGCACGCCTCCAGAAAGGCAAGGATTGGAACTACAACCCACGCTCGTTGGCGTTGCTCATCAAGCCAGTTTATCAAAAGTTCCTCTATAGTATTTTCCCTTCCTTGCTTCGACTCGCACTTATGATGTAAAGCGGAGATTTTTGCATGTTTGAGCTTGACAACGCGACATCAATCCTACAGTTTTCTTCCAGCCTTTGCAGCAATTCGCAGTCGTAAAGCATTCAGCTTGATGAATCCCTCAGCGTCTGACTGATCATAGGCTCCTTTATCGTCATCGAAAGTTGCAATAGTAGAGTCGAACAAGCTGTCTGAATCTGAGGTGCGCCCTACCACTGAAACATTTCCTTTATAAAGTTTTAGTCTAACCGAGCCATTTACATTTTTTTGACTAAAATCGATAGCGGCTTGGAGCATTTTTCTCTCAGGGGACCACCAATATCCGTTATATATTAATTTGGCGTATTTTGGCATGAGCTCGTCTTTTAGGTGAGCAACTTCACGATCAAGCGTAATTGACTCAATCGCCCGATGCGCTTTGATCATCAGAGTGCCCGCTGGAGTTTCATAGCAACCTCTAGATTTCATTCCTACATAGCGATTTTCAACGATATCCAAACGTCCGATACCATGCTTGCCTGCCACCTTATTTAAGTACTCTACTGAGGCTGATGGAGACATTTTATCCTCATTTATCGAAACAATATCACCGCACCTATATTCGATCATAATGCACTCGGGCTGGTCAGGAGCATTTTCTGGAGACCTTGTCCAACGCCATATATCATCCTCAGCTTCCCGCCAGGGATCCTCTAAGTTTTCTCCCTCATA
>DDII01000093.1:0-180 GCA_002338445.1 Cellvibrionales bacterium UBA1854 | reverse complement strand
GAGATGTGTAATAGGTTTGCATCCATAGAGTATGGTGATTTATTTCCCCTTTTCATATCGACTTCAATGTTATGAGAAGCACAGTATTCCATGAGCTTTTCTCTTGAATTCAGGTCCCATTCCCTCCATGGTGAAATCACCCGAACTCCGGGTTTAAGCGCATAAGCGCCCAACTCAAAA
>DDII01000041.1:2059-4384 GCA_002338445.1 Cellvibrionales bacterium UBA1854 | reverse complement strand
AAACCTGAGAACAAACCCTTATCAAGTCAGATCAGGATAACACTGTTAAAGATGGCTCTTGATCGCTAACAGCAAGATAGTAATCTGTTCAAACTTTATAGCCTCTCATTGCATTTACCAAATGCCATAGTTTCGGTTTTGAATCCTTATCTTGCTTTCCCAATCTGCTAAATTTTAACACAGTAGACTTAGCGCAAAGTTAGCTCTAATATACTTCGATAGCACGAATATTAAGAATCAGGAGACGTCATGCTGTCTGAAGCAACAATCGAGTGCTACTGCGGGATATGCACCTTAACTCTAACTGATAATAAAGCCTCTTGTCACTTCCAATGTGGTTGCAATTCTTGTAGGCAGAAAATCCAATTCGCCCAAGTTTGGGGTGGTAAAAAATGTGTGCCTTTGCCTACTCTTTTTCTGATGCCATCTCAGTTATCTGATGCGCAAGGGCTGCAACACATGCAGGCATTTAAATTGCGAGAGGATGGAGCGTCTACTTCAGTATACTGTTCCAAGTGTTGGAGCATTATTGGCGTAGATAATAATGGCTATCACAATAAGATTTTTTTGAATTTTCCTCAGTTCTGTTCCAACCGTGGGGATCTTACACTTCCATTGGTTGCCTATATCTGGATGGAAGACTATAACGATGAGATAGGCCCCCCGCCAACTGAAAACGTGCCCTTGTTTGAGTCTATTAGATACCGGCAAGAGCATGATAGATGTTTTTCAATTCCAGAGATCAAGATGACATTCTCTGAACCAGATATACCGATCGAAGGATATACCTTCAGGGCCGTTTTAAACCAACTTAGTCCACCAAAAATCTTGGGGATACAAGAGCATGAGGACATTTTTGAACGATTTGGTGGGAATTCTTAATAATTAAGCTGGGCGGGCCTTTTTGCGGCTGCTGGATGCAAAGATTTTTCGACATTTTTTAATCCGATGGTTGATGTGCATACCGCGGGTTTTAGGTTAGGGAAACAATGAACGACGAAGGGTGCTTGGAGATTACTGTATCCCGGAATACCGTTTGAACACTTGTTCAATCCGCGGCTGTTTTCAGTGATAAGATATTTTTGATGTCTTTAAATGAGACAAATTTGAAGTTTTGCCGCTTGAGTTTAGACTTTTTGTCTACTGTGTTTTCATCATCCTGTATAACCATTAAACCCTCTGGAAAATGGCTATTGAAGTCTAGATTGATAACCTCAATACCATCGGTAGTGGTGATTTCATCGATAGGTAGTCGTGTTGCGCCAAGACCTGCTTTTACACTGAAGCTTCCCACATACTCATAGGGGGGCTTACGGTTGTACAGATTAAACTTTGAGTCGCCCTGAGAAGACAGCACAATAAACCCATCCGTATCATTGGTCTTATAAATCGCAACCCCTTCAGGATCACCGACGATATGACCTTTTCTGGAATCTACTGTGGTAAAACTTGAAAAATCCAAAGCCTGGTCAATACTGTAGGCTTTAAGTACTCCATTGTTCTCCTCCTCAGAAATAAACAGTCTGCGATTCTCATCATCGTATACACAGCCCTCAGACTCTCCACCATTATTAAATGTTGTCAGCAAGGATAACCCTGCATCCGAATACTGCCAAATCTCAACCCCAGGACCCTCATCTTCCGTGACAAATGCGATAAAGCCGAGCTCTGAATCGTTACCTGCACAGATACCATAGATATTGATTGCCGAGTTAGCCCTCACTGACCTTTGGGTATCCAGAGCAAATTTATTTTGTTTTGAACCCTCTTGCAGACGTAAATCAGAAACTAGCCAAAGATCTATAGTCTCGCTGGTTCGATTTGAAGCCACTATTTTAGTTACACCGTCCTGGCTGCGCAGGTCAATATTGTTGATATCGCCAAGTCCTGTGTAACCGATTTCCTGACCTTGCAAATTGTAGACATGAACACCACTTTTTTTATCGGTTCCAAAAACCAATGAGTTTTCAGGCTGGGCAACATCGACCCAAATGGCAGGGTCATCTGCCGCGTCATCATGGGTTGTTACCTGTGGCGTTTCGAATTTGGCTGTCACAGCTGGATACTGACTGCAGGCACCGATAAACGAAACAAGGCTGACCAGTATAATTGTATTGCAAATTTGTGATGTCATATAAATGTGTCCTAGTAATAACGCAAACTAATTTAGTCTGAACCTCTTTGATCGATAAATAAAAGACCGCTACAACCAACACTATGGTTACAGCGGCCAGCGCCTCAGAGGTGGGGAAAGTCCCTGGGGCAAGCTAGAACGTGCAGGTAAACCTTACTGAGTAATTTCTTCTGAAGAGGTCTTATTGAGAC
>DDII01000041.1:0-1683 GCA_002338445.1 Cellvibrionales bacterium UBA1854 | reverse complement strand
TCAAATTTAACTTCCATTGAGTCAGTCACTTTATATTTTGATGCTAAATCTATTCGCATATAGGCATCAACAAATCTTGTAATTATTTTCGGAAACGTCATCAACCAGACTTGCGCAACTATTTAATAACTATAACGAAGTCCAAATTTATATGTAGTTCCATACTCATCATATTGCGACAATCGACGTTGATTACCAAAATAATAGAACTCGGGAGAATCCGATAGATTGAGCGCTTCGACTTTCAGAGTCAGATTATCATTAATCTTATATTTGCCAGTTAAATCAACGGAAACATAATCATCAGTATATCTATCCTCTAAATCAGCTTCTCCAAGCTCATCAAGATAACTACTCCTGTAATTGGCGGCTAATCTTATATCCCAAGTTCCATTATCAAAACCCAGTACAGCATTTCCTGTAGAATCTGCCTGCTTAAAATAGGGCACACTCCTCATTTCACCATCTGCATTTTCTGCATCTGCAGGAAGATTCATGTCTCCATCAACATGCGTGTAATTGAGTGCAAACCATAGACCATTCTCAAAGGTTTTGGTATAAGTCACTTCGAGCCCTTTTAAAGAGGTATTTTCGTCAATGTTAATAAAAGTCCTTGCCTCATCCCAAACTCGTCCGCGAAAAGCAAAGTTCTCCCGTCTAACTTGAACGATTGTATCTTCAATTCGCTTATAAAAGACTCCCATGTTTAGGTAGTCTTCATCAGAGAAGTAGTAGGACCAAGAAGCATCAACATTCCATGCTTTGAATGGGTCAAGCTCGGGGTTTCCAGCGTCACGAATTTCATATTCATTATCGTCTGCATCTATTCTTATGTCTGCGCCGATTCGAGATTCACCGAAGTTTGGCCTGACGAGAGACCGAGTCACGGCGAACCTAACATTGCTGTTATCATTTAGCAGATAGTTTATGTTTAATTGTGGCGATAAAAATCCATAATCTTGCTCAAACTGGGCTGGCTCTGGTGAGCCACTTGAATCGTTCCAAGTCGAGCCCGTAAACTTGGAATCTGTCTGTTCGTAACGAAGGCCATAGATCACCTTAAGATTGTCGAGATTAGTTGTTGCCATCGCGTAAACAGCAGAAACCTCCTCCTCAGTGTTCCATGTGCCTACTGTCGATTCAAAATCGATATCTCCGTCATCCATGACCAAATTTGAACCGGGTCCCGGGCAGACTCGGCCATCCTGCAACGCATAAGTCCCAGACATCATTTCCTCAAAACCGCGCACCGTATTGGGAGTAGGAGCTGGCGCATGGACAGTATTTAGATAAGGGTTTGCCGAGCTTGTTTCATAATCCGCGAGAGTTGTTGAATAATCATCTGCCGCTTCATAGGCACAAAATACGAAATCATTATCTTTCTCTCTATCTCTATATTTCAATCCTGCACGAACGGTGGTGTACTCAGTTAAATCAAACTCAAAGTCCAGCTTAAACCCAATTTCTTCATCGGTAGTAAGAGCATATTCTTTTTCTACCGCGTCTAACAAATAGTTTGCTGGATCATAAAAATAGGGGTCGAGACCCACTGCGGGCTTTTTCGGATCGATGTTGTCATATGTAGTGGTAGTGCCATCTACTGTGTCGGTGCGGAAATTTGCCTCAGTCCTGTCGGTATCATCTTGTTCTGCTGCCGAATAGAAAGCTTGCATGGAAAGCGTT
>DDII01000081.1:57223-57497 GCA_002338445.1 Cellvibrionales bacterium UBA1854 | reverse complement strand
GTGACGGAAAGCCCTACCATCAGCGTAGACAAAAAAATTATAACCCTACAAAATAAGACTCCATCCGCATCCATTGGATATAAGTTTCAAGGCACTGACTGGCAACTTTACTCTAAACCATTCCAACTAGCAGAGAGTCAAGTAGTCACCATAAAAGCTGTAAAATATGGCTGGAAAGAAAGTGAAGAAGTTGAATTCTCTTATGATTCACCCTGATGATACCTGCGCGCAGTCGAAGTAAATTTCTAATTGAGATTCGCATGAAATTTTAGTC
>DDII01000081.1:56532-56897 GCA_002338445.1 Cellvibrionales bacterium UBA1854 | reverse complement strand
GTGGGGCAGGCCAGTATTCTTCTCTTGGCCGCTTCAGAAGCGATTAGTAATATGTTTTTTGAGTACAGACCTCTCAACAAATTTTTGTAACATAATTCTGCTCTACAAAACTTTACTTTTGGGGATGCCTCGGACTAAAACTATGACTAATCAAGCATTGAAAGCCCATACCTCACTCGTTTTGCCGTTCGCAATCTGCCAAAGAAAGGAGAACTGTGTCCAGGAATCAGCGAGACATCGCACTCTTGGTATCTACACGGCGGCAAGCTCATTAGTTAACTTTAATTACTGTCGTTACACTTAAGGAGCGCTAATTTGACAATGACTAGCTTTTTTTTAGGAAAGCCCTAACAATTTCAATAGCC
>DDII01000081.1:17619-56264 GCA_002338445.1 Cellvibrionales bacterium UBA1854 | reverse complement strand
ATTACCCGCCTCCTACTTTTGGTTAAAGCCCTAACAATTTCAATAGCCTTTAAACCATTTTGTCTGGTGCGGGTCCACTTTATTACGTTAACGATCCTCAAGATTGGAAAAACAAGATAAAAAACTTAGTGATCTCTTAGATTTATGAAAAAAAATGAAGAGATTAAGCATAATCTACGAAACGATTCTAAGATAATTGGGGATTTCAATTTGAAGGGTTAACTTAAATTACTACTTAGAAGGAACTCCTAGGCTAATTTTTAAGCTTGTAGCCCCTTCCTTCACGACAACTCTAATTCAATTTTAGTTTCTCTTCCCCTTATATTTCCATGCTTGTGCGGCTCTCAGCGCTGCTGATACTTCGGCCACCCTTCTCGCCTTGATCAACTCAAGCACCTGCTATCCCTGTTGATTTGCTTCGGTGAATGCAGAGGTTACAGCCTGTTGAATGATTTGATTTCAAGCGAGTTCTGTAGTTGATAAAGCGTAGCCTGTGTCTAAAATCCTATTCCTAGCAGTCCCATTGTTCTATGTAATATTTGTCAGGTTGTCAGCAACATATTCCAAGCGATTATTTAGAGCTCCAAAGTTTGAGAGGGTAGCTAGGTTATCGAAATGAGTCCATCAATGGATAATATATAAGAGTTTTCTATTAAATTAATGAACGACAGGTCAAAGTTAGGAGATAAAAAAATGATAAATAAGCAGTCCTATTAAGAGTCCTTTGATGAAAGAAACCCAAGCGACTCCGTGGTCAGAAAGTCCAAGCTTCTCCTTCCACCATTCGATCTGCTTTTTTTCCCAGTCAATGTAATTTTGAATCATCGCCGCCTCAAATTTCCAAGCATTTTAATAGTAATTTATAACTCCGCAAAAAGCACGACTAATTGCAGTTAAGTATAACAACGAATTATTTAACCGAGTAATCAGCGCTTACTTAATAGCAAGATCGGATCGTCATAATCTATTATTCATACACTAATAGTTTACTTACTCTTTTTTAAATGTTAGTTTATTCTATTATGAATCACTTTAAAAATATGGAATCCATAAATGTTTAAAATTCCACTCATTAGCGTTTTTGCCATATCGTTATCAATAATGACCTCCGTCGCGATTGCAGATGATCATGCCCAAAAGGAAACATCCACTGGCACACAGCAGCCAGCCGGAGTAAATACACTTTCGTGTAATTTTTTGCCCGGAAAGGACATGGATGATTACATGAAGGTAGTCAATAAATATAACGAGTGGGCTGATGAGAATAATCCCAACCCTCAGAGTGCTTGGGTCTTCATCCCTAGCTTTTTTGACACTCGGGCACATGATTTTTATTGGGTAGGTGCGTCTCCCTCAAGGCTTGAGGCTGCTCAGAATATGGATTACTGGATGGAAAACGGAGCTAGTCTGGGAAAACAATTTCAAAAAGTCACAGATTGTGACCAATCGCAACTTTGGGCTGGCCAAACAATCTATGCTTCGGACAATTTTGAGGATTTACCTCGCGGTATGGTTGGTGCACAAAGTTGCAAAATCCATGCGGGCAAGTCTTGGTCCGACGTTGGTGAAGCGACCAGAAAAATAGAGCAAATTGTCATGGACGCTGGGGTAACTAACAGAGCCGTATACAGATGGCAGCCTCGAGAAGGAGTAGATCGGAGTAAAACGGACTTCTTGAATTTGTTTGTCAGTGAGACCATGGAGCAGAGAATTAGAAATGGCAATATGCTCTCCGAAGCCAAGGCATGGCCTAAAATCCGTGAAATAAATAACTCGGTGATGAGCTGCCGGTCGCTGGGGATGTCTCGCTTTATCAAGGTGCGGTAGTTGGGGCTCTTGCTGCAGCGGCGATTGTTTTACCAATGCTACTTTTCCTAATCTAGAGCGTTAAATTCTTATAAATATGCACAGCCGAAAAGGATCTTATAGGATCGTGTTCGGTCGCTCAGTCTACTAAACCCTGATTTAGTTCATGAGCTTCTAATTAGCTCAGAAAATGTTAGCTCCTGCCAAAATTATTTTTAATAAAACCACAGTCCCGCTTGATTTAGGGGATCGGGAGGATTTTTTTATGTTGTTTGGAACTGTTACTGGACCCACACAAGCACATCATAAGGTGATTGAACCAAATAGTCTGTTTAGTTATGAAGGATTTTCGGCATCTATGACTTAGGGTACCCAAATACAGAAAACCCGTTAACCATATTTTTCCTTTAGACAAGAAACAAATTCGTTTAATTCTTTGTTTTTCTCTTCTGCAGGTAGGTGAAATCGGTCGATTGTCTCTTCCCAGTCAAGGCCAATAAATTTTGACTTGGAATCCCTAAAGCTCGATTCCGCTGAAAGATCTACCCCACCCTTGAGTAAGCTAAAATTTCGTAATAACCATGTCCTTGGATCAACGTCCTTTACGCGGATGCCGTAGGATGCACATTGATCCCAATTTTCTGCACAGTAGTATCCAAGAACCAAATCCTTAAAGCGGTTGTCTGAGGTGGTTTGTCCCATCGGAATTGGGTCGAGGATCAACGCCTTCTCAAGTAAAGCAATTCCAGTCTCCTCGTCTCCGATACGCACCAAGACCTCTCCAGTACCGGACAGAACTCGGGGATCGTTTGGATTCAAGCGATATGCTATGCGACCATGTTCCTCCGCTTTTTTGTAATCATGATTTGAGAGATATACCGCCGAAAGCATCCGATGACACTCAAAATCGTTTTCATTGAGGTCAAGAGCCATGGTAAGGTGATGCATGGCCAGCTGATACTTTTCGTCAAAAGCGCTATCGTCGATATATTTTCTTATCAACCCCTGACCAAGGGTACATGCTTTCCAAGCGTGGGCTTGGGCATTTCCTTCGTCGATTTCAATTGCCTTGTCGAAAAATTCTATTGCAAGTTGGTTGGCATCTTTGGTGTACTTGTGGTGCTGTTCTTTTCCCCTCAGTAGTAACTCATAAGAGCTAAAATTTTCAGTTGGCTTACGTTTTGATCTTTGGAGGCTCGTAATCTGTATCTCACCTAACAGCGCGATCGTGATTTTCCGCACAATCTCATCCTGAATTTCAAAAACGTCGTCCAACACTCGGTCATATTTGTTGCTCCAGACAACGTTACCGCTCTGGGCATCCATCAGCTCAATGCTCAATCGTATACGGCTACCTGACGACCTTATGCTCCCATTGATCAAGAAATCCACGGAATGACTGACTGCAAATTTCATGGCATCATCAACACCTACTTTAAAATCACTGATTGTAGCGCGAGAAAGAATCTCAAATTCTCTCATCATAGAAAATTCGGTAATCAAATCCTCAACTACTCCATCAATGAGGAAATGACTCTCTTCGTTTTTGCTAAGATTTTTGAATGGAAGAATCGCCAATTTCGGCTTTTTATTGGAGATTAATTCTGAAATTCTGGCTGTTTCGTTGTTTGGGGAAGCCTTGTTAACCTCCGCTGCTATCTCCTGCTGAGCCACAACCTTGCTGGTATTTAAGTCTGCAGACCTTACGCTGAAGACCTCAAAGTTGGGAGCTATATTTTTCAGGTCACGTATGCCTGAGGCATCGATGGAGAACGCGACTCGTTTTGCGACTTGCTCCCTAACTACCCTGGAAACCAGAATTTCCCCGGGTTGACAGTGACTTTCCAAACGAGCCGCAACATTTACGCCACTGCCATATACGTTTTCCCCTTCAATGATTATGTCATCTACATGAATACCCACCCTCCAAAGTAATTTTGGTTCAACAGTGGTCTCTTTGTTTCTTTCCATCAACATCTCTTGAAACCTAACCGCAGCCCTCACACACTCCACAGGACTGTCAAACTCCGCGATAACTGAATCACCAGCAGTATGAAAAATTCTGCCACCAAAATCCTTGATGTTGGAGTCAATGATAACCCTGCATGCATTCAACCCAGATAATGTAGACACCTCATCTAGCTCCATATGCTTGCTAAAATCAACGCAGTCAGTAGCCAGTATTGTAGCAAGCCTTCTCTTGATATTTGTCACTTGCATACTCCAATTTTAAACAATCTTGATAAATAAATTTAAAAAGTGAGGTATCCGTAAAAGGAACTTGATCATGAAGTGCGCGCAAGTCGATACTGAAATCTTCCCTGCACAATACAATCCTAATTACCGGTATTCAACAAATATCTCTTCACCCAAAAAGAGCACCGAGACACGCATGATTTTTTGTCAAAACCTTAAAGAGCCCTAATTTAAAATACCAATAATTCCGAAATTACCCCTTAAATGCGAAAATAACCTCCCTTGTGTCACTAAATGTACCTATACTTACCAATCACATTTTATGCTCCATCATTATTCTCGACACTGGGCGTTATATTACCGATATTACGACAATATTTCAGTAACATTGCATTGCTAAGCACAGGATCAAAATTAAATTTGCCGAGTTGATAACAATAAATTCTCCCCGAAAAATAACCGGAACAGCTAAACGTAAAGGACGTATAACCTTCATGAAGGAAAAATTAAAAGGAACAATACCCAACAAACCTTTGCCTCTAGACGTTAGACTTGGTTTAACAAAGGCCGAAGACGTCAAAAATCCCCTGCGCTGGGGCATACTGGGTGCCGGCGAAATTTCCCGACAATGGGTCCACGCCGTGAGAGCTTGTGAAGGAGCCTCCGTCTCTGCCGTAGCGGCACGCGATATCAACCGTGCAAGGCAGTTTGCAGAAAAAAATCATATTAAATCTTCGTTCGGAGACTATGCAGAAATGGTTCAATCCCCTGACGTTGACGTAGTTTTTATTGGAACTATTCCCGAAGTTCAAAAAGAGCATGTCATTCTTGCGGCAAAGGCCGGCAAGCATGTCTTATGTGAAAAACCGTTCTCTCAAAATCCTCAGGAAGCACGAGAGATGTATAGAGTCGCCGCAGAGGAAAACGTAATGGCTCAACATGGGATGTGGACGCGGTTTTTCCCTGCGGTAGAACATGCCCGCCTAGCAATCGAGCATGGTATTATCGGAGATGTTTTGATGGTTCAGGCCGATTTTAGTGCAGAATATACGATTCAAGCGGCTCTGATAGCTTTTGGCTCGGGCGCTCCCCAATCCATGACAGTAACTGGAAGCTCAATAGTTCTGGAGTATGATGAAGATCGCTCAGCCATCTTAAGCTCACCACCTTACCCAAGTGAGTTTCCGGAGGTCGTAGAATTTATTGGTTCTTTAGGCAGAATTACCCTTGAACAACCCGCGCACTGTCCCACTGTGATTACAATTAGAGTACCGAACAAAACACCATCTAGATATATGAATGCAAATACTCCCGCGCCGGTGTCTCGCTATGAGTATCCGATTCCGGACAGAGTCTCTATCCCTATGGCATTTCCAAATCAGCAAGGCTTTATTTATGAGGCAGAGGCGGTTCACCGATGCTTAGCAGCAGGACTGCTCGAGTGTCCACAATTCACCAAAACTGAGTCTTTGCGGCTTATTGATCTAGTGGCAGAAGTTCAAAAAAATCCTAAAAGACAGACTTATTTAAAAAATCTCCGTGCAAAATACATGTCTAAGTCGCCCACCTAGCAAGCTCAATCCGTAAACTGAGAATTCCTTCTTTTTACTATTTCGCAGATCTTCAGAAAAATTGATAACATAAGTTTAATAATTCAATACTATTATTTGAAAAAGCTATCGGAGGTCATTGACTGAAAAAGATGGTTATTAGACTTAGCGCCAATGGAGGATGTAGACGTGACGAGGCTACCGGATTTTTATCGAAGCTGGGGGCATGGGCATATCTTTTGGAGTCTGAAGGAAACACCTCACATTCTTACGGGACAGCTCTGAACACGACCGACCACACAATGGAACTGACCGCGGTTATAGAGGGCTTAAAAGCTATACCAGCGGCCTCACACATCCAAATAATGTTAAATAGTGAGTATGTAATGAATGGCGCGACTATTTGGATATACACATGGAAGAGGAATAACTGGCGTACCAGTAAACATGAAGTAGTGCCCAACAAGGAGCTTTGGGTAACATTGGAGGAACTAATCAGCTCACATTTGCGCGTAACCTGGCGTCTCGAGCGTAACATTCATGGGAATCACAGAGGCTATTTTGTTGACCGTTTGTGTCAACTAGCTTTGCAGGAGGTTGTCTCAGGAATGCATTGATTGATCACAGAACATTTTTTTCGACTTAGAATGCTAACCGAAAGCCTCCGTCAAGATTAAGAATTTCGCCATGGAAATACGATCCCGCCCGACTGCAAAGCATCACTGCGACGCCCGCCATGTCCTCCAGTTCTCCATAGCGATGAGCAGGTATTCGTTTCAACTCTGCCTTGAATGACTCAGCTTCCGGGTCTTGCCAAGCGCGTCTAGTCATTTCAGAATAGAACCTTCCAGGGGCTATAGCATTAACCCTGATAAAATCATCCCTGAGCGCCAATGCCAACTGCTTCGTAAGGTGCTCTAAGATATTTTTACTTGATGAATAAGCGAGCACACTTGGAAAAACCATGCTCGCAGCCACAGAACTTATAAAAATTACCCGCGATGGGTCCTTTTGTGTCGCGTTTTTTCTCAAGGGCTCAAGAAGAGCTTGAGTCAAAAATAATGGAGAGCGGGCATTTATGTCCATTACTCGGTCCCAGTCCCCGACATCCAATGAATCTATCGGTGTGGCTAGACCAAGACCTGCGTTGTTCACCAGTACATCGATGTATGGCTCCCTATTTTTAATCTTGGAGACTAACGAATTAATACCCTCAAGCGAACTCAAGTCTTCAGAAATTGGAATACATTCTCCTGTCCCCAAAGACGATAACTCATCGGCTTTTGCATTCAATTTCTCATTAGACCGAGCGGTTATGTAGACACGTGCTGCCCCAGCCACCAGAAATCCATGAGCCATGTAACTACCTAATCCACTTGAACCGCCGGTCACTAGGCATACTTTTCCATCCATCGAAAAAAGATTTTCCATCTGTTTTTACTCCCAACACGAATTTAACCCAACGCGATTAGCTTAGGTTATAAATAGAAAATAAAAAGTTATAAACGACGAGCGATTTTCTAACTTCCGAAAATCCTTCAATAACCTCTACACATATTCACTAAGCCATTAGACAAGCTTAATATAATCTATCGGGACCCACCGGAATGATTCTATGTGGATTTAACGAATCATGACTACAAAAATAGTGGCGTTTAATATGATCAACGGAGTGGGTCTCCCTTACTGCCGGAATTTCCAGCATATCCGCAACATACCTCGAGAGATTTTTATAATCAATAATTCTTCGTAGATTACATTTGAAGTGAGAGACATATACGACATCAAATCTCAGCAATGTCGGGATCAATCTTATGTCAGCTTCCGTGAGCCGCTCCCCAAGAAGAAATCTTGATCGGCTAAGTAACGCATCTAATCTATCCAAAGTTAAAAACAAACTAAATACAGCTTCCTCATAACTTTCTTGAGTCTTTGCAAAACCACTTTTATAGACGCCGTTATTGACTTTGTCATAAATCTCCTCGTTGAGGACATCTATCTCACTCCTAAAATTTTCAGGATAATAATCATTAGTGTTACTTGTGACTCCATTAAATGCCGAATTCATTATCCTTAGAATCTGTGAGGACTCATTATTTACAATTTTATTAGTTTTCTTATCCCATAACACAGGCACGGTTACATCGGTCGTTATATTGGCCTCAGCTATCTGGTAGAGCTCACGTAAAAACTTAAAGCCATGGAGTGAATCTTTGGTTGCACCCTTGAAGGAATCATCGAAAACCCAACCCTCTTCACGCAAATCGGGATTAACAATGTCGACAGATACATGGCTCTCCAATTCCTTTAATTTTCTACAAATTAAGACTCTGGTTGCCCACGGACAAGCATAGCTTGCATAGAGATGATACCTTCCGGACTCCGGCTTGAATACAGGATGTTTCGAAGAAATATCATTTAAAAATGTTCTAGGCGGCCGGATAAAGGCACCAGAGGTGTCGATTTTGCTGACCGGCTTGTCATGCCAGGCTCCGTTCACAAGTGTTCCCATGCTTATAAGCCTGTAACTTGTGAACCAATTGAAGTAGCTATTAACGCGATGAAAATGTATTCAAAAATTACGCTCATGGTAAAAAGGGGCCTTTCGACCCCCAGTAAAACTTGCACAATCAGGTGTAGACACTGGATCACCCCCTTTGATATCTGTTGAAACCATCTTAGTGTAATTGGTATTTAGTGCAATGTCACTGAGAGTTTGAAAACGCAACTTCGTTAATATAATTAAACACCTTTTGAATAGTGATGGTAAAAACGCCAAACTGTAATTAACTGAAATAAATGGTAACATGTCGATCTGATAGTGTTATATAAAATTGTAGACTAAGTATATTTATCAGACTCTGATAGAGGTGATCATGACCATTGGTTTCATCGGCAACAGCCAACAACACGAGAGCCGTGTAGAAAATGATTTCGCTTACAATAGTACCGTTACGCCTGAGCACCCCAACCTTGATAAAGTATCAGATGGATGTTGGGAGAGGTGGGATATAGATCTACTCATTGACCAAATTAAAAACGACGCAATTAACTTTTTACATTTCCATGAAATCCCCTACGCAGACACTCTGCTCGGCGATATTGGTATACCTCCATCCGACTTCATTGAAAAGTATGATCACATTCAAGGCGTTCGTCCTGCATTGAGTATCCTATTTGAGATGCACTGCTTCTCGGAAACAAGGAATTCAAAGAAACAATACGCCTATGCACATTTATTGAGGGCATCTGCCTATTCAAAGCAACTAGCTTTACTTCGTATAGAATCCCAATATCTTGCCGGTAAAGCGTTATCTCTTAAGAGCGAAAAAACACTACAAATGTATCGTAAACAAAGTCATTTGTTGGAGCTTTATAAGAATTTTAGAATCAACGAAAAGAGCCCGCGTGAAGCCAGAAAATTATCGGCATTACGTCTCAAGGTATCAATGTCGACAGTTAAACGATGGTTTACCCTTCAGAAGTTGGAGGGCGCGTATCAGAAACTCAGGTAAGCGACAAAACTAAATATAAAATATTAAGTAACGAGCGGTTTGTTACGTCGAAAATGGCGAGACGTCTCTAATAGTATGAATAGGCTTGACAACACATTAATTTTCACCGTTGCCTATTCATCAGTTTGAGTCATTTTAACTGCCCTTTTTTTAGCTGCCTCCCGATGCTCCTTCATGGGGATATTAGCTCTTACTCTGTCAACGTAGCTTATATCCAAATCAGCGATTGCAATCCCCTTCCCCTTCACAACCTTATCGAGAACCTTTCCCCACGGATCAACAATCATCGTTTCACCCCAAGTGCATAGCTTCTTGCTATGCCAACCGCCTTGATTGGCAGCAACAACATAACACTGAGTTTCAACAGCTCGCGTTCGAACCAAAAGTTCCCAATGATCTCGGCCCGTCGTTTTTGTAAAAGCATAAGGAACAAAAATCATCTTTGCACCCATATTAACTAAATCAAGAAACAACTCAGAAAACCGTAGATCATAGCATATCGCGAGGCCTACCCTTCCCCACGGACTTTCAAAAATTACTGGTCTATTTCCGTGAAGGTAGTCATCAGATTCACGATAAATACCCCGATCTGAGCCAATCTTAGCGTCGAATAGATGAATCTTGCTATATTCAACATGTGCACTTCCATTAACATCGTAAACAACGGTAGTTGCTTTAGGCCTTTCAGCGTAGCGCTCGTTACTCACTTCCTCTCTCAAATCGATTTGTAATGGGAGAGTTCCAGCCACTATCCATAGCTCGAGTGACTTGGAGAGGGATGAGATCGCGTCAAGCGTGTCCCGTTGTCGTTGCAACGAAAAGTTTCGAGTTTCACCATACGCTAGGAAATTCTCAGGCCAAATCACAATGTCAGCACCCTGTTCTCTCGCACACTCCGTCAACTCCCGGGTAATTGCCCAATTCTTATCGTAACTTCTAGTGCTTACCATTTGGATTGCAGCAACGCGGGGACAATCTTTTTTCATTGTTAACATATTTGCTCTAGAAACGTTTTAATTCCTTTAACTGTCTATGAATTTCTTGATCTGACCACTGGTCGCTATCAATCTCTACAAATTCGTCCGCGACAGCATCTTGCCTAGTTGTGGCAACTCTTTTGTTAATTGTCTGCAAAGCCCTATCCATTTGGGTAAGATTGTTTTACAAAAATTAACCTGTGTGGCCAAAGCTTCAAGATACCTTTTAATCGATCGCATACAAGTATGAGGACCGAAATCAAAAGCAAATTGAGTTAGTAACGGAAGAGAGAACATTAGTTGATATTGCATGTATATCAGTCCTGAAGTTACTCAATTTTATATCTGACAGAGATTTCACACTCATAGAATCGCTAAAAGTTTGAAAGATGTTGATCATTTTAAAAGCCTCTACATTCTTTAGTGACATGTCAGCATTACTCAGAAAAAATGTTTGCGTAAAAAGCATGCACACCTCCACTGATTATGATGAGTAGAAATCAAAAGTTAATTGCCCTAACCTATCTTTGATCAATTTTAATAGAGCTATAACTTTGACAAGACCAATGTAACACTTATAAAACAATTATGACGTTGCATTTTTTAGTATTAGCTCCCCAAAACTTCATTTATAAATTCTTTTATAAAGTGTAATTAATTGAGCAAGGACGGTCGAAGGTAATCAAGTTTTATTCCAACATTCAAATTCCAAGGGGAAATAATAAATTTATGAGAACATAAACGAACAACTCTCACTCAACTGTTACCTTTGTCTTAATGCATGGAACACTCCTTTTTCCAACTTAATATTACTCAATCCGGACGCACCTTCTTCAGAGCTTTACGATGAGCTGCGGTCTTTCTCGCAGCTAGACCAATATGAGCCTCGCCCCTCTGCTTTGCCAATACAATTTGCTTTTGTCGCTCGGCTGTACGTTTTTTTTGTTTAGCATTTCGTGAATCGAAACAATGGCAACATGACTCTCCAAGAACAAAGGTCTTGAGATTCTTTTGTTCATCTGTAATTGGCATCCTACACGCAAAACATTGATCATATGTTCCCCGATTCAGTTCATGGTCAACCGCCACCCGATTATCAAAGACGAAGCACTCACCGTTCCACAGAGATTTATCACTCGGAATGTCCTCCAGATACTTTAAAATACCGCCCTGCAAGTGATAAACAGTGTTAAATCCTCTTTTTTTCAATAATGCTGTAGATTTCTCGCAGCGAATCCCTCCGGTGCAGAACATTGCAATTTTTTTGTGTTTACCCGGATCGAGGTTCTGACTAGCCCAATCCGGAAAATCTCTAAAACTTTTCGTTTGAGGATTAATTGAGCCTTCAAATGTGCCAATGCTGACCTCGTAATCATTCCTCGTATCTATCACCAGCACATTGGGATCTTCCATTAGTCTATTCCAATCTCTCGAGTCAACATAAGTCCCCGAGGATATGTTGGGATCAATATTTTTCACACCCATTGAAACAATCTCTCTTTTCAACTTTACCTTCGCCCTGTTAAATGGGACCTCGGAGTGAAAGGAACGCTTAACCTCTATATTGTTGAGGCCTGGCCAACCAGATAACCACTTTAAGATACTGTCTGTGGCAATCATAGATCCTGCTACAGTGCCGTTTATTCCCTCTCGGGCTAACAAAAAAGTTCCAAAAACAGAGCACTCCAACATTTTTTCAAATAATGGTTTTTTTAGTTCTTTAAAATTATCTAGGCGCACGAACTTATAGAGCGCACAAGTGACAAAGGACAATTCATCAGATCTGGTGTGTTTTTTCTTCAACCCTTTGCTCTCATCTAATTCTGCTTAAATTTTTAAGCCGACAACTTTTGGTATTTGATTCGACAGATTCGTAAGTATAATAATCAACGGCTATTACAACTAGGCTTGATTACGGCAAACTTAAGTTTTCTGGGCTTGTCTTGCAATCTCTTTCAAATAGAATTGCTCAAAAAAAGAGTAATAACTTAGAATAATCTTAAATTTAGCATGGGTATCGATATTAAATTTAGACGTTTCTGCGCACTGACTTCAAATGTGGACTCTGAATAGGATGTTAAATAAAAAACATACTAAATCGTCAATTTTAAATTACATATACATCAATATGCCGCCAAAATTTGCATGGGACTGTTGTTTTCTTAGCGAAGTGGGGAGGGTTGAACTCACTCGCAAAGGGAGGGCTAGATGGGTTAGCGGGATCTACCGAATTCTTATCACACGTGACGGGATGGAGACCAAGTTTCTCTACGGTGAACTAAGACTTAAAAATGAGGATATTGTCAGAAGCTCCAAGCCGTTAAAGCGGCTTCTTACAAGATCCATCCGCTATAAAATTTATGAGGCTGCGAAAACTCTTTAACGCGCCTACCACCATTATCAATTATAAAATTGATTGCACAATTTCTCGTATCGTATCGGTCGGGGATGCTGATTGGGTTACTGGACGTCCGATCACAATGAAATCACTACCATTCTCAATTGCGTCGATTGGGCTAACCACCCGTCGCTGGTCATCTGAGGGAAAATTACTCAAGCGTATTCCCGGAGTTACTAAGATAAAATTTTCTTTTCTTTCATTTCTGAGCATGGGGACCTCCCTTGCAGAACATACTACACCATCAAGTCCACTTATTTCAGCAGCAGAAGACAGGATTCGAACCTGATCCATGATGTTTTCTTGTATCCCCAACTCCCTCAGATCTCTGCGTTCGATACTTGTCAAGACCGTTACACCAATAAGAATAATTTTGCTACCTTTGCGATCGATTTCTTCCCTCGCAGCCTCCATCATTCTTCGTCCTCCGAATGTATGGACATTTGTCATCCAGACTCCCATATCAGCGGCGGCAGCCACCGCTTTAGCAACTGTATTCGGTATATCGTGAAATTTTAAGTCTAAAAAAACATCGAAACCACGTCTGATCAAATCTAAAACTATGGGTGGTCCCTCACGTGTGAAAAGTTCTTTTCCTACCTTTAATTTGCATAAACTTGGTTCCAATTTATCTACAAAGGCCAGCACACTCTCAGCGTCCGCATAGTCAAGGGCTACAATTACTTTTGAACTACAACTAGACAAATATCATTACTCGCTGTCAGCGCCCACGTTTCTCTTTGACTTCAGGAGTATTCGATAATACCGAAACACCATAAGAGAGCTAGAGAAAATTCCCAATAAAACACCCACAAACATGAAAAGTAACAACCAAAATCCAACACTTGCATGAGATGCTTGTACAAAAACGAAATGAACAGAAATTTGTTCATCATTATAACCAGCGAAGATTGCGCCGATAGCCAGAGCCAGAAAAAAAAAGAAAGATTTGAGCAAAAATAAAACTAACCGCAAGCTAATTCCTCGAACAAAGACAGCTAAACTACCTAATACTTTGGACGGGATTAGGCTACCACATCAAGTTCTTAGTTAAAAAGTTTTTTATAATTTATATACTCTGAACTTCATGCTTTTAAAACTGGTAGATATGCACTATTTTACAATAAAAATTATTGTTACTTCTGTCTCAGATATAAAAAATTTAAAGAACATCATGTAACTCTCGTGAAAAAAAGTAATTCCCAGACCTAGCCGGGTTTATGTCAATTTAATCTGATCAATTTTCAAACTATTTGAACATTTGACGAGCGGCTCAAAAGATAATTGATAAAATTTCTCTTAAAAAACTGGATAGGAACTTCTAATAAAAAATATCATGAAGCCAAATTCTTTTCGCTTGGATTGATTAAACTACAATTCTACACCGATCTATTGAGCCTTATTAATGGCCTCTCTACTCCGACTTCACAAATAATTTCCATAATAATGCTAATATTTATTCAAAGGGATAATAATCGCGAGAAAAAAGCGGAAAGGGTTTTAAAAATCAGACCCACCCAAACAGACACAAGAGAACTTATGCTAGTAAAACGTCCATTAATCGCTCAAGTGGGTATAGCCCAGCCAATCCGCAAGTTATTTGATTACAAGCTGCCATCCTCGGGCGAAGATACTTCATCACCACAACCCGGTGTGCGAGTGGAGGTGCCTTTTGGTCGTCGTAAGGTTATTGGTATAATTATTAACATGAGGAAAAGGAGTGATCTTGATAAAACGAAATTAAAAACAATTCTATCCATTCTAGACAATCGTCCGCTAATTCCTTATGCCTTGCTTCGCTTATTAGAGTGGAGCGCTAGTTATTACCAACACCCCCTTGGTGATGCAGCCATGCGGGGCCTGCCTAATCTGCTGAGAAAAGGCGCGCCTTTACCCGAAACACGAAAAAAATATTGGCATTTGTCCACGGCCGACACAGAGCTCGTCTTGTCCACCGTAAAAAGTTCTCCAAAACAAAAAGCACTTATAACGTTTCTAATGGGTCTCAAGTTTGTCAGCGATGAGGAACTTTCCAAAGAATTCTCCAGATCAATCATCAAACAGGTATATGACAATGGATATATCTCAAAAACCTTTATTGACTCGCCAAAAACTAAAAATAACAGAATACTCAACGATAAAAAGCTAACGTTAAATCCTGAACAACAGCGGGTGTTTAATCATGTTAGTCTTGGGAAGTACCACTGCTGGTTACTGAATGGCATAACCGGAAGTGGGAAAACTGAAATTTATTTACAACTCATCGAAAAAGTGCTCAAACAAGGAAAACAAACGCTGATTTTAGTGCCTGAGATTAGCCTAACCCCGCAAACCGAGCAGAGATTCCATCAACGATTTTCAGTGCCAATGGTATCGCTCCATTCTGGAATGACCGACAAGCAAAGGCTTTTTGCGTGGACCATGGCAAAAAATGGTGACGCGTCAATCATCTTAGGCACACGATCCGCTATTTTTACACCAATACCCCGGCTGGCATTGATCATAATCGATGAAGAGCAGGATAGTTCATACAAACAGCAGGAAGGTTTTCGCTATTCTGCGAGGGATATCGCCGTAATGCGGGCGAAACACGAAAACATTCCAATTATACTCGGTTCGGCAACTCCCTCGCTAGAATCATTACACAACTGCCACTCCGGTCGTTACACAGAACTAAATCTGACTGAAAGAGCCGGTCATGCAAAAACTGAAAAGTGGAAACTAATAGACATGCGATATGAATCTGTTACTACAGTCATCGCCGACGATACTCTCTCAGCTATTAAAAATGCCTTAACTCGAGAAGAACAGGTACTGGTTTTTCTCAATCGTCGCGGCTTTGCACCTGCTTTGCTATGTCATTGCTGTGGGTGGGTTGCAGAGTGCAAAAATTGTGATTCACGAATGACCCTGCATCGCAGTCACAATAAATTGATTTGCCATCACTGTGATTTCCGCTCTCCGCCTCCATCGGTCTGTCCGCGTTGCAAATCAATGGAATTAATCGCCTACGGCGCCGGCACTGAGCGCAGCGAATTACTGTTGCAAAAAGCCTTCCCAACAACACCGATAATACGAGTTGATCGGGACACTTCACGAAAACGCGATTTTATGAATTCTGTTTATCATGACGTCAAAAAGGGCAATCCCTGTATTTTGGTAGGCACTCAGATGCTGGCAAAGGGACACCACTTCGGTGGCATCACTCTGGCCGTGATACTAGATGCAGACACTGGCCTCTTGAGTCCAGATTTTCGCGCTTTGGAAAGGATGGGTCAGCTAATCACACAAGTTGCAGGACGGAGCGGAAGAAGTGAAAAAGCTGGAGAAGTTCTCATACAAACTCACCAACCATTTCATCCCAGCCTTAATCTATTATTACACAGCGGTTACCGAGAATTTGCTCAATCTATCTTGGCTCATCGAGAGCAACAAAAGTTGCCGCCCTACTATCATCTTGCCCTCATTCGCGCCGAAGCAACTCATGCACTAGCTGCAGAGGATTTTTTAGAAAACACCAAAATCAAAGCGCAAGAACTATGCTCGCCAACACTAAAAAAAATGATTTATACTAAACCCATGCCTGCTCTTTTAGAGCGGAAATCCAACCGATACAGGTATGTATTTCGAATAGAAACAGGTGATCGTCATCAACTTCAAAAATTGCTCACCCAACTTGCCCTTGAAATGGAAAAATTCCCAAAACAATCAGGGGTTCGCTGGACAATTGACGTTGATGCTCTGGATCTATAGCCTAAGAAGTTCAATTTTACTTCGCTTTCATGTGGATGAATCGTTCGAGACACAAACCAGAAACAAACTAAACTAAAATGGGGCGTAAAAATACGAAAAATATCAAACGCGACAGTAGTGGATCGGCTGCTGAAGCTCCATGGAAAATACCTTTTGCATTTGGTTTAGCATTAGGCTCCTTCATTACTTATTTTGCTTTGCCTTATATTCCCAGCATGCAAAGAATGGTAGATATTGCTGATGACGCTGTAACCTCTGTCAAAAACGAAAAGCTGCAGGAATTAAAATTCACTTTTTATGACGACTTAAAAACTGCTGAAATTGAAGTTTCCGATTCCCAAGTTGAGACCAATCAAATTAAAAAGCCCTCCTATTTTCTTCAAGCGGGCTCTTTCCAGTCTATTGATGATGCGGAAAATCAACGAATCGAACTCCTCTTGCTCAACCTTGATTCGAAAATTGAGGTAATTACAAACAGCTCTGGAGAGCGATGGCACCGAATTCTTGTCGGCCCCCTCGAGAGCAAAGCCAAGGTTGCCACCTCGAGAGCTAAATTATCACAAAACCAGATCGATAGCCTCCTGCTAGAGAGGTCTATGTAAAAAGTAATCTAGATACAATCTAGCTGAGGAATTGATGAATTGAAATGTTTTTTTTTAAAAAAATCCCCTTATTTATCGCCTTTGCAATTTTTTTAAATAGTTCTGAAAATATAGGGAGTAGCACTGTCGAATTGCCTCCAACCAGGGAACAATTTCGAGAAAGTAACCGGCTAGAGAAAGGCCTCACCAACAAGGAAAAGACTGACTTAAAGAGATCGCATAGTGCGGTCATTGACTTCGATGGGCAGATCGCGATGCGACACATCGAAAATCTTACAAGCTTTGGCCCACGATCACCAGAGTACCCACGAGCAAAGTTATCAACGTTATCTTATATTCGCTCCCAAATACCCCCCTCAATGAGTATACAACTCCATGAGTTCGACGCAAATGGGCTCAATGGCACCAATTTATGGGTAAGTAGTCGAGTAGAGAAAAAAAAATCAAATACGCTTATTATGATTGGTACTCATTGGGATACTCGCTCGGTCGCTGATCGAGACACCGATATTTCTCAGCGGAATATGCCAGTTTTAGGCGCCAATGATGGCGCGTCAGGTGTCGCAGTGCTGATCGAAGTGGCAAAACACCTCCATAGTAAGCCGCCTGGTGTAAATGTCGATCTTATTTTTTTTGATCTTGAAGACCTAGGTAATATTGGCAACAATAAATATGCCATAGGCTCAAGTAAGTTCGTAAAAGAAAATCCGAAATATCGACCCACTACAGGTATTATTATTGATATGGTTTGTGATAGAGACTTGCGTATACCCCGAGAGTACTACTCATCTGTGAGCGCGCCAGAAGTCCTTGATCGAGTGTGGGACAGCGCTGAGCGACAAGATGCGAAAGTTTTTAAAAATGTAAGAGGAGGGGCGGTTATTGACGATCATATTCCATTTCTGCAGGTGGGAATTCCCGTCGTAAATCTCATCCATTTCCCATTTCCAAATACTTGGCACACTACTAACGACACAATCAAATTTTGTAGGTCACGCAGTTTGAGTCAAGTTGGTCGAGTTATCTTGGATTTTATCTATTATTATGACTTAAATCAGACAATAAGATAAAAGCAACTTCATAAAACCGAACGCAAAGAGCTGATACAGAAATCAACATTCTCAGGGGTGCTTGCGTGTCCCATGAGCCCGATGCGCCAGACCTTGCCAGCTAAAGCACCTAATCCAGCACCAATTTCTAGGTTAAATTCTTCGAGCAAACGGCTACGAATTGCCATATCATCAACCCCGTCCGGGATCGACACTGCATTTAATTGAGGTAGTCGATCCGCCTTGTTTACAACGAATTCTATCCCCATGGACTCAAGACCATCATACAGTCGAAGATGATTCTCTCTGTGACGCTTCCAGGCAGCCTCCAGCCCTTCCTCTTGAACCATAACGAGAGACTCATGCAACCCATACAAACAATTAACCGGTGCAGTATGATGGTATGCTCTCTTGCCCTCTCCCCCCCAATAGTCCATTATCAAATTCAAATCTAAGAACCAACTTTTAACTTTAGTCTGTCGGGTACGAATCTTTTTAGCGGCGCGCTCATTGAAGCTTACCGGAGACAGTCCAGGTGGGGCCGATAAGCACTTTTGGGACCCCGAGTAAATCGCATCGATTTCCCAGTCGTCGACAAACAGAGGTGTTCCCGATAACGAAGTAACAGTATCAACAATCGTGATACAGTCGTACTCATGGGCCAATCGAACCAAAGATTTCGCATCAGATTGAACCCCCGTAGAAGTTTCTGCATGAACAAATGCCACGATCACAGCACTAGGATTTTGCTTTAAAGCCTCCTCAAGTTTTATCGGATCAACAGCACTCCCCCACTCGTCATGAACCATGATTGCCGAGCCACCACAACGCTCTACATTTTCACGCATCCGTCCTCCAAAAACTCCGTTTTGACAGACAATAACCTCATCACCGGGCTCAATCAGATTTGCAAAACAGCATTCCATCCCCGCCGAACCCGGCGCAGATACCGCAAATGTAAGCTGATTATTAGTCTGAAAGACATACTGCAAAAGTGTTTTTATCTCATCCATCATTTCTATGAATGATGGATCTAGGTGCCCTATAGTCGGCCTAGCCATAGCACTAAGAACACGCTCACTCACGTCGGATGGCCCTGGCCCCATAAGAGTCCTTCGTGGGGGGATGAATGAATTTATGTTCAAACCACTCTCCTTTTTATTACAGAATTTGGTTGGCGATGAAAGACCAAAAACTGGGAGGGGAAAATAAATCTTATTTGCGCCATTTAAAAACCAAAAAAAGATAGATATTCGTATTAAACTTAATTATGAAAAAAATTGGTCGTTTTGATCAAAAATGAAATTTTATATGAATTTGGTAATCAAGCAAGTAAGAACCAACAGTATTTTATGTTCCACCATATACGTGTAAAATTACCCTTACAGCGCACTAATAGCAAATCATACATAGGGTCCATCAAATGCCTCGTCTGTTCGACCTCTGCCCGAATAAGCTAAAACAATCTTCTCTCAAGAATTTTAGCATAATGGCACTCGGCACAGCGATAGCTCTGTCACCAAAATTTATTACAGCGATGAGTGCTGAAGAAGCTATGCGAGACTATCAAGCCGCCATAGAACGCGCTGAGGCCAATAGTGATGCATTCTCAATCCAGTTATCGGAACTATATATGGGGCTGGGGAGGGTATTAATGAACGATGAAAACTATCCAGATGCACAACGAGCCCTCAAGCGAGGTATGCAAATTGAACGAGTTAATTTCGGATTACACAGCATCTCTCAAATACCTTATCTTTTCTTGCTCGCTGACCTAGATATTCTTGCAGGGGATGCAGAATCAGCTCAAAAAGCGATGGATTCAATATACCTGCTCGGGAGAAATAATTATGGTGCTTCTGATCCCCGCATCCTGGAAATACTGGATAAGATTCTTAACTGGCAGGTAGCTCACTATAGAGCCAATCCCGGCCGAGGGGGTCTTAACTACATTGTCGCTGCCGACATCGTATCACAGCGAATGTCGAGATTAATGAAGAAAAGTGTACCTATGGAAGATCCAAAGACACCTATCTACTATCAAAAACTCGCAGCGGTGCAATACCTTGTGGCAACTCATGTAGATCAGTATGGATTACCAACCGAGGCAACTTTTGAAATAACTACCAACTCCAGTGCACAAACCACAAGTCGCTCTGCCGCTGGGTTAACATATTATCGACGTGGGAAAGCAGCCTTAATCAGTAGAGTAGAATCTCTCTCTAATCAACCTGGTTCAGACCTCATAAGGCAGGTGAATGCCATCGCTCAGTTAGCCGATTGGTATCTTGTCTTTGGTCAAAGCCATGCGGCTATCAAAGCATACGGCCTCGCATTTGAAACACTTTTGGATGAGGGTGTATCTGAAGATGTGCAATCAATTTTTTTTTCCAAGCCACAGAAAATTGAGTTCAATCTCCCGGAAAACAACCAAGATAAACCTCACAAGGTATTAGAAGTTTCTGCACTCATCACTAAAAGAGGTCGAGCAAGAGATATTCAATTTATAGACCCTCCTGAAGACTTATCTGAAGAAGAAATGCGGTCGATACGTCGATCTATCCAAAAAAGTCGATACAGACCTCGTCTAAATGAGGGTAACCCAGAGGAGTCCCCTTATAAAATATTCCTGGCACGATCGGGTGTTGGTAATCAGTCTTGAGCCACCCTTCATGGTAAGAGGTAAATCATGAGTAGTCATTTTTTTTTAAATTTTAAAACAATGTTTCAAAAATACCTTCGGTCTATAAACTCCGTAGGGGGTATTTTTCTATGCTTCAATTTACTTGCCTGTAGTTCTATTGCCCCAATCCCCACCAGCTCAAGCACGTCTTCTGGAGGAGCAACGATTAATATTCCGGGTGGCAGCGTAAATATTCCCGGAGGGATTTCCATTCCCACTGGGTCATCTACAACTAGTTCAGATAGATCAGCTTCAGGCGGCCCTGTCGGTAATGGTGAAGGGCCCTCGTTGGAGGAGCTAGACTCAAACCTCGAAAACTCGTTAGATGACTTTGACAGTCGTGTAAGCGGTTCTGGTGGTGAGTCCGGCATAGATGTGCTTGACCCGATGGGAGGCAGAACCTTGGCAGCTGACTCAGATCAGCCGATGTATGAAGAACTTGAGGAGAACGGAAACCCAGTCGCGGCGCGCGCAGACCAGGGAGCAGGTGAGGCCAAATCCTCGGGAGACCTAGAATCAATGCCCTCCAAAAATCAAAATTCCGGCAACGCTACAACTATACCGATTCCTGACGATATTGGTGAAGGGCAAGGTGATGACATTGTCGAAAGACAAATAAGGGAAGCTGCGTCTCGGGAGACTGACCCGATTCTTCGTGAGAAATTATGGGAAGAGTATCGCCGTGCTAAAGGATAAACATAAAACATGAATAACTATATCTTTCCGACCAAGAATGAACTTTATTTTACAGGTATGGTAATTGCTTTTATCCTTTGCATGGCCGCACCCTCACAAGCGGCTATCGATAAGATCACTTCTTCAACTCCAATCACCCTGCTTTCGCCGACCATATCAGTTCCGGTAAAAGCGCTGCTAGATGTGGGTATCGTTGCCTTCGATGACGGTCTTGATCTAACTGATGAGGATGACACAGTCTTTCCCGAAGTCCGTTTAGCAGAGTCGGTATATTTTGCAACACAACTTCTTAGGGTACTGGAAAAGAGCGGTGCGTGGGGACCTGTTCGAGTTATCCCTGACAGAGACGCAATAATGGATTTATACATTGAAGGGACTATCTTGCAATCGGATGGTGAAACCTTGGCAATGGAAATAGTAGCACGAGACAGCGGTGGACTCACATGGTTTACCAAAAAATACCGGACCACCGTCGGAAAATATGCATACGACAGAAGGAGAAAGAACGCCGGCGACCCATTTCAGAATATGTATATCAGCATAACGAATGAGCTCCTACAACAATATGAAAGGTATGGCGTGAAGCGCGCGTTAGAGCTTCGACAATTGTCGGAACTGCGTTTTGCTCAACGGTTCTCCCCACAGGCCTTCAAGCAATACACACAGACAGACAAAGAAGGCAAAATAAAAATAGTTCGTCTACCATCAGACGCGGATCCGCTCCTAAAAAGAGTGCGCCGGATTAGAGACCGAGATCACCTGTATATTGACCGGATGCAAGAATTCTACGACGGTTTTTCGAGACAAATGCACGTGCCCTATCAGGACTTCAGGCGAGCATCCTATGACTCGGTTGTGAAAGCAAGGCAACTAGAAAAACAGGGAAATCAACGCATAATAGCGGGAATTGGAACCATTGTGGCAGGGATCTACGGTCGTCTTGAGAGTGACACCAGCGCGGGCCGCCTAGCCAGTACCACGACAGCGGGAGCAGGTGGCCTATTGGTGAAATCGGGTCTTGAAAAAAAACAAAGGGCGGCGAGTTACAATGAGTCGGTGGCTGAAATGGGTTCCGGTCTCGAAACAGCGCTGGCCCCTGAGATAATCAAACTCGAAGACCGAACCGTAACCCTCTCTGGTAACGTGCAGGCTAAGTACCAACAATGGCAGGCCTTGTTGCTACAAATCTATGCAGAGGAGCGGATACCGCCGGAAAATGAATAGAAAACAGTTAACACTTCTAACGCTTATTTCTATTTCGGTAACCATAGCTTTTGTACTCCCAAAAGTGGTAGATGACCCGTTATTTACGATCAAAGAAAATCCAATTGAAAGCAGCCCACAAGTACCACAGCTAACTCCCTCTCAGTTAGCTGAAAAGCAAAAGTATCGCCTTACTTCGCAAGAGTTACTGGCTCAAATAATCACAATGAGAGACTCATTAGCTGCACGCGGAGTCAGAAAATGGGGGCAAGTTGATTTTTTTGAGTCACTTAAATTAATTGAAATTGGTGACCAATTGTACTTGGACACCAAGTATCAGCAAGCGATCGCACAGTATAATCTCGCACTCTCAAGACTCAGAGCGTTGGAGAACACCGCCGAGGCCACGCTCGATGCTAGCATAAAAAGTGGATTGAAAAGTATCCTTCAAGGAGAAGTGTATGAGGCTCAAAAATATGCCCAAACTGCTATCACAATAGCACCTGATAATCCTCAAGCCACCTTGCTCTTGAGGAGAAGTGAATCACTGCCGAAGGTCCTTGTGCATTTCCGGGACGCAACTGTACATCAGGATGCTGGTAAGTTGGACTTGGCTAAGCGCCAATACCAATTAGCATTAGCACTCGATGATAATTTTTTTCCAGCTAAAACAGCGCTTAAAAAGATTAACAAAACCCTTCTGGATCGAGATTTTCAATCACTTATGAGCCTTGGATGGGATAAACTCGAAAAAAATCAGTTTCAAGGCGCCAGGAATGCATTTATATCAGCAGCGACACTGGATAAAAGCAAAATATCCGTCGACAAGGCGTTGCTGCTACTTGAGACGCGAAAACAACAATATGAAGTAAAAATAAAAATGGAACGAGCCAGAAAGCTGGAATTGGACGAGAATTGGGCTCAAGCGTTGCAAGTCTATAATGACCTAATCCAACTTGACGGCACCCTAGTCCAACCAAGAGTCAAAAAGATTAATGCCTCAATTCGTAGTGACTTAGATCGTCAAACCAACGCTATATTGTCAACTCCGCTGGCCTTGGCTGATAAAAAGACCTATGAAGAAGCGAAAGTCTTACTAGACAATCTCCTCGGAATCGCATCTAGCGACATTGAGACACCCAAGTTATTAAGTCAAATTAGAGATCTAGAGAAATTACTTGAGCAGTCACAGACTGCCACTGAGGTTATCTTTCAGTCAGATGGTCAAACTGAGGTTACCCTTCTTCGCGTAACAAAGCTCGGGGTTTTTGCGCGTAAAACGGTGTCCTTGCGTCCTGGAAAATATAGCATTCTTGGCGCTAGAACCGGATTTCGAGACGTTTTGATAGAATTTACGATCGATATCGGCTCAAATAATGTGCCTATTGATGTTCGTTGTAGTGAGACAATATAAATCCAGTGATGCGATATTCCATGAACAGTAAATGAAGCTTACCACAAATCATCAGCAATCATTGCAGCTCAGGCGAGGATATGAACTCAACAGATCGGGAAGTAGTGGAGGAAAACCTTAAGCCCACAAAATTTTTACCTTTGGATGGTGAGACCAGACAACAGAGGGGTAAAGTTTCCATAGGTTTATGGGTTTTGGCTATTACCCTCGCAGCAGCCTCACTTGTGATGCTCTACCTTGCATCAGCAAGTCCAGTAATCATTACCACCACGCCTCCAGACAGCCGCATCGAGTTATCAGGTATATCGTTTAGAATCGGATCAAACTATCTCTTGCTCCCAGGAAAATATGAAGTAAAGGTAACTGCCAAGGGTTATAAACCATATGATATGGATCTTGAAGTGTCCTCAAACAACGAGCAACAATTGAACGTGGTGTTAGAACCCCTTCCCGGACAATTACAAGTTGAATCAACATTGACGGAAATAACTGCTCGGGTCGATGGTGCGCCATCCGTCACCATCCTACCTGGAGTAATCAAAGGACTTAAAAAAGGCACTCACCAAATCGTCCTCTCCAAAACCAGGTACTTGGATTCAAAATATGACGTTGACATTATCGGCCTAGGCACAACACAAACCCTGTCGGTTGAGCTGCAACCCGGCTGGGGAACTCTGAAAATTGACTCTGTGCCGAGTGCCGCTGAGCTTTGGGTGGATGATAAATTTGTAGGTAATACGCCTACCAGTGCTGAGGTTTTACAGTCAGGTAGTTCCATCTTGCTCAAAAAAAGCGGATTTAATAATTGGTCGGGTACATTAAGTGTTCCTGCCGGCGAAACCCAGGTTTACCCGCCAGTTTCCCTAGTCACAGCGGACGGATATCTGCAGCTAGAAACTGTTCCCACTGGCGCAAGTATGACGCTCAATGGTAATTTTCAAGGAATTACGCCACTCAAGATTCCAGTACGTCCCGAGCAAAAACACAAAATCGATGTGATGATGGATGGATATATCAAAAAACCCTACAGGTTCACTGTTGCCTCCGATCAAGTACTGGAGTTACAGTTAACGTTGCAAGAGGACATCGGAGAAATTGCACTTTCCGTATCCCCCGAGGGAGCAAAGGTATACGTTGACAGCAAGTTTTCGAGAACCGGATCGCAAACTCTTCGGTTACCATCGAGGCAACATGAACTCAGGGTAGAGCAGGAAGGATATCGAACTGAAACATTTAAAGTATTACCGCAACCATCACAGCAGCAGGCTCTTTCAGTCACCCTCCTGACGGAAGAAGAAGCGTATTGGTCAACACGTCCTAATCGAATAAAGACGGTTGGCAACATACAGTTATTATTAATGCGTCCAAAAGCGCCATTCTCAATGGGAGCACCCCGAAGACAACCTGGACGACGAGCAAACGAGATCGAACGGTCTGTAGCACTGCAAAGACCTTTTTACATCGGGGAAACCGAAGTCTCAAATCGACAATTTCGCACGTGGAAAACAACCCACAGCTCATCAGCAATTTCCGGGAAGACCCTTGATATGGAGGACCAACCCGTAGTCAATGTTTCTTGGGTAGACGCCATAAGATTTTGTAACTGGCTCAGTAAACAAGATGGGCTTTCACCATTCTATATTTATGATTGTGACTTAAATGGGAACACCACGTGTCTACAAGGGTTTACTGGCATAGATTGGTCATCAAATGGGTACCGTCTTCCGACCGAGGCAGAATGGTCGTGGGCGGCGAGGACGGGTGCTAGCGGTTCTACTCAAATTTATCCTTGGGGAAACGACCGCTTTCCTCCTGACCGAGTGGTTGGGAACTACGCCGATACATCAGCTGCAAAACTAGTGAGATTTAAATTAATCAGCTATACAGATGGGTATCCAGTTTCTGCTCCAACAGGGACATTTGCCTCGAATAAGAAGGGGCTGTATAACATAGGTGGAAATGTGGCCGAGTGGGTTAACGATTATTATAATCTGCAACCCCATCGAGGGGAACCCTTGATAGATTTCAAGGGTCCCGAGGAAGGGACCCGACATGTGATCAGGGGTGCTAGCTGGGCAATGGGATCAAGATCAGAATTACGGCTCACTTACCGGGACCATGGAAATGATCCGCGCATTGATTTAGGTTTTCGGATTGCTAGATATGTGGATAGGATTACTAAAGAATAATGATCAGGATTATTTTGTCATTCACAATCCCAACATTGTTTTATTTCTCCTGCCTCGCCCAATCTGATGAGGAAAGAAAAGACGATCAAGCAGCGGTTGAATCGGGGATAAAAAGTAATACTGAAAAAGAAAAAAGGATCGATGAGAACCAAAAAAACGAAGAGTTCAAGCCTTCCGAGGAAATATCAGAGGATTTTCCCGTACCCTTGCCTGCAGATATTTAAAACCGCCAGAGAGTTGGATTAAACGATGAAAAGAGATACGAACGAACTGTACTACCAATTGGTCACATTATTACTAGCATTTATCGTTATACATACAATTTTCGTGACTTTGATCAGACCAAATGCAGATGTAATTATCCGTCAACAAGTAGATCGGGCTTCAGTAGACGGTAATTATGTGGTACCTCGCTCTATCTTTGTCGTAATCAAGGATCTTGAGCAGGAATCCTGTTTTATACTAATGGTATGGGCCTTCGCTATTATGGGATATAAGGCTCGGTCTATCTTCAAAGAACAAGCTTTGTTAAACCGCGCGTTAATCAATGTGAGGGAGGGCTCGAGGATACTGGTTGAGGACGTAGATCAATTTACAAAACCTCTTGAATCGTTGGCAGAAGAACAACGCAACCTCTTGCTTCCAAGGGCGTTACAATCAGCGCTCATGCGCTTCCAAATGACTGGAAACATTCAGTCTGCAAACGACGCAGTGGCTGCGGTCTGTGACACTGAGAGCGAACGCCTTGACTCTGAGTTATCGATGATCCGATACATTACCTGGGCGATACCGTCGATTGGCTTCATTGGTACTGTAAGAGGGATCGGTGCAGCACTAGGTCAGGCCCATGAAGCCATGCAGGGGAATATCGCTGGCGTTACCAGTAGCCTCGGAGTTGCATTTAATTCCACATTTGTCGCGCTACTAATCAGCATGGTAGTGATGTTTTTTATGCACCAACTCCAATTAATACAGGAGCGCCTCGTCCATGATTCACAACGTCACTGTGAAACCCAACTACTCCGTTTCCTCAAGGTTTAGGTACAAAGTATGACACTGGCAACGCTGGTTTTTAATGGACAGAGCCTTCAGATGTTTGTTGAGGATGGACGGAGCTACGAATCACCCGCTTATGTGCATATATCTGAGGTAGGGCTGATTTCAGGAGAAGAAGCGAGACAGCTCGCATGGTTGGAGCCGCAGAACAGCTACACAAGAAACTGGGATCAGTTGGATGAAAAACCGTTGGATAAACCAACGCGCTGGGCGCGACATCATGCAGATCTATCTTTTTTCCAACTTACCGAGTTGCTTTCAAAGATCGACTCACCTGAGCTCCTAGTTGCAATCCCTGGCAGCTTCGATGACCGCCGGCTCCAGCTTCTGCTCGGCCTTGTCGAGGCAGTGCCGGCCAAAATCTGTGGGGTCATTGAAGGTGCTCTTTTATACGCTGAAGACTACCACCGAGCGATCATCCAAATACACGGGCATCAAACGGTGATATCTCACCTAGAGCACACAGGACAATACATGCAAATTCTAAACTGTGAAGTAGTTTCAGACATTGGTTCGCTTCAATTATTGAAAAATTGCGCGAGGTATATCTCAGAGCGTTCTGTCCTCGCCACACGTTACGACCCAATGCACTCTGCAATTGCTCAGCAGAACCTATTCAATGAGCTACCAAGCATATTAGAAAAATTCAAAACGAGTTCAGAGACCGTGATTAATATTAAGTCTCCTGACTCGAACTTCTCATTGCATTTAAATCTCAAACACATACAACAAATGCTCGACCAAAAATTCGAGGCGTTAAAAGTCGTTTTAAAGGATTACGAGACTGAGCAATTGTGTTTGTCGCCTCAAAGTGACCTGCTGAAATTGTTATGTCCAGCATTAAGGGAATTAAAAGTGCCAGAGGACTCTTTAATTGAAAGAAAATGTATGCGATTTGCAACGCAAGCACAACGAGAGGGAAAACCTCTTAAACGGCTAAACCAGATTTTACTCTCACATATTAGCGATCTGCCTTACGATAAGGAATCCACCCAGAAAGACAAATCGCGAGGACGGATTGCGACACACCTTCTACACGACAGATGCGCATGGCCTCTAAGCTCGGTCCTAAGCTTCACACTTGCACAAGATAGGTTGTCAATCGCCTGTAAAGAGCAGAGCGGTGCCGATTTAGTTTTGTCTCTGGAAGACGGCAACTTATCAATCACCCAAAAAAAAGAGGATCTTTATGCTCTTCTCCCGAACCAAGTGCTACCTGGCGAAACTCTCCAGATAGACGAACACCAGCTCGCACTCATTGAGGTGGTTGATGCCTAAACAACGCCGAAATATCGCGTTAAGTTTGTCCTTTTTAGACATAATGGCTTGTGGGTTTGGAGCTGTTACCCTCCTTTTTTTAATATTTAGGCACAGCGCGTCAGAGGTGCAAGACCCAAACACGAACGCTGCGGCTGAAATGGAGTTGTTGAAAAAAGATCTTCAAGTAGCCAAAGAACAAAGAGCAGCACTCTTGAATAGCCTTGAGGCATTAGAAACCAAAGTGGTCGAAGCACAAGGACTATCAAGACGGGTTATCACCGAATTAGAAGAGGCAGAAACTAGCACTCAAACCGATCCGCAAGAAGAAATCGATGAACTTCGGCGTCAAGTTGAAATACTCGAAAAAGAAACCGCAGAGCTTGAAGACATTGAGTATGGCGATAAGGTTAGAGAATTTGTTGGGGATGGTAACCGGCAGTACTTAACAGGTCTGAAACTGGGTGGTGAGCGCGTTTTGATATTTGTGGATGGTTCGGCAAGTATGCTAGCGGATAATGTAGTTAATGCTATTATTCGACGCAATATGGATATCCAACAACGTCAATCTGCTCCAAAATGGGTTTGGACAATGAGTACAGTAGAATGGTTGTTGGCACAGCTCCCTGCCAGTAGCAGATTTCAGTTGTACATATTTAACACGTCGGTCTCAGCTGCCATTAACGGCACCGATGGAGAATGGCTAGACGCCGCCGACTCATTGTCAGTAGAACGCGCGGTAGAGGGCCTTCGTGCTTTCGCTCCTGCCGCAGGCACAAGCTTAGAAAATGCGGTGGTGAGCATAAATAACTTTGACAAATCTCCAGACAATATCTTTATTCTTACCGATGGTTTACCAACACAGGGTGCACGAGCACCCTCCTCATCGATGGTTGACGGTGACCAAAGAAGAAAATACTTTCAAAATGCAATCAAAAAGATACCCGATGGAATCCCAGTTAACACAATATTATTTCCAATGGAGGGCGACCCAGAGGCTGCAGCCTTATTTTGGCAACTCGCTTTAAATACTCAGGGAGCCTTTATTGCCCCCTCTCGGGACTGGCCATAAAATGTTTAATCGATTCAAGGTCGACACATGAAATCTAAAAGGCGTCAAACCTCCGAGGCGAGTTTGGCATTCCTGGACGTAATTAGCTGCGGTTTCGGGGCAATTGTGCTCCTTCTTGTGATCGCAAGGATTGGTGACCCCGCCACCATCGAAGATATGAAGGACCAACTAGTAGGATCACTCAAAGCTTTTCAGGTTGAACTTTTTGACATCAGGGGAGATACAGTCCTGTTAGAAGAACAACTAGTTTCCCAGCAGGAGCAGCTTTCACAGCTTAGAGAAAGAATTGCCCGCTTACAGGCGCAACTAGCTTCTGCCAAGGCCCAAGCAACTGAAAATGCTCAATCATTGGCTCAAGAAAAAGAACAACTGAAACTAGTTCAACAGGTTCTCTCTGAGGAAATGCTGCGTCTACAAGAAGCTAGCTCTATTAGTCAAAACGATCTTGTGGGCGGAATTCCCGCCGATAGTGAGTACATTATATTTGTAATAGATACATCTGGCAGTATGCAAAGTAGGGCTTGGGAAAAAGTAAAAAAAGAAATGATCAACATTTTAGATGTATATCCAGAAGTAAAAGGTCTTCAAGTGCTCAATGACATGGGTCAATATATGTATGACGCCTATCGAGGTCAGTGGATTACAGATAATCCTGATCAGAGGGATGACATCGTGAGAACGTTGCAACAGTGGGCTCCATTCAGTAATTCCAGCCCTGTGGAAGGCATAGAAGAGGCGCTACGCGACTTTTACGAGCGAGATAGAAAAATTAGCATATACATATTAGGAGACGACTTCCAAGGTCGGTCAGTCAAGCGGGTCGTTGACATGGTGAATCAAATTAATCAAATTGATCGTAAAATTGGTGGTCTCGCAAGAATTCATGCGATAGGGTTTCCTGTACAGTTTACTGCAGGAAGGGAACCAGGAGCTGGCGCGATTAAATTTGCAGCACTCATGAGAGAATTAAGCTATAACAATGGTGGCACCTTCGTTGGATTAAACAGCTTAAATTAGTTTAGGTACCGATATGCGCAGTCAGCATCCAGTTTTTTTTATTACCATTGTATGCATCGCTTTAATCGTCAAAGGATGCGGTGGTACCACGCAAGTGCTCTCCGAGGAGAGTTTCCCCGAACTTCTGGCACCATCGCGTGCCTTTTATGCTGTGATAATTTTCACACCAGAATTTTCAAATTATGTTGCAAGGCCTAGTAGCAAAACGAGCCTGTCAATTGGGAGCGCCCAAGAAAATATTATGCGGAAAACCTTCTCGGCTTTGTTCGACACGGTAGATTTTTTTGATTCAGAAGAAAAGATAGAACAGGCGCCAGATATTATAATTCACCCATCAGTAGTAGAGTCGCAAATCGCAGTCCCCTCTCAAAACTATCTGAATGTCTATGAAATTTGGATCAAGTACAATCTTAAGCTTACTGACGTTGAGGGTAACCTTATTGATAACTGGTTCATGCCGGTGTATGGAAAAACGTCCGACTCATTTATGTTACAGAAAGAAAAGGCTATAGGTTCTGCTACCAGAGCTGCTCTCCGGGATATTGGTGCCAAACTTAGTCTTGATTTTTATAGGATTCCATCAGTCGAAAGACATCTTAGAGAAAAATCAGGGAGATCGTAACACATGCCGCTTGTGATAAATTGCATATTAATTTTCATACTGACCGCTTGTAACACCACTACAACGATAGACGAATATCGAAGTTTTGATGAAGGAGTAACTGTGAGTAGTGAGGAAACTATCGCGCTCCTTGGACGCAGAGATGCAGGGCATTATGAAACAGACGACGAATTTGTTGCCTGTGTAGGCGACAAATTACGATCGCTAAGCCTAAATGTTTTACCTGAACGCAGGCTAATTGACGCCTTATATCCTTGGCTTGAACCCAGAACAGCGCCGAAGGGGCTACTTCGCATGCGACAACTCATACAGGAGCCTTTAATTAACAAAGCAATAACAGAAAGAGGAATACGATTCTTGATATGGTTAGACGGTTCGACAGAAACGCTCGACCGAAACGGTTCTATCAGTTGTGCGGCAGGTCCTGGAGGCGCGGGATGTTTTGGTTTTGCAACATGGGACAAGGCATCTGTCTATGAGGCAATCGTTTGGGATCTATCGGATGTGAGTGAAGTAGCGCGAGTTCGAGTCGATTCTGAAGGCACCTCATACCTCATAGGTGCCATCGCCCCTATTCCGCTTTTGACGCCGGTAAAAAGTGACGCTTGTAAGGGACTTTCCTCACAGCTAGAGGCAATATTCAATTAAAAAACTATAATTCAGGTAATAAGATGTCTGTAACCCGGAACATCAATTGTTTTACTAAAATAGCCGTCTTCGCAACGGCATTTTTAGCGTCGCAAACAGCCCTATCTGTCTCTAGCGGCCAAAAACAGTATGAGGAACTATTGAAGCGGACACCATTGTTCAACGATCCACAGCTTACTTCCTACATCGAAGACTTGGGAGCTGAGGTTGTATCAGTATCAGAGATGGCGGGCGAGAAATTTATATTTAGCTTACTTGATGATCCCGCTCTTAATGCTTTTGCTACGGCAGACAACTTCGTTTACATTAATCGAGGACTTTTAAACTATGTAAGTAACGAGGCTCAGCTTGTTTCTGTAATTGCGCATGAGGTAGCACATGTGACTCGGGGACACATTAATAAGCAAGTGAAGAGCGGTACCGCGACTCAAGTCCTATCGACCGTTGCTGCAATGTTGGCTAATAGTAACGAGGTATATGAAGCCGGAATGGCCTATGGTAATTCAAAAGTTCGTTCAATGGGTCGAAATCATGAGCTTGAAGCAGACCAGAGCGGTGCAGAGTACATGGCGAAGCTTGGTTATGATGTTGATCAAATGATTTCAATGCTATCCATCATGAAGGATTTCGAAACGCTTCAAAAAGATCAAGCAAAAAGGAGAGGGGCAATAAGGCCTACTTATCACGGTGTTTTCGCATCACATCCTCGAAACGATGCACGTTTAAGAGCAGTAGTTTCTCGTGCAAAAAAACTCACGATTGATAGCACCCGTGGAAACGGCGCTGAAAAATATAGAGCTCTCACACAGAACTTGATCTGGGGCGAAAATTTTCTTGCTAAAGACACACCCAAAGAGCGTTTTTCAGACTTAACGTGGCGCGTCAGGTTTGATTATCCGCAGGGTTGGGTGCATGCGCGCGGCACCGCGCCTAAAGCCACTGTAGGGCACGGACCTGATAAGCTGTCAACACTGAGTATGTCGCGTTTAGCGAGGACTGCTCAGACTCCCGAAGAGTATCTATATAATCAACTGAACATTTCTGAAATTAAAAATGGAGAGGAAATCACGCCATCGCGTTTGAGAGGATTCACGGGACTGGTCTCAAGTTTTGATGAAATCAAAAAACAACCATCGATTGCCCGCATTGCCGTAATTTATTATAAGTTGAGCGCATATGTTTTCGAAGGGAAAACTGATGACGGCACCGACTTCCTCGAACAAGATAAATTATTCCTGCAGGCCATAAACACTTTTAGGCCGATTTCGCAAGCCGAAATAGCTGGCCAGAGGCCTCAACGCATTCACTACGTTAAAGCGACATCTAATACCACTTTTGACGGCTTAGCAAAGGCGTTCAGTCTCTCGAAAAATGATGTGGACACCCTCAGAGTTATAAACGGCCTGTATCCTTCTGGAGAACCGCAGGCAGGGGAAATAGTAAAGGTATTTCGACAATGAAATTGATTAACAAATAATATGTGGATAATGCGCGCACATTAGCCATGAAAATTGAGCTTTTAATCCCGTTTTTGATTGTTGGTTTAACCCTTTGTTTCTTTTTGATCCCAAACAAGCACACCGACCAGCAATCAAAATTGCCACATTTAGCAGCCCCAAAAATAGAACTAGGAATATTGGATAAATTACAAACTAACATTGAGAATAAATTATCAATAAAACAAGAGCAAGACCTCTTCGAATCTCCGCAAACAGTCAATGAACAGCTTGCCGAGAGTAGTCTGGAAAAACGTCTCGTCCGACTGACCAAAACTGTGACCACCAATTTAGAGCCCTCAGAATCTGAGCTTCAAAACTTTTTTAAACTCAACCAAGAAGATTACCGAGAAAATTCCTTAATATCACTCAAACAAGTAACATATGCGATTTCAGCTCGAGGCGGACAAGCATATGAGGCTGCTATGAAAGATCTGTCCGCGAGCAAACGAGGAATTATTCCCATCGGCGACCCAAATCCTCTGCTAGATTATTATGAGAAAGTTACAAGTGTTAGACTTGAGGAACTCTTTGGCGAAGACGCCGCAAATAAAATCTTATCTCTTGCCTCCAATACCAAATCATTGCCATGTTGGAGCGAACCAATAAGATCAACGAATGGATACCACTTGATATGTATCGAATCCTTTGAACTCGGCGCCTTGCCGTCACTTAAAGAGGTTCGTTTTCAGGTTCTAAATGATTGGCGTAACAGCATAAGCTCTATCCACTAGATAGTGTTACATCTACATCAAAAAGAGAGCAAAAGTTTAATGCACCCAATGTTACTATCAACCAAGCGTATGAAAAAAATTTTTAAGACCATCAGGACCGGCAGTTTGCCAAATCTTTAAGGCAGCCGTTCCGATGATGGCAACATCAGCAGCTCCACGTAATACTTGCAAATCATCGCGATCTGAAATTCCAAACCCAACGCCTAACGGAACATCGGTGTGACTGCGACATCGCTCAAGCAATGCCAATACTTCAGCATCAATATTACTTTTTGTCCCTGTCACCCCTTTTCGGGCAACTACATACACCATGCCGCTGCTCGCCGCGCCCAATTCAGCCAAACGCCTTTCACTATTTGTTGGCGTCATGAGAATAATCGGATCGATACCGCATGACAGGGCTTCCTGGCGAAAAATCTTTGACTCCTCAATCGGAAGGTCAGGGAGAATAAATGCAATACCTCCCGCAGCAGACAATCGTTGCAAAAAGTCTTTTTCACCCATTTTAAAAACTGTATTGTAATATCCCATCATTAAAACTTTAAACGCAAATCGTGACGTAACAGCGCGCATAAAATCAAAGCATTGATCAATCGTGGTACCAGATTTCAGTGATTCTTCGTTAGCCCGAACAAAAATTGGTCCATCAGCACTCGGTTCAGAAAAAGGAAATTGTAGTTCTACTAAGTCAACGCCTGCTTGTTGCATAATTTCCAGTGCTTGCATATTTGCTTCGAAAGATGGGTACCCACAGACGACATGCGCCATTATCAGGAGGTCCTTATCCCGACGACGTTCCCTAATATAATTAGCTAGCTCCATCAATTTTCCTCTAACCGATACTGGTCTGCTTTACCCTTTATGAAACTTTTCCATTGTTGATCATTAAGTGCATCCGCAATCATGAATATATCCTTGTCACCACGACCAGACTGATTGATTAGGATAATCTGGTCGGTCCCCATTGTTGGCGCCTCCTTAATCGCGGTTGCAAAAGCATGTGTGGTCTCTAAAGCAGGAATCAATCCCTCCGTCCTCATGGTGAGGCGCAAAGCTTCCTTGACCTCCAAATCGGTAGCTGCCTCAAAGCGCACTTTATCCTGCTCCCATAGGTAAGAAAAGATAGGATTGATACCAATATAATCAAGCCCTGCGGCAATTGAGTGTGTCTCTAACATATTTCCTTGCTCATTCTGGAGAAAATAGGTCTTATAACCTTGTGCTACTCCCACAGAAGCGTCGTTATATGCCAAGCGAGCTGCATGCATATTTGAACCCGCACCCAAACCGCCCGCCTCACAGCCCACCAATTCAACATTGTCGTCATTCAAGAATCCCTGGAAAATACCAATTGCATTGGACCCTCCTCCAACACAAGCATAAATCCGATCTGGTAATTTTCCGGCTAATGCTAAGATTTGTTCGCGAGCCTCAACGCCGATAATAGACTGAAACCAGCTGACCATTTCCGGAAATGGATGAGGTCCACACGCAGTTCCAAGGACGTAATGAGTATCAGTCATATTTAAAACCCAATCACGCATACATTCATTAATAGCATCTTTGAGAGTTTGTTGCCCATCTTGTACCGCTATGACTTCAGCACCGAGATTCTCCATCCAAAACACATTTGGTCGCTGACGAGCAACATCAACAGCTCCCATATAAATCTTACAATCAAAACCAAAGCGCGCCGCCATTGTGGCCGTGGCATACCCATGCTGACCGGCACCAGTCTCCGCAATCACCTTTTTCTTCCCGAGTCTTTTGCACAACAGCCCTTGACCCATAACGTTGTTAATTTTATGTGAGCCGGTATGGTTTAAATCATCCCGCTTGACATAAATTTGAGCACCACCTAGATGACTTGAGAGGTTTGGAAGATGTGTCACAGGCGTTGGGCGACCAGAATAGTTCTGTAAAAGTCCTACATATTCGCTCCAAAAATCGGGGTCTTCTTTACACTCCCGAAAACAAAACAGGAGCTCTTCAATAGTGGAATGCAGGACCTCAGGGAGAAACACACCCCCATATTGGCCATAATATCCTTCTCGGCCGCTTGAAAAATCAAAAATATCCACACAAAAAACCCAAAATTGTCGAGACTATTTACTTTACCGCTCTAAATTTAAGTCGGTATCAAAATTATGGCAAGCAAAGCAAATTAAAACAGAGATATAAGTTTAGCTAAGTGGTTTACACATAACAACAAAAGCCGGCAGACTTGATAAAACCTCCTCGGTTTATCCCCAAGCAAAACAACCCATCAAAACGGAGTGTGTGTGTGATGTCTGCACGAGTATCCACAGCTTTTCCGGATATTCATCAACAAAAAAGAAGACAAATTATCGAAAATAATACTAGATGTGGTAGTTATAGATTTATATACTACTAAATCTTGAAAGTGACAGAGATTTCAAGTCGACGAATAGCAAAAAAATGAAAGGTCATTTGACAAAAAAAGTGGATCAAAAAATCGTTGAGTAAAAGGAATTAGAATGAGCGTAGCAAAATTAAGGTCTATCAAAACGACCATTAGAGACGATGAAATAGATATGCAAGATGCATCGATGGATATTTGGGATAAAAAATATCGATTAAAAGACAAATACATGGATCCGATAGATCACGATATAGCAGCTACATATCGAAGGGTTGCTATAGCATTGGCGCAGGTAGAAGATCCAGAACATTCGGGATTTTGGCAAGACAGATTTGAATGGGCGCTTCAGCATGGAGCAATTCCGGCGGGTAGAATAATATCGAATGCTGGAGCCCAAGAATACAAACCCTCTACCTCCACAATCAACTGCACGGTTTCAGGAATTGTCCCCGATTCAATGAGAGGAATCCTTGAAAGTAACCTTGAGGCAGGACTGACCTTGAAGGCGGGATGTGGGATTGGTTATGAGTTTTCGACACTTAGGCCAAAAGGCGCCTATGTGTCGGGAGCTGGAGCATATACATCAGGTCCACTGTCTTTCATGGATATATTTGACAAGATGTGCTTTACAGTTTCTTCTGCGGGCGGTCGGCGTGGTGCACAGATGGCTACCTTTGACGTGAGCCATCCAGATGTATTCGATTTCGTGCGTGCAAAGAGGGAGGACGGCCGACTTCGTCAATTCAACCTCTCACTTCTGATAACCGAGGAATTTATCAACGCAGTACAAGACAATAGAAATTGGGATTTGACATTCCCCATCACTGCAAAAGAGGTGGAAAATGGGCTGAATTTAAACGATGAAAAAATTGTGTGGAAGTCATTCCCGACATCAGAAGGCTATGTCCGTAACGAGCAGGGCTTGGTGGCGTGCAAAATTTATGAAACAATTCGGGCCCAAAAGTTGTGGAATGCAATTATGTCGTCCACATATGATTTCGCAGAACCAGGATTTATCCTCATTGATCAAGTAAACAAAAACAACAACAACTGGTTTTGTGAAGACATTCGTGCAACGAACCCATGTGGAGAACAACCACTACCGCCATATGGTAGCTGTTTATTAGGCTCTATAAATCTCACTAAATTCGTACGTAACCCTTTCTCAGAGGATGCATATTTCGACTGGGAAGAATACAAAGATGTCGTGCAGGTTTTTACAAGAATGCTCGATAATGTTGTCGAAATTAATGGTTTACCACTGGATAGGCAAAGGGAAGAAATCGAGTACAAACGCCGGCATGGTATGGGGTTTCTTGGCCTCGGATCCGCTATAACAATGCTGTGTATGCAATATGGTGATAAAAACTCAGTGGAATTTACTGAACGTGTTGCTCGTGAAATGGCAGTAGCTGGTCTTCAAGCGGGGCTGAACCTGGCAAGAGAAAAAGGACCTGCAAAAATCATGAATGACAGTTTTTCAGTTACAGCAGAAATGCTTTTTAAAAAACCTGAACTTGCAGAGGATGGCATCAAAATTGGTGACAAAATCGCAGGAAAGGTGTTGCTTGGCAAGTACAGTGACTATATGAAAAAAATTGCTGAAGTAGCTCCTGAATTAGTGAATTCCATCACTGAGGAGGGATGTCGTTTTAGTCACCACACCTCCATTGCTCCAACAGGCACTATTTCTTTATCACTGGCAAACAATGTCAGTAATGGAATAGAGCCCAGTTTTGCGCACCACTATTCACGTAACGTAATTCGGGAGGGACGAAAATCCAAAGAAAAAGTGGATGTTTATTCATACGAGTTACTCGCATACAGAGCGCTGGTGAATAATTCTGCTATGCCATTTTCTGATAATCCAGACAATGCGCTTCCCGACTACTTCGTAAGCTCTGAAAACATCATGCCCAAACAACACGTCGACATTCAAGCGGCAGCGCAAAAATGGGTAGATTCTTCTATTTCTAAAACCATAAATGTACCTACAGATTGTAACTATGAAGACTTTAAAGATATCTATTTATATGCTGCGAAAAAAGGGTTAAAAGGTTGTACCACGTTCCGGTTTAATCCTGAGGCGTTTCAAGGCGTTTTAGTAAAAGAACAAGATTTAGAGAACACCACCTATTGCTTTACACTGGAAGACGGATCAACTGCTGAATTCAAAGGTAATGAAGAGATCGAATATGATGGAGAAAAGCATACCGCTGCAAACCTCTTTGATGCTTTAAAAGAGGGTTACTACGGAAAGTTTTAAAGACATAAATAGCATAAGATGTCTGACCGGAGGAGATTGATGAGTAAAAAAATAGATCAAAAA
>DDII01000081.1:8109-17316 GCA_002338445.1 Cellvibrionales bacterium UBA1854 | reverse complement strand
TAAAAAAATAGATCAAAAAATTGTTGGCTATAAAGTGCTAACAAAAGAGGCAGCGCCTGAGGAAAAACCCTCCATTCCTGAAAGTAATATCATTCAAATGCACGAAAAAGTTTCAAGGCCAGAAGCATTACCAGGAAGCACTTACAAGATCAAAACGCCTCTCTCAGATCACGCCCTTTATCTCACAATTAATGATATCTTGCTCAATGAAGGCACTGATCACGAACTACGGCGTCCATTTGAGATATTTATCAACTCAAAAAATATGGATCACTTCCAGTGGATTGTGGCACTAACCAGAGTGGTTTCGGCTGTATTTCGAAAAGGCGGAGACTGTACATTTTTAGTTGAGGAACTTAAGGCTGTCTTTGATCCTCAGGGCGGTTACTTCAAACAAGGGGGTAAATTTATGCCATCCCTTGTGGCTGAAATTGGATGGGCCATAGAAGACCATCTACAAAAAATAGGACTTATAACAAAACCACAAATACCAGAACACCAACAAAAAATAATGGATGAAAAACGGGCCGCTTACGAGACCGCTGAAATTCCAGCTACTGGCTTCCCTGAATCGGCGAGATTATGTAAGAAGTGCAGCACGAAAGCTTTAATATTACTAGATGGATGTATGACTTGCCTTAGTTGCGGTGACTCCAAATGTGGATAGCTTTGTTTCGTTCAGGTACAGAACAGATTAAATATCCACCAAACAGTAACTACATTTAAAAATCTACAACCGGTCACCAAGGAGTTGGCATTGAACGATTTAGAAGACCTCCTCCAAAGAAATAGTAATTGGGCAACCTCGCGAAAAAATGAAGACCCAGAATTTTTTGTAGCCAATGCAAAACAGCAAAAGCCAAAATATTGCTGGATAGGTTGCTCTGACAGTCGTGTATCACCAAGCCAAATTCTTGATTTACCACCCGGCAATATTTTTGTACACCGAAACATAGCCAATCAGGTAAGTGTAAACGATATAAACTGTCTTTCGGTTCTCGAGTACGCTATATATTTTCTGGAGGTAAAACATATAATAGTGTGTGGTCACACCGGTTGCGGTGGTGTTGAATCTGCGTTTAACAAACCATCTTCTGAATATATAAACCCGTGGATAGAAAATATTCTACAAATCAGTATTGATTACGAAAGTGACCTTAACTCACTAAGTTGCAGAGCAGAGAGAAGCAATCGCCTCAGTGAATTGAATGTATTAACCCAGATTGCGAATCTTGGTAACCTAAGCTTAGTCAAAGACGCTTGGACCAAAAACACTGATTTGTCTCTGCATGGTTGGATTTATAATTTGTCTGATGGGGTATTGCATGATCTCACCGGTGCAATATCTTCATTGAGTGACTTAACCGTTATCAGATCTCTCTGCGCTCATCAGATAAGGTCCAACTAGCTGATTTACCAAATTTAGGTGTGCAGTAGAGCCCTCTGACACATATAGCTTAAGTGTTTTCGCGAGCAGATTTACAGGGTCATTGCGTTTCAGATCCTGGGCGTAGAAAACGTAAGTCACAGACCTCAACCGAATCGAACGCTACACTCGCATTTCCAAAGCCTCCCTTTACTCCTAGATGATCAGAATCGTCATCTTGGTAGGAGCATGATCAGAAGCCGCTTAAAGCCTTTGTTGAACGCTAGCTAGCGTAAAAATAATAAACTCATTCGGTACCTCGGCGCTCGAGAACTCAGTATATTGACGGATCGTCCAAAGACGACCCACACATATGATATTCCTCGGTCCTCGTTAAAATGGATAAAATCCGGGGTGTTGTCATTATAACTTAAGCAGACCACCGTCACTTCTTGTGTAAAGTAGCTTTATTGTTATGCTCCGAAGAGTTTTCTGAATCATTTCTTAAAGTGTTTTATCCTTAGTTTCCCACAAAAATAATCTCTCCCAATCACTTTGATTCAGCTCATTCTCTTGTGACATAATCCGCTCCGTTGGGATAATAATTTTCATCAAGTCTCGTCTTTTCGGCCACAAAAGCTGAAATAATCCTTTGGCTATCCTTGGGGTACCTCAGAGAAATCCTCTTTTCTCTCTCACGGGCCTGATTATGTTTGAAACCTATGTTTGGTATATTAGTGTTTCATCTGATTACCGGCTTTCGAAGCCATACATACAATTCTATTTAAAATCAAAAAACGAGAGGGTGTTAAATTATGCAGGAAAATATGAAACTAACACAGTACAGTCATGGTGCGGGTTGCGGGTGTAAAATTAGTCCCGATAATCTCTCAAGACTGTTGGAGTCTAACCTTGGGAGCCCTCCACAGGGTAACTTATTGGTCGGTAACCAACATCGAGATGACGCTGCTGTTTACGACCTCTCAGATGGTCGAGCTATTATAAGCACAACCGATTTTTTTATGCCTATTGTTGATGACCCGTTTTGCTTTGGACGGATAGCGGCGACGAATGCTTTAAGTGATATATACGCGATGGGAGGAACTCCATCGGTAGCCATCGCGATTTTCGGGTGGCCTATTGACAAGCTCCCTCTTTCTGCTGGTCAACTTGTTATTGAGGGTGGACGAAAAACTTGCCATGATGCTGGAATTCATTTAGCGGGAGGTCATTCGATTGACTCCCCGGAACCTATTTTCGGACTTGCCGCAACTGGAATAGTACCTATATCCAATCTGAAGCAGAATAGTACTGCACAAGTTGGTGACACACTTTTTTTGACCAAACCTTTAGGTGTGGGCATTCTTACTACAGCCAGAAAGAGAGGAATATTATTACCTCAGCATGCCGAACTTGCAGAAACCAGTATGCTTAAACTGAATAAAGTAGGCATTAGTCTTGCCACCCTCCCGGAAGTGAATGCTATGACAGATGTTACCGGTTTTGGTCTTCTGGGCCACTTACTAGAGATATGCAGAGCAAGCAACGTATCCGCCACGGTGGACCGCTCTTTGGTACCAATTCTTGATGCGTACCTTTATGATTACTGTAATAAGGGCGCAGTCTCTGGTGGCAGTATTCGAAACTGGGAAAGTTGCAAAAATGACATCGTTGGTGCAAGTGTGTATGATAAAAAAATATTTTGCGATCCCCAAACTAGTGGGGGTCTTCTTATAACCGTCCAACCTGAACGACAGGCCATCGTCGAAAAAATTTTAAAAACGCACGATTGTTTGTTTCACCCAATCGGATCAATCATGCCAAATAAAGTGGATCAACCCCAAATTCATATTAGTGGCTAAATGAATACCCCTTTGATAAAGACAGGAGCTGTAGTACCCGATATTCGGTCGGTATTGTTATCAGGCTCCACAATGATTGACGTGAGAGCTCCCATTGAATTCGCACATGGGACGATTCCGAAGAGCATAAATATCCCGCTGCTTGAAGACAACGAGCGGGAAGAGGTGGGAATTTGCTTTCGTCATGCAGGACAGCAATCAGCAATCAATCTCGGTTACCAAATAGTAAGCGGTAAGACTCGTGAGCAACGCATCAAAGCATGGTGCGAACAACTGATAAGGGACCAGAATTCTATTTTATTTTGTGCTCGCGGTGGTATGCGCTCAAAAATTGCTCAAGATTGGATTCATAACGCTGGATACTCTTGTTCCCGAGTCGCTGGAGGTTTTAAGGCAATGCGTAATTGTTTACTTGACACCCTCCATCAGTTCATCAAAACCGGGTCCATAATAATTTTGGGCGGTATGACTGGTACCGGTAAAACGAAAATGCTCAATTATTTTGTTAGAGCAATAAATTTAGAGCATGCCGCAAATCACAAAGGCTCTAGCTTCGGTCGTTCTTTCGAGGAACAACCTAGTCAATTAAATTTTGAGAATTGTATTCTACTTCATCTACTTAATTTAGTGGATTTAAATCCAGACTTGCCTATTATTTTTGAGAACGAAAGTAGATTGATTGGGTCTCGACAAATACCCCCAACCCTATTTGACAAAATGAATACAAGTCCAATAGTAATTATCAAGAAATCGTTTGAAGATCGTGTCTCCAGCCTATTACATGAGTATGTAATTGATCGCCATCGCCATACATTGACCAAATATCCAGATGACGGAGACTACCGATTTGGTTCCTATTTAAAAGATAGTCTGCATCGAATAACGAAACGCTTAGGTGGTCAAAGAACAAAAAAAATTTCGAATCTTATCGATCATGCTCTTGTGACTCAGGATAGTAATAACTATCTTGATCATAGAGCATGGCTTGCTGCCATATTAAGGGAGTACTACGATCCCATGTATAATTATCAGCTTAATCTTAAAAGAGATAAGGTCGCGTTCTACGGAGATTTTAACGCCGTTCAAGAGTGGATAAATTTTTCGATAAACGGCAGCTAGGTGTCTAATCCTTAGCCTAGCTTTTTGCTAAATGCTCCACTGCGTAAAGTTCTCTAACATTTGTAAGCCATTTCCAGCACTCTTCTCGGGATGGAACTGCACCGCAAATAAATTTTCACACTCTATAGCTGCCGAAAACGGAACTCCATAGTTGCAAGTCCCAGCATTAAGGACGTCACTCTCTACCTCTACGTAGTAGCTGTGAACAAAATACATCCTTGCATTCTGCTCTATTCCTCTCCACAACGCATGAGGCTTGGTTTGATACACCTCGTTCCAACCCATATGCGGCACCTTTAATCGCGTTCCTTTGACGATTCCACCACGAAAACGTCTGACATTTCCTGACAAGTATCCCAAACACTCGACACCCCCACTCTCCTCACTATGTGTCATAAGTGCTTGCATTCCCACGCAAATTGCTAGAACTGGCTTACTTCGAATCGCCCCTCCCAAAGCATCATCTAACTCGAGTCGAATAATCTCTGTCATGCAATCGCCAATCGCTCCCACCCCTGGAAAAACAACCCGGTCAGCGGTGTTTATTATTTGAGCATCTGAGGTGATTGTCACCCTTGCCTCTGGACAAACCCGCTGCAGAGCCTTTGACACGGAATGCAAATTACCCATTCCATAATCAATTACTACAATATTCAAAGATTTATTTCTCATAAGTCACGCTATTTTTGTTGAAAATGAAATACAAAGCTAAAGAATACCTTTGGTAGAGGGTAAAAGATCAGGAATTCGGTGATCAATAGTAGCCGCCATTCGGAGCGCTCGTCCAAACGCTTTGAAAATTGTTTCTACCTGATGGTGTGCATTTGCGCCACGAAGATTATCGATGTGTAATGTTATCAGTGAATGGTTTACCACTCCTTGAAAAAATTCTCTCACTAAATCAACTTCAAAGTCACCCACACGGCCACGAACGAAATCTGCATTCATAACCAGTCCAGGACGACCGGAAAAATCTAATACCACCCGAGATAGGGATTCATCGAGAGGCACGTAAGCGCAGCCATACCGAACTAAGCCCACTTTATCTTTCACAACTTTTGCAAGAGCCATACCAAAAGTAATCCCAATATCCTCTACAGTGTGATGATCATCTACATGAGTATCACCGCAAGCTTTGATGTCTACATCGAGAAGGCCGTGTCGCGCAACTTGATCAAGCATATGGTTTAAAAAAGCGACTGGAGTGTCGAAGTTGCCTCGTCCCTCTCCATCAAGATTTATTGTCACAGATATCTGTGACTCCAAAGTTTCGCGCGACACCTTCACTTTACGATCAGACATGACTCTCTCCAAAAGTTAGCCACAAATTGATTAATTAAAATACTATCCGAGTATACTGAAAAAAACCTGCAATAAGAATATGCCTCGCTTCAAACATTAATGTGTTATTTTCAACTAATTCAGCTATCCTAAAAATATTGATGGTAAATGCGTAACATTTAGGGAAATAACAGAGCGCACTACTCATATTTAAAAGATCACCCGTTGTAAAGGACAATTTTTTTGTATCGACTCTTTAAATTAGTGGTCTCATTGGTGGTAATCATTGGTAGCCTATTCACTCTCGTACTTGTGTATTTTAAGCTTACTTACGATACGAACGAGTTACGTCCAACTCTTCAAAAAATTGCTGTGGATTCTGGATTTCAGGTAAAAATAGATGGCGAGATCGATGTGACGGTCTTTCCTCATCTAGGCCTCGGTATGAACTTAATTGAATGGAAATTCTCCGAGGGAAGTTACATCAGTGCGGATAGATTGTCTCTTACCGCGGACTGGGGGGTACTATTTAGCTTCCTGAGGTCAAGCATCCGCACCCAGTCAAATCAATGGATCACCGATCCTGCATCAATAGATGTTATTGATAACGTGCATCTTGTTAACGCAAAGGTGCACACCCAATCTAAGCCTTGGTCAAAATTAAGCTTGTCCCATATTCAGTTGAAGGTCGACAATATTTCGGGGCGAGGGAAAACTTTTCCGGTAGAACTAGAAATTACCATTCTCGAAAGACTTAAATTAAATATTACTACCTCCCTCGGCCTGGACATCCCGTCGCAAATATTAAAAATTCCGAACTTTGAAATCGAAAGTCAGCTAGGGAATATTGAGGGACAAACGCTAATCGATGGAGTATCTGGCGCAATTACTGGCAACTTAGAAATTAGCAATATCAATTTATTGGGTCTGACAGAGATTCTGAAGCTTCATTTTCCACAATTTTCAATACCAAAAATGCGAGGAGAGAGGTCATTAAGAAGCATCGGCGCGACCGCCGAATTTGATTTCATAGCTTCCGAAACGGCACACCTTGACGTAGCATTGATCATTGATGGTCAACCACTGGGATTCAATTTGGTTAGCGATGCCTTAAATCAGGACCTTCAAATATTATTATCAGCGAAATCGTTTAACCTTGGTAATTACTTCCCGAAAGTTGAGGGAACAGAACAAAAAATGACAGAGGGTCAGTATTCAATATTACTCTCTCCTCTTGCTCCTTTGATTATGTGGCCGGGCGCAACGCAAATAGAAATTGATCTAGAGCAACTCAGAATGGATGAATTTGAAATTTCCAATGTGTACGCAAATTTTTCAAGCTTTGGATCAATCATTCAACTGAATACATTGAATGCAGACTTATTCGGGGGTTACGCAGACTTAACAGGTCTTATCAATTTACAAAAAAATATTCCAAGGTCTGAATTTAAAATAAACCTCAATACTATAAATCTCGCTTCCATGCTGCCTGCAATTGCAGGCAAATCGGACACAAGTGGATCTTTGAGTATGGACCTTGACATAGCATTTAGTGGTATCGATTTAGAAAATGTTCTTAATTCTGCGGTTGGTAGTGGAGAGGTTTCTGTGATGCAGCCCCTTTACTCTGAAATTAATTTGGAGCAGACGTTGTGCTCGGCTGTCACTTTTCTTGGAGGATCCCGGTCCTCTAAAAAATGGCCTACTGGAACCCTTCTACAAGATCTCAGCGCTGAGTTGGAAGTGCAATCAGGTAGTCTTATGGTCAGAGAGCTAATTTCTGGTACAGAAAACATAGATTTGCATTTGCATGGTGCTGTTGATATTCGGTCTAGAGACTATCAATTCCTGTTAAAAGCTCGACTCAAAGATCCATCTAACGCACAAGATAGCTGTTTCAACAAACTCAGCAAGAATAGTCAGGATATTCCTTTCACCTGCAGAGGTAACATGTCAGCGATGAGTCCACCAATATGTTTTCCAGACATCGATGTGTTAGGAGGAGTGATAAAAAATAAAGTGCTATCGGATCTCTTGAGGAAGCTTTCAGATTTATAACTTTTATGACAACACAAGAATTCCAGAATGCTATTTTAAGATGGTTCTGTATATCAGGCCGAGATAACTTGCCTTGGCAGAAAAATATTTCAGCGTATTCTGTGTGGATTTCAGAAATCATGCTTCAGCAGACTCGTGTGAATACTGTCATCCCCTATTTTGAGCGCTTTACGAGGCGTTTCCCAGATGTGAGAGAACTCTCTAATGCCTCTATCGATGAGGTGTTACATTATTGGACTGGACTTGGATACTATGCTCGGGCTAGGAATTTACATCGGACTGCTCTTATAGTTGCTAATCAGCTCGGTGGTTGTTTCCCATCGGATATTGACACGCTCATCACATTGCCAGGAATTGGACGATCTACTGCCGGAGCGATACGCTCTATTGCCTTCAAAAAGCCGGGCGCAATATTAGATGGCAACGTCAAGCGTGTGCTATCGCGCTTTGCTGCAATAGAGGGCTGGCCGGGCCACACACGTCCGTTAAAAAATCTCTGGTCTATTTCAGAAGAACTAACTCCATTACGAAATACCGACTCCTTTAGTCAAGCAATGATGGATCTTGGCGCGACTGTTTGCATCTCTCAACCAAAATGTCATCTCTGTCCAATAACAAGTGGCTGCAAGGCATATTTGAGTGGCACACAGCAAAAGTATCCTGGGAAAAAACCCAAAACAAGTCTGCCAGTAAAAAAAACACATTTCCTGATGATTTATAATAAAAAACTAGGATATCTACTTCGGAAAAATAAATCACAAGGCATCTGGGGAGGTCTATGGGCATTTCCTCAAATTAGTAAAATACAGGAGCTTGACTTGGAATTACGGGAATTGGGTCTCAAGTCCATTAAAAGTCGTACTCTTGCAACTAGTCGTCACACATTTAGCCATTACCACCTAGACTATGTGCCGGTTTTAATTCACGCGAAGGAACTAAAGGGACAAACTACCCGAAAAACGTGTGGAGAACGCTGGTATAATCCAAAAACGCCTGTTTTATTGGGAATGCCCGCTCCGGTGGTTTCTTTATTGGAGCAACTGAACAACTAGTGTGCAATGATGTAGTCAATATTTATGACATTCAGACGTTACTGGGAGAGAAGTGAATTATGGCAAGAAAAGTTTTTTGTAGAAAATACAAACAAGAACTTGCGGGGCTGTTGAAACCGCCATTTCCAGGGCCCCAAGGACAACTAATGTTTGAGGAGGTCTCACAAATAGCTTGGGACGATTGGATTGCTCACCAAACGACTCTTATTAATGAGAAAAGACTCAACATGTTAGACCACAGCGCTCGCACCTATCTAGCAGAGCAACGGCTGAAATTTCTCTCCGGTGAAAATTACGACAGCGCTGAAGGTTATGTTCCTGACAATTAATAATCCTTGACGAAGATCAGGTCAGAAGTTTTAATACACTTCGCCTTTAAAGCGAACCAATTAAAGTTATCAAAATCTGTTCTCGCTGCAAATATAAAATTTGGTAAATGAGCATTAATACAACGCCCAGGTAGCTCAGT
>DDII01000081.1:0-7797 GCA_002338445.1 Cellvibrionales bacterium UBA1854 | reverse complement strand
GGTAGAGCAGTGGACTGAAAATCCTCGTGTCGGTGGTTCGATTCCGCCCCTGGGCACCATCTTAGTAAGCCCAAACTTTTTTAAGCCTCAATTAACACAGTAATCCACCAAGACTATTCTGAAAAAGCAGACAAATGAAAAGGTATGTCTCCATTAATGAAACAATTCCATACACATCAATCTCGCAAACTTCACTACAAATAGCTGTCTATCTTCGCCATGACCTACTCTCCTGCCTACGTGTTCAACTAAGGAGCAGTCGTATCAACGTAAGTTGGTTTAGAGTTATCCACTTGCGAGTTTTGGCAAAGATAAAAAATCATTGTCGCAGTTAGACCTTAATCCCGCGCTAAGTAAACATTCACTGTTGCTATCAAAATTCCTTGCTAAAAGTATAAATAGCTGCTTGGAAAGCTCGTGGACCTGTTTACTTTCTCCATCACCTGCACACTCATTTTCAAATCTCCAGTGAAGCAGGTCTTTTCCTGTAATAGGATCAATGATTTTTAGCTGGTAAGTATTGCCGTCAACAAAAGCATCCATGAGATAACCTTTTGACCCGAGCTTAATAAACAACTTTCGATCCCTCAAAGTCGTCTGTCCAGTGACAGAAAGGTCTGTTAATCACCTCACTTAACATTATCGCTTATTCTTCCACCTCTGCGCAGGTCATTCTCAACGACACCTTGCCAGTCATAAAGTGTGTTTGATAACAACAATAACACTTCAACAATCGATTATTTGGAGAAACTGCTACGAGTTTTCCCACGCTAGTGTGCTTCATGTTGTCTTCAACTATCTTGACAGCCTCCAGTATATTTCGTAAAGATGTTAATACTAATCATTATCATTACAATCTTTATTCGTAAGTTTCTATAGCAATCAATTAAAAAGAGTCCAGATTTTTGAAGATCCTTCTGACATCTGCTAAGAACAATGCTCACTATTAGAGCAATGGTTGTAAAGTCGTGTTCACGGCTTTTATTTGAATCAACGCCGAATGCAGCAAACATAATAGTCCGTGACACATCTAAAAGCCTACGTTTTTTTAGATGTTTTTAACGTTGATCAGTCAAGGCATATAGACCTTACGTTAGTTTAAATCCCCCTCAGGTGCTTATCCATATATCCAAAAGAGATTGAAGTTTTACTGTCAAAACATCTCAAAACCGATAAAAATAATATTACCGTTACCTAGTGTGCCTCTATAATGCTGACTCCAAATTTTCATGCGTTTTGTACCAAGAGTACTTTTACTTAATTTAATGATCCTTATCTGACGAGACATTTACAACGTAATTAATCAAACTTTATTATCCGGCAAATGTTCAGTGACTAGAACCAAGGTCATCAAATTATTAAATATTGGTGGAAAAAATATGAAAGTAAGTTCTTTGTATTCAAAGTGATCGAGTTATAAAGCGTTCTTCAAAAATAAAACATATTGTCACTCCACTGATGGCAGTAACACTCGACTAAATTAGAGTTCACTCCAAGAAACCAATGTACCTAAGCAAAGTTAGCCGCGACAGAATATTCACAAAAAAACCCTTAGCCTTAAGTTATTATGGAGAACTTAGTCTGACGATTTCTCATCGATCAGACATGTCCATGATGTTGGGCATCTCTCTAATATCATTGTAAAAAGACTCTGACATGTCTCCAAGCGTTTCCAATATGGCGTCTGGTGACTTCGCCTTCCACCAGCAAAACATCGCCATATCATTCTCACCATTGTTCCAATTCATTTGTAAACTGGCGTTTTCATTTTTCATTCCAGCAGCAATTTCGTCTTGTGACATTTTACCGACTGCCGAGAAGTGTTTTTGCCTTAGTTCCTCCGATTTGAAAGTGTGAACAACCAGATAATCCCGCATGATTCAATCTCCAAGTAACAAAGAATTACAAGCTAATAATTAAACCTCAATTCTACATCATAAAAAACGATACTGCTAAATAGTAATAAAAACAATGAAATGTTAAGCAAAAGATAGTAATGGTAATTTATTTCACTACTGAGCTGACCCTTTAATAATCAAAAAATGCAAATACGTGCTTTCTTAAAAAGAAAAATAACGTGAGTAAGAAGTATCTCTAATATAGAGTATAAAGGACTTCTAATGCACTCATAAATGAAAGTCTTATCACACTATCGATTAAGTGTTGGAAATCCCGAGACCGAAACAGTTTGCATGGACTTCGTCAGCAAGGTCAATACAAGCTCGGAACTAGATAAGTGAAGGTAGTCGCACAAAGAAAAATAAACCACGAGAAATAATAAATATACCGAGATCGTTTCCTCAATCTTAAGCAAAGTTTTCCTAACTCAGGGTCGAGGGGACATGGCGAATAGAAGCTTGCGTAATTAAAACATCCCGCAATTATTAACATTATGAAAGTTGACACTGATATATAGATCTTAAACTTTGATAACGATACTAAAAGTGGAAAGTTAGTCACCATGGTGGCAAAGGAAGCACCCGCTCCCAAAGTAACGAATAACGCTGGTATCGCACAACAAATCAAGGTTGAAGAGGCTGCAAAGAGTGATAAGAAACTCAAAGATATATCGAATTTAGACATAATTATTGAAGTTCCAAGACAGCCAATTTCGTAGCCGTCTGTCCATTTTCCAAAATTTTTCTGCTGATATATTCAAAATCTATCCTTGTGCCTTTCGAAAAAGCGATCAACACTTTTCCTCTGCCTAAGTCAACATCGACCTTGAGTACCTCAGAGTTCCTCTTAAATGTTTTTTCTATGCCTCTGGCGCAAAAATCACAGACCATACCGTTGACGCTGACAATCGCAACCTTCATATCAGAGAGCCCATTGATGAATTCATTGAACCTTATGGTGTCTACGTCAAATTGATCTCCATCAATTGATTCTTCATGTACATGGTTAAAGTGATCATGCTCTTCATCCACTTCAGCATAAAGTGCCATGACCGGAGCAATAACTGAAAGTCCTAGTATGAACAATTTGCGCACAAAAAATTCCTTAAAACCGATACATCAGATGTATATCCCACTCATTATCTCTGCTGTATCCAGACTCAAACAACAAATCCCCTTTGAAAAATTTTATCACGGGGTATGCTGACCACTTTTTAGTGAGAGAATTTCTACTTGTTTTGAGCATTACCCATGTATGTAAATCGCCATACTCACCGAGATAGGGGGCAAAACCGAATTGATAATATTGATTGGTATTAGTCAGATTGTTCGTCTCTAGCTCTTTATAATTAAAATCCACATACCACCTTCTTGTCTCCCAATCTCCGCGTAACCCAAAGAAACTATCATGAAATTTGTCAAATCTTATCCCAGATTGAAAATAAATATTAAGCTGAGAATTTTTGGTATTTGTGCGTTTCAAAAGATACGTCAACCTCAGATAAGAAAGGTTTGTTTTATAGTACTTGTTCTTTAGGTTTTCGACCCCGACGGAATATTTGTATGAGGGGGAGTAGTGATAGTATATAGATTCCTTTAAATGATTAGAAAATCCCATGATCGTTGACCCACCAGGATAAGAGATAGGTCTCGATTCTAGATTTACAGATTGAAAAAAAACGCGAAGGCTAATATTCGTATACCCATAGGGGGTATTATACAAGACTTTAATTCCTAAATTCTAGAGTGCTTAAGAACAATCATGTTTCTTTTAGACTCAGGCGCAAACAAAAGGTCTTGGTATTATAAGAGGCTAAAAATTGACATCTTTTACACTGCATGTCTTGACATTTTGAAATGTATGCCGATATTTAACGTAGGAGAAAACCTTCAAATGAGCCCACCCACCAATTTATTGCTCCAGATAACTCGACACCCAAGTGTCACTGCTATTTGAATTCAACATTTCAAAACCAGTCGATGATAATTAAAGCTCAACCCAATACCCAACTCAAACAGATTTGGTGGAGTAATAAAAGTAATGCGACTTCTGCTGATGAAGATGTCAACAAAATTCTGAGCTTAAATTTTGCTCATCATCTCAAAACTGTTTATTTTTGTATCTACATTTTGAGTAGTAATGGCTCTAACAACGAATAATAATAAGCTTAAAAAGCCCAAACAAAAAAATTTTACTGTTAATTAATAAAAGTATGCCCTTTCCATTACCTAATACGTATTAGTTTTAGCTTCTGCAGAACCAAAACAATTAAGTGCTCGGTTGGTATCCAGCTCACAAACTATCAAATGGAGGATTTCGTGAAACAAATCGTTGTAGTTTCCGGTAGCCATAGGCTAGGCTCACAAAGCCTGAAAGTTTCGAAGGTCTTTAGGGCGTCATTAATGGAGCGTGGCTCCGTTAGTGATGTATCAATTCTTGACTTAGCATCAAAGCCACTACCGCTTTGGGGTATGGATGAAGCTCAGGGGCAGATATCGCAAGTTGATTTAACAGAGTTAAAAAATAAAATTGCAGCCGCTTCCGGATTTGTAATTGTCTGCCCCGAATGGCATGGGATGGTTCCTGCTGCTTTGAAAAACTTCTTCCTTCACTTTAGTGGGGGTGAATTGGCCCATAAACCTGCGCTACTAACATCAGTCTCATCCAGTATTGGTGGAGCCTATCCAATCAGTGAACTTCGGGCTAGCAGCTATAAAAACAGTCGTATCTGTTATTTACCCGAGCATTTGATAGTGCGAAATGTAGAGTCAGTTCTTAATGAAAACAGTGCCTTAAATAACGGGAATCATAATTTATTAATGGAAAGATTGGTCTTTTGCGTTGACTTGCTTATTGAGTACGTCGATGCATTCGAGCGAATTCGAAATGCAGAAATTTTTTCAACCAAACGCTTTAAAAATGGAATGTAATTATTGAGAAAACATTTATCAATAGATTTTTAGGTATCCACAGAACCAAGGAACGGAGATGGATTGGTTTATTCTTATCCTTATAGCGTTTTTAATAATTGCAAGGATTCTGGGCTTTTATAAAAAAGATGACAGCGAAAACTACCTTATCAATAGACCATGGGTTCAATGTCATGAAAGTCCACCTAGACACGCTTTCAATATCAAGGTTCTCAAAGTAATTACCGGTAACTCTTTGTTGGCTGAACTCCCAAAGGAGTTTTTAGAAGAAAAAAAAGAATTAAACAAGGAGCCTTTTTTCATATTAAGGTTGAATCATATCGAAATGCCAGAATACACCCAACGAGGTGGCAGGGCGGCTGTATTGGCTTTTGAGGGATTATTGATCGGTAAAGAGGTGAAGGCAGTATTCCAACACAGCACAATTTACTTCGAGGAATCGTTAGCGACTTTATATGCAGACGACAGAAACGTAAATTTGGAATTGACCGCTAACGGATTAGCTTGGATAAACAAAAAGTACAATAAAAATCTAGCATACTGGAAACTCTTGCAAAAAGCGCAGATTAAAGGTTTCGGTATTTGGTCACTGAACAGGAATATCCCGCCGTGGAAATATAGGAAATATAGCCTCTCGAACGAGCAACGTCAGCACTGATTTCATTTTCTGTTAGCCGTAAGTACCGCTACAACGCCAAGCACAAGAAGCCCAAGAACCAGCATCGCCTCAGGATGATTGTTCGCTACTTGCCACCAAACTACGTCTTGATAATCAAAGTCTTTCATTAAATCTAGTTCTCACATGGTCTTAATAAGCAACAACTCGGGGTTTATGTATTATCGAAAAACGACGCTGACCGAGCTGAATCGTATAATGTTTTTATTCGTCGTCAGCTAATGAAAAAGTATCCAATTACAATAAGCAGCATGTAAATTGCACCTTTTATGGCGAAAAATATAAACAACCCCACACCACCGCGTCTTACCGCAGTCAAATACTTTGAATCTTTTTTCACTTTCATGAAAGCCTTTTTATTTAAAATACTCATATATACGCTCGCTTGTCCTGCAGCGATTTCTACGTTTTTGTGCCGCGCAAAAAAGCATATTGTATCGATTAATATACTTACAAATAGATGGAGAGAATAGGTTCCCTAATTAAAGGCCATAAAATAATACGTTAAGCTAAGCGAAGCGTAACCTATCACATGAAAGAGCTAATAAAAACACAAATTGAAAAGAATCGCTTTATGGCATTCGTAGTCTTTTTAGTATGCGTGATACTCAGAACTACAATATTGTCTTCCGAGAACAGTATAAGCGTAGAAACTGACATTACTCATTTTTTTGTATTTCTATGCTGCTTTTTAAGCTTCTTTTTAAGTTTATTTTTAATCAGGGTTCCCTTTCAAGTCGCCTCGAGTATTTTGACAATGCCACTGAATGAGTACAAGAATAGTCTAGCCAAATGGATCGTATCAGGATTATTGGTCACCGTCGCAATTCTGTACTTCTTCATATGCTTATTATTTTTTGCTGACACCTTCTCAGCCGCCATCACGTCTCTTTCCTTCATCACGGATAGTTGGTAACATCGAAAGCCGTTAGAAACATCCCCCTTGGATATTTGAAAGGTTAGCATTGATCGACGCGACGTCGATCCGTTTTCTCCATATGAATGACCTCCCTTAATCTTGGCTGTGCTTAGGGAGGAATTTCTTTGGTTTTAATGCGCGGCAATAAATTGATAATAGCCCGTTTCAAATATCCAACCACAATTATTATCAAATATCTCAAGCTCACGATTTAGTTAGCAAAATTAAAAGTGATGGTGTTCCAGATGTAAGATTTCTGTGCCAGTCACTCATAACTATGTTTCTACACTGACCGAATTATTATGACGGAGAAACAATAGGAAAAAAGGTAATAATATTTATAAAAAATCTGACGCATAAATGCTTATATATTAAGAGCCAAATTACTATCCTATTACTGGCGCTATATGCACACTGGGATGTATGTAAAAAATAGAGAAAAATGAGGATTACTAAACTATATCGGTCTGTAACTAATATCTTCTTGATAAATCACAAACTCTAACAATACCCGGAATAAGTTTTCTTGGTACACTTTCCATGTAGACAGCGTAGTCAGGGAGCACTTTCAGGAGAAAATTCTCCTCTACCTTAATGCGATTTGAATAAGCAGCAAGAGCACATAAACCTCCGGCAAAAATGGATAAATAACTACCGAGCCATATCATTGATCCGAGAATTAATACTAGTGAGCCAATATACATCGGATGTCTCACTAATTTGTAGGGTCCAGTGTTGATAAGAGTATGACTCGCTCCCTCCTGAAATTGGACGGTAGGCGCAGCAAACTGGTTTTCTGCCAAAGTTCGGAAATTTAAAGTCATTCCAATCAGGATCATTAGAAGGCCTAGCAACTTCAACATCGCTCCCGGAGAAGCACTGCACTGAAATATCATTCTGTCTAAAGGGCCGATCAGAACACAAAACATAATCGTGGCCAGAAGTACTATTGTTGAGCTTGTGTCTGATTGAGGGTGATTTGTGCCTTTGAACTTTAATCGATTAAAAAGTGCCGCGGGATTTTTTCTATATAAATAGAAGCACCCAACGACTATCGAGGTGTATACCAAGGCTAACCAAAGAAGTACATCTCTCACATAATGTTGATTTTCAATTTGAGACATTATTGTGTATATCATCACAACTCCCAGCAGAAGGAAAATTATAGGAATTCAGTTTAATACTCGATTCTTCATCATAAGAATTCAACACTCTACACAGCGAAAAGTAACATTGGTAAAAAGAAAGTCACTGCAGCAACACCGGCAACAAGTACCCCAATGGCCGCTGTAGCTCCAACCGCAGCACCAGCCACTTGACCAGCTGTTTTGAGTGCTTCGACGGCGCTTTGCTCTTCGTCGAGCTCCTCTTTT
>DDII01000001.1 GCA_002338445.1 Cellvibrionales bacterium UBA1854 | reverse complement strand
AGCTTTTTTGAGTGCTTCGACGTCGCTTTGCTCTTCATCGAGTTCCACTTTTTTAATTTTGCTCGTAATTTCAACATCTTTGATATCTACAATATTTAACCTTACAGTTTCACTTCTTAACGTCTGACTTCTCAGTTTTTCTGTTATTTGTTTGCCATATTCAGTCAATTTACCTCTACTAGAACTCGACGCTACTTTTGGAAAGCTTCCCCCGAGTGCCGTGTCTGACATCTCGGAAATAGATGGGAGGCTTCCTACGAGTACCGTGTCTGAGATCTCGGAGATAACTACGTTGTGGGTGATACCATCTGAAGTCGTAATGAGCGCTGAGTCACCAATTGAGAGTCCCTCGAAGAAGCTTTGCACGTCTTCATTATCAAAACGATTTACAGATGGCTTTGCCGCGGTCTCATTTGCCGGCGAAGTTGCGCAGGCACCCAGTAGTGATGTGCAGAATATAATTGCTACCAAAGTTACTCCGTTAGACTTTATCATTTCGTTTCTCCCTGAAAACCGTTAATTTGATGAAGAAACTATATAAAAAGAGATACTGGTTTTTCATGTAAAAAGAATAAGTTTAATATTGTGATACTATAGGGCGAGTAATATGTGTGACTGGTTTTCTTGTATTCTAATTTTTAGATAAACCATACCAGTAATATTTTTTGACGAACTGATAACCCACCACAAACAATATGTGACCAGAAATTAAACATAATACGTGGGATAGAAAAATGATCAACGTAACTTTAGCAGATAAGATACTTTTGGGAGAGCATTTTAAAAGGTCCTTTACAACACAAATCCCTCGGGTGAACATCCATTGCCAAAACCTAGATAATAAAAAAATTGTCACAATTGTCTACATTGCCGTTTACATATCATGAGTGCCATCTTTTACTTTTTATATTAAGAAAATATTAAAAAGGATATGTTTAGGTCTCTTCAAAAACACAAGTATTCCTCTCAATGACAACTTGTATTTTAGGAACTGAAATTTTTAGTACTGTCTGATAATCATCACTTTTATAATAACGTTTTGCTGTCTCCACGCTGCTAAGCCTTGACACTGCTCTAAACTCTATGGAGTGCCCTTTGTGAATAACTATTCTCGGTCCTCAACTTACCAATTTGGTGTTGCTTTTCCTTTTTGTGATACGACGCTACCTCAAAATATATTTGGTGAAATTCAAAGTTCTTTTCGTGAGGGACATGCGTCATAGTGTACCCTTTTCTTATAGCCGCCTCTGACATAAAAATGAGGAATACACTGGTTACATAATCAAGGAAATAAATAAATGTCTTATCAAATGTGACTTTTTACGTTTTTCAATACAAAAAATATGTATGAAAGTCTGACAGTGTCTAACCCATATTAGTGCTCATCTGCCTCATTTGTTTGTTACTGATTACTTCAGCTAGAGCATAACTTGTTGGGATATTCTAGACGCTACATATTGCGACTACACACACTTAGCAAAAGAAAGCGTTTCCGAATATCAGATAGTAGATCCATTTTTCTTTAAATTTAAGTAAACTAAAGGAAATGTATCATAACGGTTCTATGACCCACAGAGGTTGTACATGGCGCTCAAACTTATCTACTTTAAAATGAGAGCTCTTGCAGAAGCTCCCCAGATGCTAATGCACTACGCTGGAATCAAGTATGATTATCAGATGTCTTGGGAGTACTTCAAAAAAGACTGGGAACATGTAAAACCAACCTTACCATTCAAGCAACTGCCCCTGCTGGTTGTAGATGATACTCATCAGATCTCACAAAGCATTGCGATCATGGGATACATTGAACAACTTGCCGGTCTGAATCATACCAACCCCATAACTACCGCAAAAATGCATGCTGTTATGTTGGGTGCACATGATTTATTTTTACCCCTTAATCCAATTTTAAACTTTGCAGTTGGAGAGGATTTCTCAACAAAAAAAACTTCTTTGCTACCCAACCTAATAAAGAAAATTGAAAATCTGGATCATGCTCTGGCTTCAACAACCAATCCTTTTTTCTTTGATAGCGAGCCAAAAGCATGTGATTTTTTTGCTTATCATCACCTCGATCTCGCGCGAACACTTTATCAGGATATTTTTTTAAAGTTTCCAAGAATAACAGAGCTGCTTCACGCAATCGAATCTATTGATCCGGTGCGAAACTACCTTAAATCACGACCGAAGTTAATCGGTATAGGAGTGTCACCCAAACTAATAATTAATGGGACAGCGCACCCCACAGGAACTAAGAATACTGACACCCAATCAAAAGATTTTTAAAAAATATTTGGAGCAACCTGTGCAGCAAATCCTAATCATTTCCGGCATCATCCTTATATTGGTTGGTTTTGTCTATCCACACATAAAAAAAATACCGTTTGGTCAGCTGCCAGGGGATATCTTCATCCAGTCGGGAAATTCCTCATTTGCATTCCCTATTGTGACATGCATCGTAATAAGTATTATTCTATCCTTCGTGTTTAATTTTTTTAAATAAATATCGCTTAAATAGTGTGTAAAGTAGTGGAGTCTGATCCTACTTGTATGAGCGTTAAGAATACATTATGAACAGACACTGTATCTATCATTGGGCTCAAGCTCGTGGCTGCTACGTTGCGGGTTACTATTAGGAAGAATATTCATTAGGTGAAATATCGCTCCCTTGGACACATGAAGCTACCCAAGCTGACTATTCAACATCTCCGAAATCTTTCTCTTCTTGCAATCTTGCCCTCCTTTTATCATTTAAGTGGATAACTGCGAAAACACACCCGAATGCACAGAGGCTCACTATCCACAAGTACCCCGAGTAAAATCCAATCATTCCCAAAATTAGAAAAGCAAAAATAATTTTCATCACACCTTCTCAAGTAAAAGATAATAATCTAGTGAAATAAATCCTCTTATTGATCTCTTATAACCTACAAAGATGGTTCGAAGTAGCGTATCAACACAGCTGATACTCCTTAAAATCATAGACACCGAACACTACCCCTTTAATATTCTGAATATGGCATGGTTGTCTGAGGCCACAGTACCATCTTTATACATGAAAATTCCTACATTCTCCTTACTATTATCATTATTCACCAAGGAAAAGACCGCTTATTTCTCATTAAATGGCGGGTTATTTAAGGGTGCTTCATGGGCTTATTGCTTTTTTAAAAAAGCATCTTAAACTTACATGATCCAACATCTAATAAATATTATTCTCCTTGTTTATGCGCTCAAAAGTCCTAAATACATTGCAAACGTTTGCAACTGGCCTGCACCCAGAACACCATTTTAAAAGGAGAACAGCAATAACATGATCAAACCTCCGACGACGATCATTCAGTTGACCCTGAAAAAAGGTTTATCTTGTTCCCATGCGGATCTGATTCGATCTGTTTAGAGAATAATGTCTAATAAACTTTTTATGCTGTTGGACAATAATCGAAATTAACTAATGTTACGTTTAAATCAAAGTTCTTATACATTCTTAAAAAGGGTTCTGCTCTACTCCCTTTTGGCCTCAATCCACTGGCCAGCTGCGGGAGAAATAATAATTGACGGTGTTCTTAATGAGCAAGAATGGAATGACGCCAGAAAGTTTGAGAAGTTTGTGACAATTTCCCCACTGACCCTTGACGCTGCCGAATATAGCACTATCGCACTCGTTGCCACAAACGAAAAAGGTATCTACATTGGTTTTAAAAACTACCAACCAAAACTATCAGACCGAACAGAGAGAATATATGCACGTGATATGAAATCGATTTATAACTCCACCGACTCAAATCAGGTTTACATAGGCTTTGATGAGGGCTCCAATGTGGGGTACAGCTTTATTGTGAGCTCTGCCAACGGGCAAAGAGACGGGATATTGAGTCCTGGCAAGTTTTCTTCCTCGTGGGATGGTATATGGACATCAGCGACTAGTGCTGACGATCAATATTGGTATACCGAAATGCATATTCCTTGGTCAATAGCTCCAATATCCAAAAAAAGTGGGAAAAGAAATATAACATTTATGTTCGCAAGATTAGTCCACAGCAAGAACTTGCGATTCGCTTTTCCTAGCACACATTACAGTAAACCCTCGTTCATCGAAGACTGGGTACCCATAGAGGTGATACCAAAACAAAAAAAAATTTTTAATTTTTCACCATACTTTGCGTTAAAACATAAAATTTTTTCTATAGATACCACAACCCCGGAAAATGAGACCTCAGTGGGTGCTGATTTTACTTGGAGCCCAATTTTAGGTACTCAGGTAATAGGTGCATTGAAACCGGACTTTGGTCAGGTTGAAAGCGACGATTTAGTGATTAATTTTTCAGCACTAGAGACATTCGTTGGAGAGAAGAGGTTATTCTTTACCAACAACCAAACCATATTTACCAACTCAATACCAACCAGAGGATGGACACGAGAGTCGATTTTACACACCCGCCGATTGGGTGCCGGTCAAGACGATAATGGTTATCCCATACATATCAAATATGCCTTAAAAGCAATACATCAGTCAGATCAAATGGGACTGGGTATTTTTGCTGTGCAAGAGGGAAGTGACGGGGCAATTTTCGGTAATCGATTTTTCTCAACGAAAATTAAGAATACTTTAGGGCGGCTTTCATTCGGTCATCAACTCACATATGCAGATATGCGCGACGAATATCGCACTGCGCGAGTTGACAACTATGACTTCGAATTAAGACCCAATAAGACTTCCCGACTTCGTGGCGCATTAATGCGAAGTGACTTAAGAAGCCAAGATCCAAAAATAACTGCTCGAATTACCGATTACGCAGGTTGGCTTGACTGGATTTATGCTCCTGACAAGAATTGGGAATATGAAATCACCGCAGTGCATTATGGGAAAGATTTCAATATGAATGATATGGGTTTTATGCTTCGGAATAATTACTTTAGCATTTTTGGGTCAACTAGTTACGAGAAAACTCGTTTTGGAGAGAAAACGAAACTTTCATCAACAGAAACCCGCTTTTCATTTGCGTATGAGGAAAATTTAAATGGCCAAAAACTTCTACAAAGGTTCTACTTAAAAAAATCATGGGATTTTCTATCTACAAGAAGAATTTCTTCACAAATTTGGGCTAACCTTGCAAGTTGGAACGACTTGGAGACCCGCGGTAACGGCATTTTCAAACAGCCTGAAAATATAGGAGGCGGACTATCTTTTAGCGGTTTAAAAGGAAGGTCAATATTTCATGATGGAGGGTTATCCATATCACACGACAAGATCGATGGTCTCACAAAATCGGTCTCATATGATCCCCAAATATTCCTATCTGAAACCATACAGTTGACAGTAGGGTTAACATACGAGTTCACTGATAGTGAATTGATTTGGGATTCGGGAAACCAAATATTGAGCACCTACGAAACCTCCAAATATATCACCAAAATTAGGTTTGACTGGTACCCCAGCGAAAATCAAGAGTTAAGGTTTAAATTACAATGGACCAGCATCTCTGCAGATGCAATCGAAAGTTTTGATATAAATACAATTGGAAATCTTTTTGTTTCCTCAAATAGCCCGACAGACTTTAGTAAGAGCAACAGTGGCATCCAATTAAGATATAAATATAAGATCGCCCCATTATCTGAAATTTTTATCGTTTTCAGTAGAGGTGCTAATTATACAAGCTCATTTGCAGACGAAAGTTTGGGAAGACTCTTGAACCGAGGATTTGTGGACCGAGAGAATGAGGGAATACAAATGAAAATACGGTACAGATTCTGATCAGCAAACCTAATACTATTAACGGCCATTATATAAAAGGAGATTAAGAGCGAAGACTGAAGCCACCAAATTATAGATAGACATACTGAAATAAGGACGTAGGTTTAATACAAGTCATATTCCAGCAATGCCTCCACGCTCATTTTAAGATTTATGCTCATCTTAAACCCGTATTCTCTAGGATAGTCTATCCCAAAATTGTCACGCATAAACTTTGCAAAAGCGTCTGCTCCGCAAACCTATCTTTTTTTCCTGGGATGAATCATGCACTTGAACTGGTTTATTTGCAGTACAAGCAGCTTGGTGATACCTCACAAAGTAAGCTCACCGATCATTTCAGTCGGCTTACCCCCGACAAATCTTGCTTACTGACCCGTGTAAGAGGATATCGGAAATTTTCAACCTCTAACATTTCTTCATTAAGCACTTGGTCGTTCATTCCCTTGTACCCAAAATCTATGATTAACATATCCATCGTACATCCAAAAAGCCCGTCTAGGCAGTCTAGTCAAGCACGATAAGGCCTTAGGATGAATTTATTTTGCCTAGCCACACCGAAAATTTCCCAAGTGATCTGCCTCAAAAGAACGATATGTGTGGCTAGAATCAATAAAATACTTTAACGGATTTAAATAGGCCTAAGAGACCACAAAAATGCAAGGGGCTAAAGGCACCCTTAAAAGGATGTATTGATTTTTCACGCTTTTCCCTTTTGAAAACTAAAACAACTTTCTCGACGGTCTAAATTTAATCATTTTAAAACAATTTTATCTTCGCTTGTCGGCACGCGAACCGCGTGAGAACATACAAAAGAATATACTACACATGTTTGGTTGTGCAAAAACAAAAAAAATCTCCCACCTAAGCGAATTTCTGTTTCGATGACCTACAAAACTTTTGAATATTTAATACGCACCAAATAAAAGCAATTAGAGCCCCATGGCATAGCGCATAACGCTTCGATTGATATAGGGATTTTTTGCACCCGTCAATATCGCATTTCGAACCCATTTCAATGGCGCAATATCGTTACTGAAGCCATAATAGAAACCGTCCACTGCCCGCAACATCAACTCGTTGACCCACCTTCGGTTTCTCTGATACTCCAGCAAAACTCTATAAGAGGACCAATCAGTTCCCTGTTGCAGGGCCTTGCTAATAGTTTGGCTTAGGCACTGAGTATCTTGAAATCCTAAATTTACACCTTGACCGGCAAGAGGATTGATTGTGTGGGCAGCATCTCCAATGAGTGCAAGTCGACTCTGCACATAATTTTTTGCATGTTGCTTAAATAAATCAAAACTACCTCTCGAGTGCACTTTGACAAGTCCTAGCTCCCCCGGAAAATTATCTTGAAATTTTTCTCCCAATTTAGGGAGATCAAGTTTTATTAAACTGTCTATTATTTCCCGCTGATCATACCAAACCAGTGATGCATGATGACCAGGTAAAGGTAAAAATGCTTGTGGGCCGGAGCTGGTGAAGCGCTGCCAAGTTATCTCTTGCTGAGGATGATCAGTAATCACTGATGCTACCAAACACGATTGATTATATGTGTCCATTTGTATTGTAATCCCAAAGGAATCTCTCACTTCCGAATTTGCTCCATCAGCACCAATAAGTAGTCGGCAATTTAAAACCCTTTGATCTTGAAGCGTTACCGAAATGCCTGATCCATTTCTATCGAATGCGAGGCAAGTTGCCGGACTCAAAATGTCAACTTCTTCCATTTTGACAATAGACTCTCGGAGGGCAAGCTGTATAATTCGATTTTCTACAATGTACCCCAAGCAAGGTTCGCCGATACTCGCTGCCTCAAATGTAACATCCCCGAATCCCCTCATTTCCCAAACGCGCATTTGACGATATGGGCAAAAACGCATATTTTCTATGTGCTCCCAAGCACCGATTTTTTCCAGCATTTTAAACGACTGAGGGCTTAAAGCAGAGACTCTTAGATCAAAATTCTGAGTGGGATGATAGGGTTCCGGAATTTGTTTTTCAACGATGGCGGTCTTTAATCCAAGTCCACCAAGCTGGCCAGCCATAGCAAGCCCAGTCATACCGCCACCAATGATTACCGCATCAAAATCCAATGTATACATTTAATATCTTCTTTATGGTTTTCTTGGGAAAACAACAAATTTAAAGGTTAATTCTCAAACTCAGATTATACGCTTGCATCATAGGATCAGTGAATATTTATCATATATAGCCGGACAGAATCAGCGTCTATTTTTAAATTTTCAGAATCATTTAGAACATTTGCCGTTGATTATTAAAAATAACGAGACTCCTGCGATAATCATTAAGTTGCACGATCAACTGCAAGCACTGCATTCGACGGAATTGGATTAAGTAAAAAAATTATATTCCAACCATATCGGGGCTGAAAAAATATAGAGCTTTGCAACTTGTAAACCTGATGTACTATTATAAGTTGACATCTTCATGGTTCCACTTATTATCATCGCCCTAAACATTAATCCTCAATTTATCATCCTTGACATACTTTTAGGACAAAGACAAATATGAATTTAGTACATTGGTCAGAAGCTTCAAGAGTACATAAAAAACTTTTATCTCAATATATCATCGGGCTTTGGTTTCTTTTAAGTTCATCAGCCATCTTTGCGGAAACCATGCAAAATAGAATAATCGAAGAGGTCTATGTGACAGGAACTCATATCAAAGGTTTAAAGCGAAATGGAACAATTCCTTTAACTATCCTCCAGCAAAATTATATTGACGGCCTCGCCGCCACCTCAGTGTCTGACGTTATTAATAACCTAACAGTAAGTTCTGGTGCAGAAAATAGATCTGATTCTCTTACACAAGGTTTCTCGCAAGGTACGGAAAATGTTAACTTACGAGGCCTCGGACTTAGTTCAACACTTGTTCTGTTCAATGGAAGACGTCAAACAGTTTCTGGCGCACTCGCTAATGATGGAAGTGTATTCGTGGATACAAGTAGTATTCCAATAAATGCGATTGAGCGCGTTGAGGTCTTGAAAGAAGGAGCAACGTCTACTTATGGATCAGATGCGATTGCAGGGGTTGTTAACTTCATCCTGCGCACTAACTTTGATGGCTTTGAGGTTACTAGCGGTTACCAACGCGTTCAAAATGGTGATCAAAGCGATAAAAACATAGGTATCCTTTGGGGTAAACAATTCGGTGATACGTCAGTTACTTTAGTCACCCACTATCTCCAAAGATCGGCATTACGAGGCTCATCAAGGCCCACATTAATCGACAACGCCATCAGTGGACTTGGGAGCACATTTATTGCGAGTTCAAATGCTTCTGTATCATCGGGTCCTTACGCTGGGGACTATGCTTCGGGAGACTACATACCTAATGCGCAGTGTGAGGAGTACACCGAGGCTATCTTGAGTTCGTCTACTTGCCGTTTTTTTTATGGTCCAAGATTCAACTTAGTTGCGGCAGAAACTCGCTTACAATTCTTTACAAATCTGACACACAACTTTTCAAATGGTTCTAAATTCTTCACAGATTTGGGTTATAGCAATAATAAGGTAACTGAAAATCCACAATCACCTAGCTATCCCGACTTAACATTTCCCTCGATCCCAGCAACACATCCAAGCAATCCTTTAAAAATACCGTTAACTTGGTTGGGGAGACCTTTTGCTTTCGGTTACCCATCTCCCAATGCCCCACGAGCCAACGCAACCACAAGAGCGTCCGTGGGACTGGAGGGGTACTGGGATGAAAATTGGGCTTGGGAAACTACTTTAACTCATAGCCAAAATGCATATACGGCCACTCAACCCGATACAATTTCATCGCGACTAAAAGACGCATTTGGTGGCTATGGCGGGCCTAGTGCTAATGAGTATTATGATCCCTTCATCCCAGAAAACAATAGTCAAACGCTCTATGATTACCTTGCCTATGAAACTGAAGTAGAACGAACTTCGAAGCTCACCGTATTTGATGGAATAGCAAGCGGCGACATATATTCCATAGATTCTGGGCTAAATATAGGCTTAGCAGCGGGCTTACACATCCGGAAGGAAACCTTTATTACAAGGGCTGATGATCTTTACCAGATCAAGTTTAACTCAAAAGGTGATCCAATACCTGTTGACCTCATATTCCTAGGAGGTGTTTCCGAGATGGACCAATCACGTATCGACCATGCAGCTTTTATTGAAACTCAACTACCATTTACAAAGGATTTTCAAATTTCTGTAGCTCTACGATATGAAAATCTTGATAGCGCCACTTCTTTAGATCCTAAGGTGGCTTTGAATTGGAAGATCAACCCTAAACTTTTTTTAAGAGCCTCCGCTAGTACTGCATTCCGTCAACCTTCGCTGGCGCAAGTGCATGCTAGACAAGTGCAACTCGAGCGAATACAAGACAAAAATCCTGATGGGTCTGATAAAGGCAGTCCTACCTTTGTCAGAATTCTGCAGTCTGGCTCGGATAGTCTTGTCGCAGAAGAGTCAGATAACCTCAACCTTGGACTTCATATTCAACCCAGCAGGTTGTTGGATATACGACTTGATTACTGGATGGTTGCCTATAACGATCTGATCACAGTTGAAAATGCTCAAAGTAAAGTAAATTCTAATCCCAATGACTCAGCGATCATAAGAAGTTCGAGTGGCAATCTTTCGGGGGTAATCGTTGATTACTTTAATGCGTCGCAAGTAGACGTTAGTGGAGTGGATTTAGCGATGAAATGGAAACTAAAAGATAACCTCTTACTAAGGTTTGATAGTACGCATCTTATGAATTATGAAATCTTATTACCTAATGGGAATTTGATTGACGCAGCGGGCGAGCTAAACCGATCGAACTTTGCTCGTTCGCTCCCAAAGACAAAAACTAGCGCGAATCTTCTCTGGACGGGGAGTAAAAGAAGCGCAAATCTCAATGTATATCGCGTAAGCAGTTACAAAAACATAGATGAACATATCGACGCATATACTAGCATTGACGCTAAATATTCTTTTTACTTAACGAATGTCTCTGAAAAGGGAAAAATATCGGTAAGTTTTGGAGTCAAAAACTTACTTGACGAACTTCCACCCCGGGTGAACGACGGAGGCAATTTCAGTTATGACTCAAAACAACATAGTCCTTTGGGAAGGGTCTTCTTTGCTCAACTAGGATATTCGCTCTGAACTTCAACAGAATATAAAATTTAGCCAAGGCCCACAACTTTTGCTTCCAAGAAAAAACCACGTAATACAATGCGACCTCAACTTCATAAATGAGATATTCAGTCTTCTACACTTTAACACAAGAGTAATCGTAATTTTTTAACCAAGAGTAAAAGTAAAGGCAGAAATAAATTCACAAACCACGGTAAACGTAATCTCATATGGAGGCAGCATGATCTTAAAAGCGACATCCGCACTTCTCACTATTATTATTTTTGTACTCACCCCCCTGTCGACTGACGCGCTTGAACCCGGGGATATAGCACCAGATTTCACATTACAAAGTTCTGACGGCAACTCCTACACACTCAGCGATTACATTGGTAACAAAAGTGTGGTACTCGCTTGGTTCCCGAGAGCTTTTTCGCCAGGCTGCACGCTGGAGTGCAAATCATTCGCTGAATATGGGCACTTGTTAGAGGAGATGGGAATTACGTACTTCATGGCAAGCACTGATAGTATAAAACGAGTAGTAAAGTTCGCCAAAGCATTAGATGCTCAATTCCCAATATTAAGTGACCCAAAAAAGCAAGTCTCAGAAAAATATGATGTTCTCTTTCTTGGAATGGCAAGTAAGAGGGTGACTTTTTACATAGATAAAGAGGGTAAAATCGCTTTTATAGACAACAATGTAAGGCCTAAAACAGCCGCACAAGATATCGTACAAAAAGTAACGGAATTAGCCATCTAATTATCAACAATAAATTGAAGAAACTCTTAGTGAGGTGCAATAGGGTCGGACTTAGTTCGAATCACTTGCAACAGAACCGAGCATACTACCAATCCACTTTGTCTCAGTCTGACTCTCCAGACCTATTTTAACCATTATTGTCAAAGGAATGGATAGTAGCATCCCCACAGGACCAAGCACCCAGCCCCACAATACCAAGGAGACAAAAACTACCAACGGCGATAGATTCAGTCCACGACCCATCCATCTAGGCTCTACAAGATTGCCCATGAGCATATTGACCGAAATAAAACCAACAAGGGAGAGTGCAGCTGAGATCCAACCAAGTTGAACTATTGCCAAGAGCACAGGGGGTAATGAGGCAATGACAGATCCCACAGCGGGTATAAAGTTCAGCAAAAAAGTCAATAATCCCCATAAAATGGCGTAATCAACCCCGAGGAACGATAGCCATAAAAAAATTAAGAGGCCTGTAATAAAGCTAATAACAGTTTTTATTGCCATATAGCTGTTCACACTTCTTGTGAAAGTTTTCAGCCAGACACTGGAACTCTGTGGGCCACGCGCCAAACTCAATTTTTCAGCAAATCCTATATTTTCAGCAAGAATAAAAACAACAGTCAACAATATCATCACCCCATTCGTCATAACGTTTCCAAAAGAAGTAAGCATGTTGGCCACCAGCAGCATCAGGGCTCCTGGATCGAAACTACTCTGCCATTGCTCTGAGCTAATAACAATGCCATATTCAGCCAGCCGAGCCTGAATATCTGAGCTAATAACTGCAAGTTTTGCAGAATATTCAGGTAAATCCGTTTGGAAGTTGACCATTGCCGATCCAATAACCGCTCCAAATAAAAAGCCAGCAGAGAGCATTAAGCCAACAACTAAAAGAATAGACACTCCATGAGGAATTCCTCGCATGCGAAGTACCGTAACAAGGGGCGAAACTACCATTGCTATAAAGATCGAGAGAATGAACGGCACTATTAATTCATCAGCCAATTTCATACCGCCCACGATAATTGTACATGCGGCAAAGATAACGAGTAATCGATAAATAGGTGATACCGTGTCTGCCATATTACACAACCTTTACGTTTAAAAACAAAGAGTGGTCACTTATTTTGAACCCTTAAAAGCCAACTCGCAATCAAATCAGTTCCAAATATATAGCGACTAAATAATTATCAAAACTGATCAGGGTGCCTACCGTCAAACTGCTCATAATATTTTCTGATTGCAATGAGATCAGCAGCATTATTTCCCGTGGGGTAAAATAAGTCCCCGATGATAACTCTCTTGGTGGAAAAACTTAAGCCAACCATAATGATGGGGCATCTCAAGTTCCGGGCCAATCTCAAAAAACCAGTTTTCCATTTGACTACTTTTTTTCGCGTCCCCTCGGGGGTGATCCCGATTACCACAGTCTCCTCTTTTTCTGCAAGACTTAAAACATGATCGACTACAGCTCTAGGTTCATCTCGGTTTGTAGGAATTCCCCCCAACCAATGAAAAAATATACGAATTACTGGCACAAATATAGTGTGTTTGGCAAGCCAAAACATTTTTAAGTTGATAGCTAAAATACTGGCCATCGCTATTACGAAATCCCAATTGGATGTATGAGGCGCACCAATTAGTAGGCCGCGATCAAGATCAGGGATCTTCCCTTCAACACGCCAGCCCATCAATTTTAGGACACTAATACCTATCCATCGTGGTATTACACCCCGTCTTGATCGAAGTTGTTCGGGCACCTGTTGAGGGATGGACATAGCTATCTTCTCTTTTTAAAGCCTTTTATTTGGCCGCCACCAAGCTGCACACACAGAACAAAGCTAATGTTCACGAGTAATTGCAAACTCGATGTCTGGGAAGCGCTCTTGAGTTAACGACAGGTTAACCCTGCTGGGTGCTAAGTATGTCAAATGCCCACCACCATCAAAAGCAAGATTATCCCTAGCTTTACTCTTAAAACGTTCCAGTAATTTCGGTTGATCTCCGTTTATCCAGCGCGCCGAGTAGACGTTTACATGCTCATAAACCGCCTCTACTGAATACTCGGCTTTCAACCGAAAAGCAACAACATCAAACTGTAACTGACCAATAGCTCCGACAATTATGTCATTATTTTTTATTGGAAAAAAAACTTGTGTACTACCCTCCTCAGATAACTGCCGGATACCATTGTGTAACTGCTTAGCCTTCATAGGGTCTTTGAGTCGAATTAATTTAAAAAGTTCCGGTGCGAAGTAAGGTATGCCCACAAATTTTAGTTTCTCTCCCTCGGTAAAAGTATCACCAATCTGAATTGAGCCATGATTATGTAAACCTATAATATCACCGGCCCGCGCCTCTTCGAGAGCAACTCGCTCTCCAGCTTTGAAGCTGAAAGCATCGGAGACCCTAACTTCCTTACCAGTCCTTACATTTTTCATCCTCATTCCACGACGATACTGTCCGGAACATACTCGTAAAAATGCAATCCTATCCCGATGTTTTAAATCCATATTTGCTTGTATTTTAAAGACAAACCCGCTAAACGAGGCTTCCATGGGCGAAACTTCTCGGACCAAAGTCATCCTCGGCTGAGGTTCAGGAGCCCACCTAACAAAATCATCTAGCATTTCTCTCACACCAAAATTTCCGAGAGCTGTCCCAAAGAATACTGGCGTTAGCTCACCACAGAAAAATTTATCACGACAAAATCGATGAGTAGCTCCATGAACGAGCTCTAACTCCTCAAGTACATCAACCGCGAAATCGCCTAACACCTCCTTAGCTGCGTTTGAATGTATATCTCGAACCTTGTCTCCCTCTCTTAGAGTTCGTCCTCCTCCTTGAGCATACACGTGTATAGTGTCGGTATAAAAATTATATACACCACGAAAACCTCGCCCCATACCAATTGGCCAATTGATTGGTGCAGCTTTAATTCTGAGCACCGACTCAATCTCATCAAGTAACTCAATGGGATCTCGAATATCGCGGTCCATTTTGTTCACAAAAGTAAAAATCGGCGTTGAACGCAACCGACATACCTCCATAAGTTTTATCGTTCTTTGCTCCACACCCTTCGAACCATCAATTACCATCAAAGAAGAATCCACAGCCGTGAGCGTCCTAAAGGTATCTTCTGAAAAATCTTGGTGACCCGGAGTGTCTAAGAGGTTTACCACGCAATCACCATAAGGGAACTGCATCACCGACGATGTAACAGAAATACCCCGTTGCTTTTCCATTTCCATCCAATCAGATGTAGCATGACGATCACTTTTTCGTGCTTTTACGGTGCCTGCAATCTGTATTAAATTCCCCAGCAAAAGCATTTTTTCGGTAATCGTAGTTTTACCAGCATCGGGATGTGAAATAATGGCAAACGTACGCCGATCTGATTGCTGCAATTTCATTGAAACTCCAAGGAGGAAGCAAGACAGAAATAATTATAACCGTGACGACAAAACTTCACACGATGATATCGCGTAATCAAAATATGATAGCACTATTGACGCCCTGTGATATTTTTCAAAAAATATATTTTCAGCAAAATTGTTCAAGGTAAATAAGAGTATACTGTCTTTCATGAAGTATTTAGGCCAAACAAGTTATGACCACCAAGGGGAATCGCCCCAAAGTGGCGTTCTTCTGTGCAATTTGGGCACCCCAGACGCGCCGTGCACGACACAACTGCGTGCTTACTTGAAAGAGTTTTTAAGCGATCCGAGGGTCGTTGAAGTCCCACGTTTAATTTGGTTCGTAATTTTATATTTTTTCATATTACCTTTACGTCCGGCTCGATCTGCGAAACTATACAAAAGCGTCTGGACAAATGAAGGAGCACCATTACTTGTGAATTGCAGCGCACAAGTTGAGGGAGTTAGAAAACGTCTTCAAACAAAGTATGGAAGGCATATCCCAGTCAGCCTTGGAATGCGGTATGGTAATCCTTCTATTTCATCTGCACTCTCAGAACTTACCGAGCTTAATGTTCGAAACATAGTTGTATTACCACTGTATCCCCAGTACTGCGCAGCAACGACAGGATCTACATTTGATGCAGTAGCGAAGACCATGATGGAATCTCGGTGGGTTCCAGAGCTTCACTTTATAGCCGGTTATCAACAGTCATCAGAATACATCATGGCCATAGGTGAGACTATTAAAACTCACTTCAAGGAAAACGGAAGACAAAAAAAAATAATTTTTTCATATCATGGTACACCGCAAAAGTATCTTGAAAAGGGCGACCCATACCATTGTTTTTGCCACCAAACCACGCGGCTTGTCAGTGAGTTTGTGGGACTCAAAGAAGACGATGTACTTACTACGTTTCAATCTCGTTTTGGCCGAGAACCTTGGCTCCAGCCCTACACGGACGAAACATTAGAAATGCTGCCATCACAAGGCATTTCCTCTGTGGCCATCATTTGCCCAGGGTTTTCCTCCGATTGCCTCGAAACCTTGGAAGAGATTCAAGTCGAAGCAAGAGACATATTTACCAGAGCAGGAGGCTCTGAGTTTCACTACATACCAGCCCTGAATGCAAATCCGTTACATTTGGACGCACTCACTCAAATCATCAGTCGTCACTTAGATTAATTTATCTATCTCATCCAAGGAGTTGCGGGTATTTAAAAGTTGCATCCAGTGCCTTAAAACTGGACCACAATCAGCTCTTAGTTTTTCAATAGCGAGGTGATCTGCACGAGTATCGCCATTACACAGCAGTGCAATTGGCTTACCCTGCTTACGAGCCCAAATACAAAAACGATACCCAGAAAATACTTGAAGAGAGGAGCCAACCACTAACAATCCCGATGACAGGTTCATTATATCCATACATAAATCTAGTTTCCTACGCGGAACAACATCACCAAAAAACACCACGTCCGGTTTCAATAGACCCCCGCAAAGACTGCACCTCGGAATAATCAGAGAGGAAAAATCTAAATTATCGATATCGGCATCATCGTTGGGCATTATGCCCTGAACCCTATCGAAAAAACTTGGGTTGTATTTTTTAAATAGATCTTGCAACCTCTGTCTTGACTGCGAATCCCCGCAGTCTAAACACAAAACGGTATCGGCTCGTCCATGCAAATCAATAACGACTTTACTACCTGCCTTGTCGTGAAGACCATCAACATTTTGGGTGACTAGTCCCGATATCACGCCAATTTGTTCCAATTTCACTAGGGCCAAGTGAGCAATATTAGGCTCGGCTGCACCGATGAATTTCCATCCAGCTATATTCCGAGCCCAAAATTGTCTCCTGCTAGTTTCGTTTGAAAGAAATTCTTGGTATGTAACAGGAGATTTGCGTTTCCATTTTCCCTCAGAATTTCGATAAGTAGGGATTCCGGAGGGTGCACTTATTCCTGCCCCTGTAAGCACGAGCCAATCGGACTGAGACATTAACAAATCCAGAAGAGGCTTCACGATAATCTCCATCCATAAAAATACAAAATCAATGGTGTATTATTTTCCCTGTACAAAAGGACTGGTTTCCCGAACAGAGCAATTCCATAATATTCAATTGGAGACAACACATCAAAATTAAGTATAAAATTACGACTTAATTATTGATACGAAAAATCCAATGATCATTCAAGATTATGTAAAAACGTTGGGTAGCGCGGCTGCTGAGGCATCAAAACTATTAGCACGTGCAACTTCTGAGGCCAAAGATAATACACTTGCGCTTATCGCAGAGCAACTTGACTCAGATCGACATTTAATTATTTCAGCAAATGAATTAGATTTGAAAGAAGCTCAGAGTCACGGATTAGATCCTGCGATGATTGAACGTCTCTTACTAGGTCACAAGCAGGTCGATCAAATGCTTGAGGGGCTCCATCAGGTTATTGGTTTAACCGACCCAGTCGGAGAGGAAACTGATATGGGCAGACGCCCCAGCGGAATTGAATTAAAAAAACTGCGTGTGCCACTAGGCGTGATCGGTATAATCTACGAGTCGCGTCCCAATGTGACCATTGACGCCGCCAGCTTATGTCTCAAGGCAGGTAATGCATGCATTCTTCGCGGTGGAAGCGAGGCAATAAACTCAAATCGTTCAATCGGTGTAAGTATTCAAACCGCTTTATCCAGATCTTCCCTACCAGTCGCCTCTATACAAATTGTAGATACTTCAGATCGTAGAGTTGTTTCAGAATTACTGTCTCCTTCGAGTTGTATCGACATAATAATACCTCGCGGCGGCAAGGGACTCATTGAGAAGATAACTAAAGAAAGTAGTATTCCGATTATAAAACATCTGGATGGAAACTGTCATATGTACATTGACGATAACGCCGATTTAGAAATGGCGATTGCGTTAACTGTTAATGCCAAAACCAGTCGCTATGGAGTCTGTAATGCGCTCGAATCATTATTAATCTCGAAGAGTGCGGCCAAAAGAATTTTGCCTTTGCTTTGTTCAGAAATGAGAAAAAGGCATGTCGAACTTAGGGGGTGCGCTGAAACTCGAAACTTTGTCGAGGGAATAAAAGCCGCCACTGACGCAGATTGGTCTTTGGAATACTTGGCGCCAATATTATCGATTAAGGTTGTGGCCGGTTTGTCAGATGCTATCGAACACATAAACAAATTCGGCTCTAGTCATACCGACTGTATCGTTACCGAAAATACCGCTAATGCACAACGATTTGTCAAAGAAGTCGACTCAAGTTCTGTAATGGTGAATGCCTCAACTAGATTTGCAGATGGATTCGAATACGGATTAGGAGCTGAGATAGGAATTTCAACTGATAAAATCCATGCTAGAGGCCCAGTCGGTCTGCAAGGGCTTACTTGTCAAAAATGGGTCGTCTACGGCGACGGAACCATTCGTAGTTAGAATGTCTCTCGCGCTTTTAGGAGGCACATTTGATCCAATACATTTGGGTCACATTGGCATTGCCAAATATCTTTCCGAACATCTAAGAGTCAATGAGTTTCGACTGGTTCCATGTGGTCGCCCCTGTCATAAGCAACCTCCAGTTGTGTCCAACCAACATCGATTAGCAATGCTTAAAATTGCAATAAAAGAGCATCCAGAACTTGCTCTTCAGACAAACGAATTGGATACTAATACTTCAAGTTATACCATAAATACTTTACGTTTGATTAGGGCTCAAATTGGTTCAAAAAGGTCGCTCTTTATGTGCATTGGCATGGACGCTCTCAATACTTTTCATGAGTGGAAAGAATGGAAGAGTATCCTGGATTATGCAAATATAGTGGTAGTAGATCGTCCGAATTCAAGCTTCCCTGAGACAAAAATTCTGGTTGACTGGATTAGAAAAAATAACTGCAACTCGTTGGAAAAACTTTTACGCATGTCATTCGGTGTCTTTTATTTCTGTAGTTCTGAGCCTCAAGATATTTCATCCTCTGAAATCAGAAGACTCATAAAACAGCGTTTTAAAATAAAAAACTATGTTGCTCCTAGCATAGAAAAGTACATCAAGGAAAACAATCTCTACAGCTGAAAAATTAGTATGGAAAACTCTCTTCAAAAAATAATTGTAAGTTCGTTAGAAAACGCCAAGGTATTTCACATTACGCGACTAGATGTTCAATCGAGTAGCAATATATTCGATGAGATGATTATTGCAACAGGCTCTTCCACCCGACAGGTAAAAGCCGCGTGTAGACATGTAATAAATGATGTCAAAACTCACTGCGGTATCATACCAATCGGGATCGAGGGAGAAGATGTTAGTGAATGGGTTTTAATAGACTACGGTGACATTGTAATTCATATAATGTTGCAGTCAATACGCGAATTCTATAGTTTAGAACGCTTATGGTCTTTCAGTGACATTTGCAAAAAAGAAATAGTTCCAAATATGGAAAAAACAAAATCGTCGCAACAATCATGCAAATAAATATTGTAGCAGTTGGAACACGAATGCCCAGCTGGATTGGAGTAGGGTTTGCCGAATATCAACTCAGGCTTCCAGCCAACATGCGTCCGAAGTTAATAGAAGTGCCTTTAGAAAAAAGGCTTAAAACTACTGTCATAAACAAAGCAGTAGAAAAGGAAAGTGAGGCGTTATTCAAAAAAACTCATTCAGACGATTGTGTTATCGTGCTCGATGTTTTGGGAAGCAAAATAAGTACCGACGAAGTTGCCGAGTTTCTTAAACACTCGCAACTCCGTGGCAAGAGCATTTGCTTTTTAATTGGAGGACCGGATGGAATTTGTCCCCGCTATATCCGGCGAGCCCAGTTTTGTTGGTCTTTATCTGAAATGACCTTACCGCACTCATTAGTAAGAGTCATCCTCCTTGAGCAACTATATAGAGCATGGAGCATTAATGCTCATCAACCATACCACAGGGGCCGAAGAGAAGAATAAAAATGGACGAAGATTCTGCTTTTGTTGACGATACGGAAATGAAGCGGCTGTTTTCAAGGCGGGTCTTTTTTGCATCAATACTTGCTGTTTTGATGGGAATTTTAGTCTTGGGGCGCTATTTCGATCTACAAGTCAATCGGCATCAAGATTTTGTCACACAATCAGATAACAACCGAGTTTTGATGCGTCCTGTGAGCCCACCACGAGGATTAATTTTTGACCGCAATGGTGAGTTATTAGCAGATAATCAGCCAACTTTCAATCTCACAATCGTTAATGAGCGAAGCAATAACTTAGAGGTTCTCATTGAAGACCTCCAACAGCTAATTAATATTTCTACGCAAGACGTCGCTCAATTTAGAGAGAGACTCAAACGTCGTAAGCCTTACCAAAATATACCTCTTAAGTATAATCTTAGTGAGAATGAACGTAGTATTCTTGCTGTCAACAGCTTCAGATTAGACGGAGCTGAGGTTCTTGCGAAACTTAAGCGCTATTACCCACAAGGTCCACTTTTTGCTCATGTAATTGGTTATGTTGGCCGCATAAATGAATCAGAAATGCGAAATATAGATCCATCGCTTTACCGTGGAACAGATTTTATAGGGAAGCTGGGAATCGAAAAATACTATGAAAGTGCTCTCTTGGGCAAGTTGGGGCATGAGCATGTTGAAACTAATGCTCGCGGACGCGTGATGAGATCGCTCGGCAAAGAGGACCCAATTCCAGGCGCCAATTTAAGGTTATACTTAGACGCGAACCTTCAACGCACAGCGCAGGAGGTATTGCAAGACAGGCGTGCAGCTTTCGTGGCCATCGAGATCAAAACAGGTGGAATACTGGCGATGGTAAGTACACCCAGCTATGACCCTAATAAATTCGTCCTGGGGATAAGCCAGACAGATTACTCAGAATTAGTAAAGTCAAAAAATCAGCCATTGTTTAATCGTGCAATTCGTGGACAATATCCACCAGGATCAACAATCAAACCAATGTTTGGTCTTATTGGGCTCCAAAACAAGAACATCACCACTGAACACGTAATTGATGATCCCGGCTTTTTTATTTTACAAGGAGTTGAACGCCCTTGGCGTGACCATAATTCAGACAAGGGTGGGCATGGAGATGGTATTGATCTAGCGCAAGCAATAATTGAATCTTGTGATGTCTACTTTTACAATATGGGCTTAGATATTGGTATAGAAACTTTAGCTTCATTTAGCTCAATGTTTGGTCTTGGCCAAGTCACCGGAATAGATCTTCATGGCGAACAACCTGGGATCATGCCTTCAAAATTATGGAAAAAACACACGCTCGGCGAAACTTGGTTCGATGGCGATACTATCAATGTAAGTATTGGACAAGGTTTCATGCTTACTACTCCACTTCAACTAGCTGTGATGACGGCGAGAATAGCCTCACGCGGTTCTCATGTAGTGCCAAAGCTTGTTGACTCAAAAAATGATGTGAATATAAAAAATAATGGTATTTCGCTGATGCCCGTGGATATTCAAGCTGAATACTGGACCTACATGCACAAAGCAATGCAAAATGTCGTTCATACTCCGCAAGGTACTGCCCACCGAATCGGAAAAGATCTTGATTACACGATAGCTGGGAAGACAGGCACCGCGCAAGTGATTAGTATTGATGCAGACGAGGAGTATGATAAAACACAAATTGACCAAACTCAGTGGGATCACGCCTTGTTCATCGCTTTTGCGCCAGTGGAAGATCCAGAAATTGCGATAGCTTTAATTGTAGAAAATGGCGAGCACGGAAGCTCCACTGCAGCGCCAATTGCTCGTGTTATTCTAGATTCTTATTTCAACGAAGTTGAAAAAAATATGCTTGTAGGCAGATAAATAATGTACAAAAGTGACTTTGTACGTCAATTACAAACACCCGGTGGTACCATTCAGCTGCGTCGATCTATAAAAGTGGATTACACGCTTGCTGTAATTTTGCTAATTTTATGCGGAATGGGACTTCTAATTATCTATAGCGCGACAGGGCAAAGTGTTTTTTACGTGAGGAGACAATTGACCTTTATACTCGCGGGCTTTTTTATAATGATTTTATTTGCTCAATTCCCTCAGCGTTTTTGGGAACGTTGGGCATTGATAGTATATTTGATTGGAGTTATTGCACTTATTGGCGTTTTACAAGCAGGAATTGAAATAAATGGCGCCCAGCGTTGGTTAGATCTAAAATTTACTCGCCTTCAACCATCAGAACTCATGAAAATATGTGTTCCTTTGATGATTTCTGCTTACATCGCTAAACGCAAGATCCCTCCGTCTTTAAAACACGTGAGTGCTGCCGTGATTTTAATTTCAGTGCCAGTATTACTTGTGTTAAGACAACCTGACCTCGGTACTGCTTTATTAATCTCTGCGACTGGTTTTTTCGTGCTATTTTTGGCTGGAATTAAGCGTCGGTACTTAATTGGGGCTTTCATCCTTGCGATGGCTGCCTTGCCGAGTCTATGGTTTTTCGTGATGCTTGATTACCAAAAACAGAGGGTATTAACGTTACTAAATCCTCAACATGATAAATTGGGTGCGGGATGGAACATTATCCAATCAACCACGGCAATAGGTTCCGGAGGCTGGTCAGGAAAGGGTTGGACGCAAGGAACGCAGTCGCAACTAAATTTCTTGCCCGAGAGCCATACTGATTTTATTATAGCAGTTCTTGCCGAAGAGTTTGGCCTCATCGGAGTTTTAATTCTTTGTACGTTGTACACAGTGTTAATAGCAAGGTGTCTTTACATCGGTCTAAATTCGTTAACAATGTTCGGGCGATTAATGGCTGGAAGTGTTGCTTACACCTTTTTTATCTTTGTTATTGTTAATCTCTGCATGGTTTCAGGATTATTACCAGTTGTGGGCGCTCCGCTACCTTTAATCAGCTATGGCGGAACTGCAATTGTGACCTTGTTCGCCGGATTTGGTATCATTATGTCGATAGGAAATGAATCAAAAAAAAGTAGGAGCGTAAGTTGAAAAAAAAGCAATTCTACACAATCGGAATTATGTGTTTATTTCTTTCATCTACGGTCTGTAGCGATTATTCAAATCATCCCGATGGGATTCGGTTTGTGGAGCATATGTTTGATAAACACAAGTTCTCAAAATCATCGACCATTGCACTATTAAAAATCGCAAAACGGTCAGAGTCAGTAATTGAGGCAATGCAACGTCCTGCAGAAAAAATCAAACCTTGGCACCAATATAGGAAGCATTTCATCACTAAACAGCGAATCGAAAATGGTGTGACTTTCTGGAAGAAAAATAAATCATTCTTACAGCAAGCGGAGGAAAGATTTGGTGTCAATGCCGCAATAATAGTAAGCATTATCGGCGTAGAAACAAATTATGGACGTAATGTAGGATCACACAGGGTTATCGATGCCCTGTGCACACTAGCCTTCGATTACTACACTGAAATCGAGAAACGAGAATCTCGTAGGATGTTTTTTACAGTGCAACTTGAGAATTTGCTTTTGCTCGCGCGCGAGCAAAAGCAAGATCCTACCCAATTAATCGGGTCGTACGCTGGCGCGATGGGTTTAGGGCAATTCATGCCCAATAGCTACAGGAATTTTGCTGTAGACTTCGATGGAGATCATTTCGCAGATATTTGGAAAAATCCGAGTGACGCAATAGGGAGCGTTGCAAATTACTTCACTCACCATGGCTGGGTTGCCGGCGATATTGTTGCCTTACGCGGGGAACGAAGCCCAACAAGTGGCATAGAGACACCCTCAAACTATCGGATCAAACCCGGAGACACGCTTTATTCCATCGCTAATTCCTTCGGACTTACAGTTGCTGAAATACAACGAGAAAACACACTTTTAGATGCAGATGTGTTATCCGTTGGAGAAACTCTTTTTTTACCAACAGAATTGAAATTTAACAAATTATCAAAGCCATCATTATCAATTGGTGATCTAAAGTCAGCGGGGCTCTCTGCCCTCGAGCCCGCGGATCCAAATCGGCTCGCTCTCCCAATAATGCTGGATGTTGGGGTAGAGAAGGAATATTGGCTAGGACTACAAAACTTTTATGCAATAAGTCGTTACAACCCTCGCATTAAATATGCGATGGCTGTCTATCAATTAAGCGAGTTAATACGGAGTCAATATTGTGGCCCTGCGACTCTTTGCTAGTAAAACTTTATATCTATTTTTTTTTTATGTGGTTGCAGCAGCACAGAATATAGCAGCCTAAGCGAAGACGGCCCCGGTAAAGCAATAAACATCGACTCGATACCGGAGGCAATCCCCAAAATTGAAAAGATTACTCGTGCAGGTAACCGAAATCCATACACCCAATTCGGTGTAACATATCACTTGCTTCCCACTGCTGAGGGCTATAAACAAAAGGGCATAGCATCATGGTATGGACGGAAATTTCACGGTCGAAGAACAGCTAATGGGGAAATTTATGATATGTATGCAATGACTGCGGCGCACACTGTTCTTCCTATACCATCATACGCAAGAGTAACCAACATGAGTAACCAAAAGTCTGTCGTGGTAAGAATCAATGATCGTGGTCCATTTCACTCGAACAGAATTATTGATCTTTCATACGTCGCTGCGCTAAAACTCGATTTTGTTGAAAAAGGTACAACGCTAGTGGAAGTTGAAGTTATAACACCTTCAAAGACTGTGCTGAACGATGCTTTGGCCACTTCCAAAGAAAATAAAGCTAATATCAAAGAAAAAGCACACTTTGACTTTTCGGGCGGTGTATATCTTCAAGCCGGTGCTTTCTCGACTATGGCAGCTGCAAAAAAATTTTACTCGAATCTGGTAACACTTACATCGACTCCCATTAACCTGCTCGAAGAGAATAACCTCACAAAAATAATAATTGGACCACTGACAAATCAAAATGCCGTAAATAAGCTGAGTGGCGTGTTAAAGAATAATTTCAGTATTACACCGATCTTGTTGGGACCGTGAAGTCTTTCAAAAAGTTTAGAATTTGAAGGGTTAACAAAATAACCCAAAATGATAGTATGCTTGTTAAGAATATTGTTGGAAGGAGTTAACAATTTTATGTCCAAAAAATGGGTTATAAGCGCATTGAGCTGCATTGTCTCCATCTCAATTTCACAATCAATTCTAGGACAGGAGGCATTACCAAAAGCTCCAGAAATAGCTGCTAAATCATGGATCTTGATGGATGCAAACACAGGATTTGTCATTTCAGAGCATAATGCCGATGAAGCTTTACCTCCTGCCAGTTTGGTGAAAATGATGACGACCTATATTGCTTCAAACCAGATAAGCACGGGCATATTAGATCAATTTGAAAACGTAACCATTAGCGATAATGCTTGGGCCAAAGGGGGCGCCAAAACAGACGGCTCGACGATGTTTCTCAATCCGAGGAGTCAAGTTTCTGTCATTGATTTGATCCGAGGTATTATAATCCAATCTGGAAACGATGCTGCTATAGCTTTAGCGGAACATATAAGCGGCAATGAAGAAAGTTTTAGTGTCCTGATGAACCAAACTGCCCGAAATATAGGTATGAGTAACACTTTTTTTTCAAATTCTACGGGCTTACCCGCAGATGAAATGAGGTCATCTGCGCGTGATTTATCTATTCTTGCAAGGGCCATTGTGCAAGGCGATCAAGATCATTATGCAATATATTCGGAAAAATATTTCCAACACAACAATATCAATCAACCCAATCGAAATCGCCTATTATGGCGCGACAGCACAGTGGATGGTTTAAAAACGGGACACACGCAGGCGGCTGGGTACTGTCTTGTAGCATCTGCTAAACGAAATGATATGCGTTTGATTTCTGTTGTTATGGGTGCCCCAAGCGCGGACATCAGAGCACGCCAATCGCAAAAACTTCTCACTTATGGGTTTCGCCATTTTACCACGAAAAAGATATACTCGGCCGGCGACCTAATCAAAAAAAATGTAAAGGTTTGGTTCGGAGTGGAAAGCTATGTAAATCTCGTAGTAGCAAATGATGTTACTCTCACCTTTCCAAAACGAGCAGAAGAACTTTTAGCTGCGAAAATTATCATTGATGAGCAGCTTAATGCCCCCCTAATGGCAAGACAAGAAGTTGGTCGACTCCAAGTTAGCCTGACCGAAAAGGATCTCATCGATACAGCTATCGTTTCGGAAAAAGATGTACCGCAGTCTGGATTGTTAGCGCGTTTATTTGACTGGATTGTATTGTTCCTAACTGAAATAATGTCTTAGTCTTTTATAGCGATTCACCTTATGCTCGAGTATAAAATGTGTCTAATAACGCATCGATTAAATCTATGTTAAATGAGCCGCCAAAAGTCATCTTTCCTTGCGACTACCCAATTAAAATTATTGGAGAAAATCATTCGGATTTTAAATCACAAGTAACTACTGTATTAGAGAACTTTGTTCCAGACTTTGATCAAACCCTCGCATCAACACGAATTAGTGCACGTGGTACTTGGATCGCTCTGACCGTGAATATAATTGCAACAGGAAAACCACAACTTGATGCTATTTTTCATGATCTAAAGGCCTGCTCCCGCGTGCGCTTGGTGCTATAAAAATGTACGCATCCAAAAAGATTCAAGTACGTCAACTCGGAATCCAGGCCTATCAGAGCACGCTCATGGCCATGCACCATTTTACAAAAACAAGAACAGCTGAAACTTTGGATGAGATATGGTTGTTAGAGCACCCCCCAACTTTTACCGTAGGGCTAACAGGTAGAAAGAAAGATATTTTTTTTTCAAATAACATCCCAGTAATTAAGAGCGACCGGGGAGGTCAAGTTACCTATCACGGATTAGGGCAAGTGGTCGCTTATGTGCTAATTGATTTAAAACGCAAAAATCTTTCCATTCGTAGGTTGGTTGCGGAATTAGAAAATATCATTATTGATGCTCTGAACCGCTCGGAAATAATTGCGTCAACACAACCAGGATTTCCAGGGGTTTATGTTGGTAAAGAGAAGATTGCATCGATAGGTCTTCGAGTAAAAAATTACTGCTCGTATCATGGATTCAGTTTGAACGTCGACATGGATCTTAGTCCTTGGAAGCAGATCTACCCATGCGGTCAAGATGTGACCATGACGCAGATTTCTGACCAAGTAAAAGGTAAAATATCACTACCGATGATCTCAGCTATTTTGTTGGAGAAATTTATACAGAACTTCCAATTTTGTCACTCAAACATTATTCAATCCCCGTATAATCACGACATATGATAGTTCAACTAATATGGGTTTTCTTTGATGAATACAAAAGCTAGCTCACCCCCTCAAAGGTCTGCGAGACTTAAGCAAGGGGAAAAGCACCGAAACGCCAGCAAGGTAGAACGAATTCCAGTAAAAGTGATTCCTTCAAAAGAAATTATTCGGAAACCAGCATGGTTGAGAGCTCCAATTAGCACCTCTCGAAAGGTTCACCTCATTAAAAATGTATTACGAAAAAATAGGCTATCCACAGTCTGTGAAGAAGCATCATGCCCTAATCTCAATGAATGTTTCTCTAATGGAACTGCAACGTTCATGATTATGGGCGATATCTGCACTCGGCGATGTCCATTTTGTGATGTAGGTCATGGAAAGCCTCTACCCTTAGATAAAAATGAGCCAAAAAATTTATCTCAAGCTATTTCAGAAATGGATTTAAAATATGTTGTGATTACCTCAGTGGACAGAGATGATCTTCGTGATGGTGGGGCTCAACACTTTGCAGACTGTATACGCTCAGCGAGACAAAAAATTCCAGATTTGAAGATCGAGGTATTAGTGCCCGATTTCCGCGGACGTATGGATGTCGCATTGGATATCTTGAGCGATTCTCCACCCGATGTTTTTAATCACAATGTTGAGACGATTCCAGATCTGTATAGAAAGGTTAGACCTGGAGCAAATTATAAGTGGTCTCTGCGTCTATTGAGCGAATATTTATCAAGGAATCCAGAGATACCAACAAAATCAGGCCTCATGGTAGGCCTCGGGGAAACTAAAACTGATATCTTCAAGACAATTGATGATCTTCGCTCCAACGGTGTTACGATGCTGACCGTGGGCCAATATCTTCAGCCGTCAGTTAATCATTTAAAAATTGACAGGTTTGTTACCCCCAAAGAATTTGAAGAATATGCCAAATATGCGCTAAATATCGGCTTCACACATGCTGTTTGCGGACCTTTAGTGAGGTCCAGTTATCATGCGGAAAAACAAGCTCTAGGGCAGTAAAGAGTGAACGGTACTCCTATTTTGTCCAACGGTCTTTGAGAAGTTTATGTATAGAATAACACCTTATCTCGTTCCTGATTCATTGATCAGAGCTTGCAGTTGTATACTTATAGTCTTTAGTACTCACTCTTTTCGTGGAAGATGAATCAGAAAAGCAAAGCTAATATCCAATTCAACGTTTTGATCTGACCCTCGAGTCGACCCATACCTCGCGTAATGGTTCGCCAAAGTCATCATAAATGAGTTTTTTGTGCCTTCCGGAGTGATTTTCAGTGAGAGTTATGGACTTAATAGTTTTCACTTTGCGAGCATCGATTGTTGCAATAACGTCAGTGAGATAAATCTTGTTTTCTGAGGATTCGTCAATCTTAATGGCTGGTCGGACTCTTGGCTCTTTGGTATTTTGGCCTGACTCCCCAAGCGATACTTCCTCTATCAATCCACCACTAGAGAGATAGTCTTGTGTTTTTGCCAAGATCTCTTTTCGTATGGATTTTTTACTCAGCTTCACTGTGTATTTATCAAAAAACTTTTTTAAATAGTAGCGAATTTTTAATCGGCAAACAATCCAATCAAATCACCTCTTTTCCGATGCAAACACAATCATAGACAATATCCCACGGATCCTACTCGGTAAAACTAACAGGGCAGGAGTTAACAACAGAGTCATTACGGTAGACAACAACAAACCATCGACAATAGCACTTGCAAGCGGCTGCCACCAGGAAACAATCATTCCGCCGATCTCCCATGTGCGGTTAACAATGTCAATACTCATACCGTTGGCAAGTGGGAGTAATCCCACAATGGTTGTTGTAGAAGTCAAAATAATCGGTCGGAGACGGGATTTTGTGGCCTCAAAAACCGCTGTCTCAGGTGATATCCCGATCCTATTTTTTCTTATATGATTATAGGTGTGTAGCAAGACGATGTTATTATTCACAACAATCCCGGCCAAAGCTACGATACCAATACCTGTCAGCGTGATGCTAAATACGTCGTTACCGACCAGCAATCCCAGCAAAACTCCAGCCGTAGATATTACCACAGAAAATAGAATTAAAAATGTCTGATAAAAGCTGTTAAAGTGGGAAAGCATAAGTACCAGCATAAGTCCCAAAGCCATTCCAAACGATACTAACAAAAAATTTTCGGATTCAGCCTGCTCCTCATTGACCCCCCGAAATTTTACTTCGACATTGCGAGGAATATCTGCAGTCTCAAGCCATTTAGCAATTTGTTGCATTTGGTCATCGATCAGAAAATCTTCCTCCGAAGACGCCATTACCATGACTGACTCTTGCATATCTAGCCTATTTATTTTGTCAATTTTTCGAACAGGCCGTCTGTTCGAAAAAATACTTATCGGGATAGAACCCAGGGCTGAGTTGACCAAAAGACCATCTAATTCAGCGAAATTTCGTTGCAGTTTCGGATACCTGAGGCGTATTTCAACCTCTTCCTCAGCATCATCGGGTCTAAAATGACTCAAAGGTAACCCATTTGTAACCAATTGTATCGACTGTCCTAAAGTCTTGACATTTACATCAGTCAAAGACGCTAAAGACCGATCAATCTGAAATTCCCATTGGACACCCGCAATGGGCATCGTATCCTCCAAATCTCTAAATCCAGCAACGTTTTTTGAAATCCATTTTTTTACCACACCCGCAGTTCGATACATTGCGTCACGATCTGTAGAAGAAATTTGAAGTTGTAAATCCTTTCCTACTGGCGGGCCATTCTCAAGATTTTGGCCCGTAGCAATAATGCCAGGTATTTTGGATAGAGCTACTCGAACTTTTTCAAAAACCTCCGTACTAGACAAATCGCGTTCTTTACTAGGAGTAAGTTCGACGAAAAATACACTTATTTGGTCTCTACTTGTGTCTCTTTGAACCAACCAGGCCTCTCCACTAGTGGCATGAAGGCTTTTGATTTCGTCAAACTCACCGATACTTTTGGCTACTTGATCGGTAAGTTCGCGTTTTTGACTAACAGAGAGATTGCCTTGAGCCCGCACTGATATAGTACCGAATCGGTTTTCAGTCTCTGTAAAAAATTCACTTCCAGCCCCATACTTTGCATATCCTAAAAACACTAAAAACAAAAATGTAAGCAATAGAGCAACCGATGTCAGTGGCCGATTGATCACCTCCCTTAAAAGTTTTAGGTAGGTGGTGTAAAAATACGCTAACCAGCCAATCGAGGGGTATTTTGACTGATAACTTCGATTTTTGGAATCAATAGGGAGAAAGCTGCGCTCAATAACTACCCCAAGCGTTGGTGCAAATATCAATGCGTATAACAATGACCAAAGAAGCACTGCGAATACAGTCATTGGCATGTAAGCCATAAATTTACCAGTTGTACCCGGCCAAAACAGTAAGGGCGAGAAGGCGGCCAAAGTTGTTCCTATAGATGCAGTAATCGGTAATCTCATCCTCTCAACCGCCTCTTTATAAGCCTCTAAAGCGTTTGCACCAGTTTTCATTCTCGCATCTGCAAATTCAACCACTACAATCGCACCATCAATCAGCATTCCTAGTGATAATAACAAACCAAACATTACGACGAAGTTATAGCTATACCCCAGAAACAAAATTACAATTAGCGATCCAAGAAGACAAAATGGAACTGCTAGTGTCACCAAGATACCTGATTGAGGACCCAACGTAGCAACTACGAGAATAAGAATAAAGGCCATCGCGGTTAGAATATTCCCCGATAGCTCATCTATAAGCGCCTGAGAATAAGGAGCTGAATCAAATAAGAAGTCTATGTTGATATTTTTAGAAAATAAGTGGCGATCTCGTGCAACCAAGTCTCTGACCGATTGCACTGTTTCAATAGAATTCGCACCCGGACGCTTCAACACGTCGAGTGTAATCGCATCAATACCATTTAACGTGCTGAATCCGTTAGCGTCCTTAAATTTTCGCGCGATTTGAGCCACGTCGCCAATCTTTACCACTCCACTTCCGGAACTTTTGATTGGAATTTCTCTGACGTCTCGCTCATCCTTAATTGGGGCAGGTAGCTTTATTGCAAAAAGACCTGATGTCGTATCTAGTTGACCAGCAGGTACAACAAGGTTGTTTACTGAAAAAACATTAAGTATTTCATCTAATGTAATCTGAAAATATCTCAGTCTCTCTGGCAGGAGTAAGATCTCTAATACCTCTTCCCGATACCCACCCAGTTTAACCTCCAATACATGCGGCAACTTTTCAAACTCTGCTTCAAAATGCTTTGCAATGGTGCTTAGCTCTCGATGAGATTCTTCCAACGCAGCAAACGCAACAACTACCTCGGGTAAGCGAATACTTATTTCTTCTATAATTGGTTCCTCAGTACCCTCTGGAAATTTTGTACTCGCCCTCTCTACTGCGTTCCTTAGTTCAGTTAATGACCCCTCTACTTGAAGATCAATCTCAAACTGTACAATAATTTGAATTGAGTCATCCTGAGCAATCCCATTTATTTCCTCGACTCCATCTAATTTTTTTAATTCAATCTCGATTGGTTTCATTAGTAACCGAGCGCCGTCTTCTGGTGAAATCCCCTCGTGTTGTACCAACACTAAAAAGACAGGCACCTGTATGTCGGGTTCCATTTCAACAGGTATAGTTTTAAATGCTAAAACACCCATAAACAAAACTAAAAGCATTATAAATAAGGTAACTTTCGGTGTCTTTATGAGCGAGTTTATGAAATCTCCGATAGGTAGGCTCTCTGCTTCATCTTTAGTCATTTTGACTATCTTCAAAAACTGGATCAATTATCTCACCAGCTAACACATAATTCTGTCCAACCGTTATGACGGCAACAGTTTTTGGCAACCCCGACACCCAAACTGCGTGCTCACTCTCACCAATAATGTCTACATTTACGTTTTTGACGACGTTGTCACCCGAAATTGTCCTAACAATAATTTCTCCATTATCATCGAGTAATAAAACGGAACCTGGAATTTGGTGCGCTATAACCTTAGGGGCAGTGACGATTAACTTTCCCATCACTCCTGATCGCATTTGCGACGCAGGATTAGGGAATATTGCCTCGACCAAAAATGTTCGAATTTGAGAATCAGCCATGCTAGATATATAGTTAATTGTGGCCGGGTGCTTCTCGCCATTACTAGCCTCGAACTCAACAAATTGTGCAGTCTCGACTTGGCTAATTTGAAGATCTGTCACATGAGCCCTCACCCGTAATGGATTGAGTTCAACTATCAATCCACATAATTCTCCGGGTTGCAAATAATCCCCGACTTCCGCAAATCTTGTCTCTAAAAAACCATTAAAAGGCGCCTTTATCTGAAGATCATCAACTGCTTCTTTAGCAAGATCTAGACGAACTCTAGCCCTCTCTAAATTTGCGGCTGCTCTGGCAATTGTTAATTCAGATTGAAACTGATTTCGCTTTAGACTCAAAAACCCCGAGTATTCAAGTTGTGATGTATCAAAGGTTGACTGTGCGCTCACATAGTCTGCTCTGCGGCCATCGCCGTCCAGTTCGCAGATTGTTTGTCCAGCAGTCACGAATCCTCCTCGTAATTGCGAGGTAGTGATAACTTCGCCGGGTATTTGTGCCTTCAAAAAAACATGCCGATTAGCATGAGTTTCTGCGAACAATTTCATAATAGGAGAATAAGACTTCCCCAAAACATGCTTTGCTTGCACTCGAGTTGGCGCAGCATCCTCCCTGACACTTAAATCATTAACAGATTCAGTTTCCTTCGGGAACCAAAGCCCACTCACCAACCATATCAGTATAGTGAAGAATAAAAGGACCGATACCAGAGCATTTGAGTTCACAGAACCACCTCCTCGGGACAGATGACAACCTTTAGAGTTTATTATCTGGAAATATGGCCTTACCCGAAACTAAATAGTCAGAAGCGGCGCTATGACAAGACTAACAATCGCCATTACATTTATCAGGATATTCATGGAAGGTCCGGATGTATCTTTGAAGGGATCTCCAACTGTGTCCCCAACAACAACTGCAGCATGCGTTTTTGAGCCTTTTCCTCCATGGTTACCCTTCTCTACAAACTTTTTGGCGTTATCCCATGCGCCACCAGCATTTGCCATCATTAGCGCTAGAGAAACGCAACCCAATAATCCACCTCCCAGCATCCCCCCCAATGCCTCTGCTCCAAGACCAACACCTACTAAAACCGGCATTGATACTGCAATAATCCCTGGGAGCATCATTTTTTTAAGTGCCGCCTCAGTTGCGATTTCTACACATTTTTCTGAGTCTGGATCAGACTCGCCCTGCATTAGTCCAGCGATTTCACGAAATTGTCTCCGTATCTCGTTAATCATTTCAAATGCGGCATCGCCTACAGCAGTCATAGTGATCGAAGAGATCAAAAATGGTATACATGCGCCAATGAACATACCAACCAGCACAACGGGTTTAGTCAACTCCAGCGAGAACTCCGGATTTTTAACCGATACTACTGCTGCATATGCAGATATTATCGCCAAAGCAGCTAAGGCGGCAGCTCCTATAGCAAAACCTTTTCCAATCGCGGCTGTGGTGTTGCCTAATTCGTCAAGAGAATCGGTAATCTCTCGCACATCCTCACCCATTCCAGACATTTCAGCTATACCTCCAGCATTGTCCGCCACAGGGCCGTATGCATCAATCGCCATAGTGATGCCCACGGTTGACAACATTCCGACTGCTGCAATCCCAACACCATAGATACCCGCAAGTCCGGTAGATATAAAAATTACTCCAGCAAGAACTAAAATTGGTATAACTACCGATTCCATGCCAACTGAGAGTCCCGAAATCATGACAGTCGCGGACCCTGTCTCACCCGATCTAGCGATCTTTCTGACTGGACTTCGACTTGTATCAGTATAAAACTCAGTCACTAAGCCAATCATCACACCACCAACTGCACCACAAATTACACACCACCACACGTCCAAAGAAACATTAGATAAACTCTCTATCAAAAAGTATGCAAGAATGATAAAAATTATAGGTGCTAGCAGAGTACCGAACCTAAGTGCTGCTGAGGGAGAGCTTCCCGAGCGTATCTTAACCACAATAATACCCATGATGGAAGAAATTAATCCAATAGAGGCAAGAGCTAGTGGCAACGTCATTAGTTCAGGAGAACCTAAAGTATAAGCGATTGCGATGGAAGCGATCATCGACCCGCAATAAGATTCAAAAATATCTGAACCCATACCAGCAACATCGCCAACATTATCGCCAACATTATCTGCTATAACTCCCGGGTTACGTGGATCATCTTCAGGTATGCCCGCTTCAAGCTTACCGACTAAATCCGCACCGACATCAGCACATTTTGTAAAAATGCCGCCGCCAACTCTTGAAAACAACGCAACGACTGAAGCTCCCATTCCAAAGCCCTCCAGAGCATGAACGTGAGATTCGTTATAAAAATAATAAAGGGTGCCTAGACCTATTAATCCCAGCGACGCTACACATAAACCCATTACAGAGCCCCCAAAAAAAGACACCGATAGAGCCGCAGCGGCTCCCTCCTTTTGAGCAGCAATAGCAGTTCTTACATTCGCTTTCGTAGCAGCATACATACCAATAAAACCGGCTAAAGAGGAGCATGCAGCGCCCGAAAATACTGCAATCGCAGATTCTACAGATAAAAAAATACCGACTAAAAAGACGAGCACAGCTACAAACATCATAAGATATTTGTACTCAGTC
>DDII01000096.1 GCA_002338445.1 Cellvibrionales bacterium UBA1854 | reverse complement strand
TGGACATGAACATTGTAAGTTTCGATCCCCATAAACGCTATCAATTCGTCCCACAGGTGGCCAATATTTCTTGCCGCAAGATGAAAGAGTTGGATAAGCTGCCACCCGACGGGTGTAAGCATGCGGCCAATGATCATTTGTCACCTGCTCTGCGGTGTGCGGGGCATTCACCAGCGGGTTATCTTTTCGCGACCACTCATTGTTCTCAACCCTCGTTATTTCAAGCCTGATAGCAATCAATGCATCACAAAACCGATCAAGCTCACTTTTGGACTCACTCTCGGTTGGCTCGATCATGAGAGTACCGGAAACCGGAAAAGACATGGTCGGCGCATGGAAACCGTAATCAATCAACCGTTTGGCTATATCATCCACCGTGATCCCGCATAATGCGGTAATTGGTCTGACGTCAAGCACACACTCATGAGCGACCAATCCATTTTCTCCCGTGTATAAAACTTGGTAATATTCTCGGAGTCTGTGGGCGATATAATTAGCGCTCAGATTCGCGATTTCTGTAGCTTTTCTCAGGCCATTTGGACCCATCATACGCACATACATCCATGTGATGGGGAGTATTGAAGCAGATCCGAATGGAGAGCTAGATATTTGATTCTCGGAGCCCGCCCTGTTTAACGGAGATGAGGGAAGAAATGGAGCAAGATGTTTTTTTACTGCGACCGGACCAACACCAGGACCTCCCCCACCATGAGGAATACAAAAAGTTTTATGTAAATTTAAGTGAGATACATCACCTCCGAATTTACCCGGCGCGCAGAGGCCTACCATAGCATTTAAATTCGCGCCGTCTATGAACACCTGACCGCCATGACTATGAATAATATCTGCGATTTCAGTAATTTGAGGCTCAAAGACTCCATGAGTTGAAGGATAAGTGATCATCACTGCGGCTAACTTCTCACTGTGCACATGTGCTTTATTTCTGAGATCATCTAAGTCGACATTCCCATTGGGATCACAACTGACTACCACAACCTCCATGCCACACATCCGTGCAGAGGCAGGGTTGGTACCGTGAGCGGAGCTAGGAATAAGACAAATCTTTCGATACCCTTCAGACCGGCTCTTGTGATAACCCATTATTGCTAGTAAGCCAGCAAACTCTCCCTGAGAACCTGCATTAGGTTGAAGAGAAATATCATCGTATCCCGTGCACGCGATTAACATCTCTTGAACATCTTTTATCATCTCCAAATATCCGCCCACTTGATCAAGAGGGGCAAAAGGATGCATCCTATTAAACTCAGGCCAGGTAATCGGCATCATCTCACTAGTTGCATTTAACTTCATCGTGCATGATCCCAAGGGGATCATTGTTCTGTCCAAAGCTAAATCTTTATCACTCAAACGACGCAAATAGCGTAGCATTTCGGTTTCACTTTGATAGTTACTAAAAACTGAATGTTGCAAGACTGCATCGAACCTGCAAAGTTTGGTGGGAAGCCTTAATTCCGTGCTCAAGGCGACCACGGAGAGATTAATGGAGCCCTGCGGCTTGAAGATTTTCCAAAGAGTTTCCACAGTAGAGGTATTCACAGTCTCGTCGAGCGAAAGCCCCACAGTAGTTCCATCTACTGTACGCAGATTTATTCCCTGCTCCATTGCACGCTGATGAATCGCCTCGGTATGACTTCCTGTCTTTACCGTGAGAGTATCAAAAAAATATTTATTAGTCCTTTCGAAACCTAACCGCTCAATTCCAGATGCTAAAATCGCTGTCAATGCATGCACTCGCTCCGCTATGTTTTTGAGCCCCTGAGGACCATGGTAACAAGCATACATCGATGCAATGACCGCAAGTAATACTTGCGCGGTACAGATATTAGATGTCGCTTTTTCTCGCCTAATGTGCTGCTCGCGAGTCTGCAAGGATAACCTATATGCCGGTTTTCCATCCCGGTCAATGGACACACCGACCAGCCGACCAGGCATACAGCGCTTTAGCTCAGCTGTAGCGGAAAGGTATCCAGCATGCGGACCACCAAAACCCATTGGAACACCGAACCGCTGAGTGGAGCCTACGGCAATATCCGAACCAAGTTCTCCGGGGGATCTAAGCAGTAATAATGACAAAATATCTGCAGCCATAATCACCTTCGCCGAGGCCCCGTGAGCTTTTTCGATCACTTCCGAAAAGTCGCTAATCTCACCCGAGCTACCCGGATACTGCAACAAAATCCCAAAGACATCAAGGTCAGCTAAATCAGTTAGTGGATCACCTATGACCACCTCAAATCCCGCAGCTTTTGCTCGAGTAGAGACAACAGATATAGTCTGAACAAAACAATCATGATCAATAAAAAAGCGGTTACTCACGCTTTTTGAGGCGCGTCTTGCCATACTCATAGCTTCTGCAGCTGCCGTCCCCTCATCTAGCATCGAGGCATTCGAGATGTCCAAACCGGAAAGGTCGCTCACCATTGTTTGAAAATTTATTAGTGCCTCAAGCCGTCCCTGTGAAATCTCCGGCTGATAGGGTGTATAAGCCGTATACCAGGCCGGATTTTCAAGGATGTTCCGTTGGATAACAGAAGGTGTCTCAGTTCCGTAGTATCCTTGACCGATAAGTGATTCGAAACGCTGATTTTTATTTGCAATAGCTGATAGCTCTTTTATTGCTGAAGTCTCGGAAATAGATTCAGCAAGATTTAGCTTTTCTCCACATCGAATAGATTGAGGAACCAAAGCCTCGAGGAAACTATTTAAATCTTCAAACCCCAGCTCCTTTAGCATCATACTGCTCTGCTCTTCATCAATACCAATATGACGAGATTGGAATGACTCAGAACTAAGTAATTCTTGTAACTCAGTATTTACTGAGATTTTTGGAGGAAGTTTTGCATTCATACTGCTTTACCCTCTCAGTGAGAAATATTACGAATAATTGTGATCTTTCAAGACGCACACGATTAAGTTAGTTTGTAGCGCTTCTTTACCCAGGGCATCGGCACTACCTGAAGAGTCCGATGACCACGACGATTCTTCGCAAATAATGTGGTGCCCTTTGACGCGTAATCAATATCAACATAGGCCATCGAAATCGGCATATTCAGGATAGGAGAAAAGCTGCCACTAGTTACCTTGCCAACAATTTCGCCATCACCATTTAATAATGATTCACCAGCTCTTACAGGAACACGTCCCTGAACCGTCAAACCGACGCGAGCAGAGTCAACACCATCATTTTGTTGCTCCATTATTTTTTGCCAACCCATATAGCCACCTTCAGCACGGCCACCGCGACGGCGACTGGGGCTGATGCTCCACCCCAGACCTGCCTCAATGGGTGTTATATCAGAAGAAAGATCCTGTCCATGCAAGCATAAGCCTGACTCAAGACGCAAAGTGTCTCTCGCACCAAGTCCAGCCCAAGCTACTCTCTCGTCTTTCAAAAGAATGTGTGCAACCTCAGATGCTTTCGCTGGAGGCAAAGATATTTCAAAGCCGTCCTCTCCCGTGTATCCAGTCCGAGACAGGGAACAATCCACACTCCCGATTCGAATTCTTCTGCACTGCATGAAAGAAAGAGAATCAAGATGCAAAGTATGTGTCTCCAAGACATTAGACGCCAATGGCCCCTGCAGGGCTAACAGCGCACGATCATCCAAGTCGATCCTTAAGCTCGGCAACTTTTCGGTCAAGTGCCTTAAATTCTGGAGCTTGTTAGACGCATTTACAACTAAAGAAAAGGTATCATCTTCAACTCGCATAACAATAAGGTCGTCAATCACACCACCAGATTTATTAGTCAGAAAAGAATACCTACCGTTACCTATCTTCAATCCCAAAAGATCAGTTGGCATGAGCTTCTCCAAATGCAATGCGGCATCAAAGCCCTTGACAGTTATTTGACCCATGTGCGAAACATCAAAAAGCGCTGCAAAAGTCCTACAGTGAAGATGCTCATGTAAAATACCTCCAGGGTAGTGTATTGGCATCATGTATCCGGCAAATGGCGCCATCCTTGCCCCAAAATCAAGGTGCGTACTGTAAAGACATGTTTTTTTTAAGTTATCAAGCAACAAATACTCCGAACTTCTAATCCACAAGTTGTTAAGATAAATCATCCATTATCCATTTGTTAAATTAATAATTTATATGTTTTAATAAGTAATTTAAATATACATGCGTATGCGAAACCTTCCGACAGATGCACTCAGATCCTTCCTGGCTATTTACGACTCTGGGAGTGTGACGTCCGCCGCCGACCAAATTGGGCGTTCGCAGCCGGCAGTGAGCCTTCAAATAAAGAAGCTTGAAGAAATTCTCGAGACCTCACTTTTCCGGAGAGTAAAAAAGCGGCTTATTCCCTCTCTCGAAGGAGAGAAATTATGTGCTCGCGCTCGCCAGATCATTGCAATCAATGATGAGATTGTTGGAGAGTACCGAAAACCGGAATTGCAAGGAAATGTCTGTCTCGGGATACCAAGTGAGTTTGCGATAACACTAATCCCCGCGATACTCGGACGGTTCAACGCAGCATATCCTCATGTGGCCTTGGAAATAGTGAGCGATCTAAGTCGCAATCTAATCCAAATGCAGCAACAGAATAAGTACGATCTTATATTAACGCTTCATCATCAAGCGTCAAAAGTAAAAAAAAATGCCATCAGCAGTGACCGACTAGTCTGGGTCGGCAGTCAGTCACATCAGTTTGAAAAGTCGCGGGAAATTCCGCTGATTCTTGCAAAAGAGGGCTGTATTTATCGCGAGAAAGTCTTTTTCCACTTAAATAAAATAATGCGACCGTGGCGGATTGTTCATACCAATCCTGATTTATCAGGTATAAAGTCGGCTATCGAAGCTGGGCTCGGTATAACGGCACTTGCAAAATCAACGGTACCGGAAAGTCTAAAAATTCTTGAGGAAAATGAACATTTACCACCTCTTGGTTATGTCGATATCTGTCTTTTAGGGCGGGCCGGCAGAAGAACTGAAGCAGTGTCAAAGCTGGAGGATTTCATATCCTCCAGCTTACGTGATTTCAAAAGTTGAGGGTGTAAAACATATCACTGATTTGTGCTGATGATAGTCAACAGGAGCCCTAACGTCTCGGTGAGTAAGCAAGGTTTTGATGCCAGAAATCCACCACATAATCTATTCGAACCGGCAACAACTGCCGATAGGCTGATAAATCACTCAAGTGAACCCACCGACATTCAATGATGCCCTCTTCGACCTGCGGACACGTTTGATCGTCATCCCCATCGTAGCGCATCAGAAACCAATGCGTTTTCTTCAGGTATTTTATATTCTGATGTCGCGTAGTGTGCCATGTAGAAACCAGCTTCCCCTCAACAGTAAGTTTGTCAATCGCAAGTCCCGTCTCTTCATTCACCTCTCTCAGCGCACTTGTCTGTGGACATTTCAGATCCTCGATACGACCCTTCGCCATATCCCACTTACCCCGCTTAAAAATTAACAGAATATGATGATGTCTATTACAAACTAGGCCTCCCGCCGACTCTACTACAGGAAGGCTAAGTGTATTTATGAGTGTTTTCGCAGTCATTTTACTTTGCTTCGTCTAATACTCAGTAACGCATGACGTCAAACAAGTCGTCTTAATTCTTCCGAAGTGACGCTAATTAGAAGTTTTATCGGAGTCTCTTAGGCTTTTTAAGACTGCCATCTGTTGGAGGCTAAGATTGCTAAATTTAATTCCGCCTAACCGAATACTGTATTCCTCTTTTACTTCCTCTCCCGTCAGAGGTTCATATGAGGGGCGTCCGTAAAGCCGCACTAAGTATAACATAGCAGTGAGTCTCGCTTCACGCTTTTTATTGGCTGCAATCACTACCCACGGAGAGATCTTCGAGGATGTGTGGTTAAACATCTGCTCCTTGTACTGAGTGAATATTGTCCATTTCTCTCGAGCATACAGGTCATTCTCAGAAAACTTCCAATAGGTGAGCGGATCACTCAACCTACTCCCAAACCTTAATAGTTGAGTTTCTCGATCGATAGATAGGTAGAACTTTACCAGTAATAAACCTCTCTCGATGTGGTTATGCTCCCAACGCAATACGTTTTTCATGAAATATTTATATCGCGTTTCTGAGCAATAGCCCATCGTTGGTTCTATTAGAGCCCGGGAATACCAAGAGCGATCAAAAAACGCCATGCTACCAGATTCTGGAAAGTGTCTCTCATAACGCCTAAACCAATACTTTGCTTCAGAGTCACTAGGAATACCCAAAGCTACAACATTAGCATGGGAAGGCATCAGGTTCTCCACAAACCGTTTTATTGTGGATCCCTTACCGGCCGCATCTCGACCCTCGAACACAACTGCCATTCCAGAACCATTTTTTATGAGGCGCTGTTGTATCCGAAGTAACTCAATCTGAAGACGACGTTTTTCAATTTGATAATGCTCCAATGAAATCCCTTCGTATGGTGTTTCAATATTAGTGATTTTTTTTTGTTTCAAAGCACAATCTTCCTGATATATTTTAATTTCGACATAATAAACTTACCATAAAACAAACCAATCTTTTACGAGAAGAATTAATTGCTGTACGTTTCATGAAAAGAGTCAGGCTACTTCTAATTGAAAAGACACAAGATTACGCTTAGTTCGGCCGATGGAGATATTTGCGACGTGAGTTATTACACGTGGCGACCAAAAAAAATCTCCGGATGGATCCATATCATCCATGGGATGAGTGAACACGCCGCCCGTTATGAAAATTTGGGAAGATATCTGCAGTCAAACGGATATTTTGTGTCTGCAAGTGATAATCGGGGACATGGGCAGACAGGCTTAAATTCAAATAACGCAAACCATTTAGGCGATCATAAAAGCTGGGATTTATTAATAAATGATCAAAAACAGTTGCTGATAAAACTCAAACAAGAAACCCGTTTACACCCATTAATCATTGGACACAGCATGGGGGCCTTGCTCGCGCTAAATCTTAGTCAAGAGTGTTACCCCACCGATAAATTAATACCAAGTGGCTTGGTGCTCAGTGGCGTAACGTGTTCACCCTCTCTTCTCTATCGATTAGGTGAGATGATTGCTTTCTTTGAGAAGTTAAGATTAGGTCGAAGATCATCAAGCAAGTTACTAAATTACCTTTCATTTAAGAGTTTTAATCGAGCTTTAGGAGCAACACGAACCGAAGCCGACTGGATATCTAGAGACCCCTCAGTTGTGGATATATACATCAGTGATCCTCTTTGCGGACAGCCTTTGACCACCCAATCTTGGTTTGACTTTTTTGCAGCGGCCTCGAAGTTGTTTAAACCGGTTGCTCTAAAAAAGTTAAAATCAGAGCTACCAATATATCTTATAGCGGGCGATCAGGACCCTGTAAGTCGTTTTGGGAGAGACATACACGCATTATTTAAAAAACTTTCAAGTGCGGGCCTATGCGATGTTTACACTAAGATATACGTGGGGGGTCGACACGAGATGTTTAACGAAATAAACCAAAATGAGGTGTATCTCGACCTTCTGAAGTGGATTAAATATTGTGAGGAAAAAGAAAAAAAGATTTGTCACCCGAAACGGTCTCTGCACTAAATCAATAATCATACCTACAAAAATAAAGCTCAGATGAAAATTTATTTTCTGCTAATCACTTGGTGGTCCTCCCAACGTTTTATTTAAAATCCAACTATGAAGCTCATGAAATTGAGGTTCAAAGGGCTGGGTGATGACGAAGTGAAGCGGGGAATACAGCGCCGCGGCAACGCATAACATTTGAAACTGCACAATGTCATCATCATTGCTCCAAACTTGAAAGTAACCTGCATAACCGCTTACTGAGAGCAGCACCAAGCCAAGCGAAATCAAATAAGTATATAAATACTTATGAAAAAAATAACCAATTTTGTGGGGAATCACCAAACACACGATGATCAAGGGATATATGCAATACAAAAAGCCAATAATCAAAAAATTCATGGGTAAAACAACGACCTAAAAAAACAAAAGGTACACATCCTTAAAAAAAGTTGCAAGTCAAAAGCAAAATTTTGGCCCGAGCCGCGCAAAGGAGAAGAAAACCACTACTCCCCTTTTTTATATTTATGGTGTTTTTTTATTGAAGACTGCGCTTTACTCCAAAGCTCCTCTGACTTGAGTTGTAAAAGTATTCAAATGGCATAATTCCTTAACGATCAAATCTGGAGTTTCGAAACTTATTTTTCCTACTGCACCGGAACGTAGTTCATTTATAAAAAGTGTTGCTGTGCGTTCTCGATCTATCTTACCTCCCGCACGAAGGCAACCGCGTCTAACCCCAATCTGGTCTAAAAGATCCAACTCAGTTACCGGCATATCGCCCAAAATGAATCGCTTCTTAAGGTATTTAGGGTAATTATCCATAAGATATCTAGCCGCAAACACAGCTACCTCTTCATAAGTCATTGCAGTATTTTTAATTGCTCCCGTAACCGCAAGCCTGAAACTACTGGATTCATTTTCTACCTTTCCCCAGAGGATTCCCGGCGTATCAACTAACATAATTCCATTTCCTAGGTTAACTCTTTGTTGTCCTTTCGTGACAGCTGGTTCATTACCGGTCAAAGCCACTCGCCTCCCCGCCATAGCGTTTATTAGGGTTGATTTACCAACATTGGGTATACCAACAACTAATACCAACTTAGAACGGCCAATTTTGGTAGCTGAGAGGGAGCAACATAGATCAAAGATTTGTGAAACTTGATCTTTTGTCCTCAAATCGCAAGCAAGAGTCCTCACACCATTAGTGTTATTAAAAACTTTGTGCCAGAGAGCGGTGATATTTGGGTCTGCAAGGTCGTTCTTGTTAAGTATCTTTATGTGCTCTTTTTCTTTGGCGATCTTTTCAATCACGGGATTTGAGCTACTGTATGGAGCCCTTGCGTCAACAAGTTCGATGATAATGTCAACTTGAGGCAACAACTTGATCATCGCTTTTGTCGCTTTGTGCATGTGCCCCGGATACCATTGAATACCCATACATTAATCCCGTTTAGTTTTAAAAGCCATTGACAAAGATTGATCACCGACTTGGCTATTTAACCATGCAGAAGCTCGTCCCGAGGACTTCGACTCCGTAAGTTTTGCAGCAAATTTAGATGCAGACATAAGCTCATTAAGATTAATTCCAGTGCAATACCCCATCTGCTCAAGCATCATTACGACATCCTCGGTAGCCACGTTTCCAGAGGATCCTGGCGCGAAAGGGCAGCCCCCGAGTCCCGCTATTGAGGTATCGAAATATCGAACCCCTGCCTCCACAGCGGCGTATGTATTGGCTAATCCCATTGCGCGGGTGTCATGAAAGTGGCAACCCAAAAATTGAGGATCATTTTTTTCGGTCAGGCGATTTATCAAAGAAGCGACCTGTCGGGGATTCGCGGCGCCAATCGTATCTGCTAAAACC
>DDII01000019.1 GCA_002338445.1 Cellvibrionales bacterium UBA1854 | reverse complement strand
CCCTTCCTGCTCTCTCAAGAAATCCTCAGCGGAACTTAAGTGTGCAATTTACTTCTGGCACTACCTCAAGGCCGAAGGCAGTGCTTTGGACTCATGCGAATGGAGTTTGGGCGGGTAAGCTTTCAGCAAGTCATCTGGGCTTGAGATTTGATGATGTAACTCTTGTTTTTATGCCACTATTTCATGTTAACGCACAGGGCTATTCAATGTTGGCCACTCATTGGTCTGGCGGCACAATGGTTCTGCAACCCAAGTTTTCGGCGTCTAGATTCTGGCCGCTCTCCTTGAAGTACAAAGTTACATGGGCCTCGTCGATTCCTTTTGTTCTGCAGGCGCTATCAAAGCATCCTGTGCCTCAGCATTCTTATCGGTTTTGGGGTCCAGGAGGTAATTTTACGGAGTATTTCCCTAAATTTAATGTTCCGATGCTTGGTTGGTGGGGTATGACTGAGATCCTGACGCAAGGTATTGTTGCGGATGTTCATCATTTGGGTCCAACAGGCACTATCGGCCGTGCTGCTGATGAATACGAGATACAAATTCGTAGTGATGATGGCTCTTTGATACGCCCGGGAGAGAGCGGTTTGTTATTCATTCGAGGTGTGCGCGGCGTTTCCATGTTCAAGGAGTACTATAAAAATTCGAAGGCTACAGAGGATTCTTTTGACGTGGATGGGTGGTTTGAGACTGGTGATATCATTCGTATGGACGCGGATGGGTGGTTATTTTTTGTTAATCGTGCGAAGGATATGTTGAGGGTCGGTGCTGAAAATGTTGCGAGTTCCGAGATAGAAAGTGTTATTCAGTCTTCTGGTTTAGTGGAGGAATGTGCCGTGGTAGGGCAACCGCACAGCATGCTCGAGGAGGTTCCGGTTGCATTTGTAATTCCCCTCAAAGATACCAATGTATATGAGCTTAGATCCAGAATAATTTCAGTCTGTTCTGAAAATTTAGCCGATTTCAAGGTGGTACGTGATGTACATGTCGTTGAATCTTTGCCCCGCTCGACTATAGAAAAGGTAGCTAAAAACGCGCTTAGAGAGCGACTTCCAAAGATAGAGGTGTGAGCTTTTGCGTTGTTAAGAGCATTGTCTGTGTTATTCAGACAAAGTGCTAAAACTCTTAATTTGCTAGTTATTTTGTGATCAAAATTTGGAAAAGAGGGATTGAGAAATGTATGAAGGCAAATATAAGTTGATCGGGCAAGAGATGAGTATGTTCACCCGTAAGTTGGAAGCACAGTTGCGATATCAGAAAATCCCATACGAATGGATGCTTAAAACTAATGATAATCGAGAGTTTATCGAGTCGAGAACCGGTACTCGTTTTATCCCAGCTTTAAGTACTCCAGATGGATGGATGATTAGCGATACAATAAGTTTGGGGCCGATGCTAAACTCAAGGTTTTCTGCAATTCCAGTTTTGCCAGAGACTCCGGTCCAAAAGGGAACCTGTTTTGTACTTGAGGATTTTTTCAATCATTGGTTTCCCAGACACGCCCTTCATTCGAGGTGGTGCTATCCAGATAACGTAAAAGTAACTGGAGTTCGTTTTGGGATGAATACTCTTCTGGGGAAATTTATTGACGAGGAGTTGGATGATTCGGAGAAGACCGAGGTCGCTAATTTTGGAGAGTATATTCATAAAGCATTTGGCGTTGGGGCATGTGAAGTGCAAGGAGCGGGTCCCGCGCATAAAGAGGCAATTCAGCGCGATTTTTCAAGATTACTGAGACTGTTGGGGCAGCATTTGTCAAATCACGATTTTCTCCTGGGTCCCCGGGCCTGTCTAGCAGACTTTGCGTTAGCAGGCCCGTTTAAAGCTCATTTTTTACTTGATCCAGAACCGCGCACCTGGCTTGGAGATCATTTAGAGGTGATGGAGTCTTATGTCCATCGAATTTGGGAGGGTGCTAATGACGGTTCGCAGTGGCTTGAGGATGATGCACTCGCACCTTCGATTTACCCAATCCTTGATTATGCGCGTGACCACTACCAGGTTTTTGCGTTCACCAGTATTTCAGCTGCAGCTCAAGGGGAAAAATATTTTACATTGGACCTTGGTGATGGAGCTTTTGTTGCCCGTTCTATGAAGAGGTTAGAGAAGGCTCGTCTCCATGTGCAAGATGAGTTACTGCGGGTTGGATCTGAGAAGTCATCCCTGAAAAACACTGGAGCAATATCTTTTTATTTGGAACCTAGCATGTTTGACTAAAATTCATCGGATTTTCATGCGGTTACACACTAGCCTAACTTAGCAGTTATGAATTGGATTATCAGTGTTTGCTTGAGGCGAGTTCATGATTCCTAAAATAACTTTGCGCAATCCTTTCTATTTTATTAATCAAGTCATCACTCTTGCTAAGAATGATATCGGTATAACAAGCTGTATCATCGATTGAGATTACTTGTTTTGCGCTTGTTTTCAGTACCATTTCGTTACCACTTAAAAGCAGACAAGCTATCAGTCGAGGGAGATCCTGATTGGTTACATCTACTTTAAATTCTACCGCAAGATATTCAGTCAACAGATCCTCATAACCAGAATTCAAAAATAGTAGGAAGCGGTCATTAAGTAAAGAATAGGGGGACTGCCATTGGTTAATTTTGTACTTGCTTATTCCCTCTGAAAAAAGGAATGGAACAGTCTTGGATACCCAACCCCTCCACTTTTCGAAGACAGAGTCACTGGAGGATGTGCACTCGAAATGAATTCTACAATCGTGGACAACTAGATTAGCAGCGGCAATTGTAATTTCCTCTTTGTTTTTGAAGTGCCGATATAACGTCTGAACATGCAGATTAGCTCTATCCGCGATATTTGAGAGAGTCGTATATTGGTGACCTTTTGTCGAAAAAAGAATACATGCCGCGGTTTCTAATCTATGTCGGTTTTGATTTTTTTTATGGGCTCGCTTAGGATATTTTGCACTCATGTATGTAACCCAATCAGAGTTTAAATTGAAAGCATACTATAGACATCTAAATTTTTATCGCAATCCCTCAATGGTGGGGCACTATCTTCCATTAATAAACTATTATATTCATAGAAGTGTTTTTCAAAATTTCTAAAAGCATAGATTATGGCTGAAACCTTTGTACTTTTTTTGCAGTTGTCAAAAAACGTATCAGGTGATAGGGTAAAAATTATAAATAAAAACAAAATTTGTTGTTTACCCCTCTCAGATCTTGTTGATACTAGCTTGCAAGGAGTGTACGTTGAAAACCGAACATAACGCGGTGTGTTCTAATGATTTTTTTCTGCTTATGTTTTTGACTTTACTAAATTGTATTAACTATGTTGATCGCAATTTGATCCCAAGTTTTTCTAATTGGATTGTTCCAGAATTAGAGCTTAGCAACACGCAATTTGGACTAATTAGCGGCATACTTTTTATTTTTGTGTATGCGGTAGGCGGGGTTTTTATGGGTACGATTGCTGATCGTGTTAATCGCATGAAGTTCATAGCACTTGGAGTAGCCATTTGGAGCGCCGTAACGGCGGTATCCGGCGCTGCGAGAGGATTTTATAGTCTAGCTGTTCCGCGCATGCTTGTTGGGGTCGGCGAATCAGTATTGGCGCCCTCTGCATTATCAACACTTGGTGATCGCTTTCCCAGCCAGTGGCAAGGTTTTGCTGTGGGAGTTTTCGGTATGGGTGTACCTTTGGGGCTTGGGGGAAGCTTGTTTATCGTCGCTTACCTCGAGCCCTTGTTTGGGTGGCGAGGGTGCTTCTATTTGATGGGGTTTATTGGAGTTATTTTAGCGATAACTGCATACCTAATTCCCGAGACACCCAGGCGAGACAACAGGTACACCAGAGATCTTAATATCTCTATTGCAAAGCTTGTAACAACAATTATTGGATTGTTAAGAGGGTCTAAAGTCCTTTCTCTTACGGTGGCGGGCTCGATGGTATTTGGTTTAATGATGGGTGCTACCACGTTTGAGCAGCTATGGTTTGTTGAGGAACGAGGGTTTGATAGGAATGAGATTGCCGCGGTTACCGCGTGGATGGCTATTTCTGGAGGATTAGTGGGGAATTTCTTTGGTGGTTTTGGCGGTGACCTTTTTATGCGAAAAACTAACTTGGGAAGACCACTCTTCCTTGCGCTAGTCATGACATTGCTCGCACCTCTACTTTTGACCTACAGGCTTGTTGATCCAAGTAGTATTTGGTTTTACTTTGGGATTTTTGCTACATTCTTTCAAATGGCTTGTTTTTATGCTCCTGCATTTGCCACTATTCAGGAAATTGTCCCCGCAAGTCAGCGTGGTTTGACATTCGGTTTTGTTGTCTTGATGATCCAGGTTGCGGGTGT
>DDII01000064.1 GCA_002338445.1 Cellvibrionales bacterium UBA1854 | reverse complement strand
GCAAGTACCCGAGCGCCAGCATTCTTTGCTAGCTGGATACCCGCCATAGACACACCGCTTCCGGCAGCATGTATCATGATAGATTCGCCTTTGATGAGCTCCGCGACATCGAAGAGAGCATGATATGCAGTCATCCAAACTGTTGGAAACATAGCCGCCTGATGCCAAGACATTTTCTCTGGTATGTGGTACAAATGGGTTTCTGGAGCCATACACAACTCTGCATAACCCCCTGCGAGGTTTGCACCGATGATACCTAATTCACCGTATAGATCGCCCATTCCACTTAGTTTCGAATCCTCGGGAACCTGGCTCATTGAGGGATCGATTACAACCCGATCTCCTATGCTTACAGAGGTAACTGCCTCTCCAAGCATTACCACAGTTCCTGCAACATCCATCCCCGAAATATGGGGCAATGTAAAACCCGGCATAGTAAACCAGCCATTCCGTTGAGTGACATCGAGATGATTCACAGTAGTTGCTGCAACTCTAACGACGACATCTCTGGATCCAGGGACTGGATCATCTACCTCCCGGTACTGAAGCACATCAGGTCCATGACCATCGTATATTAGCGCTTTCATTTATTCCTCCTCAAACAATCCAGCACATAATTGGTGCACAAAAGATAAGTATCCTACTTTACTTTGCCTCCCCAAACTTCTCTTGCCTTTGTATACACCCCTTGATCGAATGAAAACTCAACCACATTTCCTTCTGGATCACGCACAAAACAAATATATCCGATTCTTCTAGGCATCTTTATCGGGCCCATAGTTAGGCATCCAGCCTTATCGGCCTTAGTGGCAACTTCATCTACAAATCGTTTTTCAGGCATCTCGATTCCAATATGGGCAAAAGGCCCGAGAGGATGATGCATCGCAGGTGAGAAAGGATCTTTACCTTCATGAAACTGCATTAAAACTAACACAAAAGGATGCTCTTTTTGCGAGCTATCTCCTAACCAGGCGCCATAACCATTTTCATCCTGCTCCTTGTAGAGCAAGGAAAAATGCGTGAAATCCTCATACCAAGCAATCATTTTATCGATGTCTTTACAATGCAGAGCCATATGAGTCCATGTGGATTTAGGCACATGGAACCTGTGGTTTTCTGCAAACGCTGATGTATTATTTTCTTCGTTCATAGCATAAACCTATCCTTCTTTTATCCCCTTAGAAAAGATGCACACCGCGTGCCAATGTAAAGTCATCTAGTATCAAAGGGGAAACAGCAGCGAATCAATATCAAGTCTTGCTCCGGCCAGAGGCTAGCAAAGGCCAACCTGACGAAGATAAGTTAAACCATCCCAGTAGTCTGATCGCTCAGAGATTAAAGAGTCATGCACAACAAATAACATAACCCCATTAACACAAATATCGTGTCCCTCCGGTGTTGCATGCATCGTATACTCAACCACCACATTACAGTCTTCAGAGATAACTTTCCTAATCTCGTACCTCAGATTTTTAAATTTATTTAGGAATAGATCCAGTCTGGTTAGGTACTCTTGTTTGCCCTCGAATGAGTTAGCTAGTAAACCCATTTGACGATTTTTAAAATCATCGGTCACATGATCTACTACCACGCGAGGGTTTCCTGACGAAAAAGACTCCAAGAATTTTACCACCACATTTCTCGATTTCACTATTTGTCCGACCTCTCCGAATATTACACCTCTACTGACACCTTGACTTCTCTAGCATCCTTCTCACGACTTGAGGATGAAAACCATAAATACAAGCTTGGCAAAATAAATATTGTAAACAGGGTTCCTACAAGCATCCCTGCAACTAAAATAATACCAATACTATTTCTGGCCTCGGCGCCTGCACCAGTCACCAGCACCAGAGGGAAATGTCCGAGGATCGTAGCGCCGCTTGTCATTAAAACCGGTCGTAATCTTACAGCTGCCCCCTGAAAAATGGCGTCATACCGGCTCATCCCAGTTTCATAAAGAGAATTCGCAAACTGGACAATTAGTATCGCATTCTTCGATACCAACCCTGCAAGAGTTATGAACCCGATTTGTGAATATATATTGATTGTGGTGAAATCAAGATATGTAAAAAGAAGAGCGCTCATGAATCCAAGAGGCACTGACCCCATCAAGATAATAAGGGGATTTCTGAAGCAATTGAATTGAACCGCAAGAACGAAATATACGATTACAAGGGCAATTGCGAGAGCTGAAAATAGGCTACTCCCCTCTTTACGAATTTGCCTTGACTCTCCCGCATAATCGTAAGAATAATTTGCGGGGAGAACTTCTTCTGCCGTCCTCTCAAGAAATTCAAGCCCTTCTTCTTTGGTGCGTCCCGGGATTAATGCGCCAAAAATTCGGAAAGCATTCTTTTGTTCGAACCTTCCTAGAGACCTCGGTGCTGCGACCCTCTCAATAACCGCCAGAGAACTTAAAGGTACCGACAAGCCGGCTGCATTAGTTACCATCAGGTCCAATAACTTAGAGGGGTTGTCACGAAAATCTTCAGCCGCCATCGGTATTATTTTATAAGCCCTGTCATTGATATTAAATTGCTCTATGAATTCTTCAGCATAAAAAAATCCGAGCTGAGACATAACCTCTCCATGACTAAATCCAAGATCTGCAGCAAGCTCGTAATCAATTTTAATGTTGACCTGAGGAAGGTCGATCACCAAATCAGTATCGGTATAGAGGTATAGCCCGCTAGAGGCTGCGGCGGATAACATCTGCTGAACGTAGGGATACATTTCATCTAATGATTCAGAGGATTGAACAACAAATTCAACATCAAAATTACCCGCCGTTGGCAGTGATGTCTCTAGCGTCGGAAGCGCTTTGAGTTCTGGCACGCGTGAAAGATTATTGAACGCAAGTGGCAATAATTCTTGGACAGAAACATCTCTTTCATCATGATCTGAAAAAGTTTGACCAGCAAAACCTCCAGCTTCGTGAAGTCGTTGCCACATCTGTTCCCGACCAGGCAAGTCCTCTAGGGCACTAACGACGCCCGACATGCTGGATGTGTTGAATTCCAGTGACGCATCTGGTGGCGCCTTTATGATCATCATCAAAGAGCCTGTATCCTCAATTGGTGCCAATTCCTGTTTGGAAAAAACGTAGAGAAGGGGAATCAATAGAATAGAGAATAGGTAGACGATGAGTACGCTACCGCTAGAATTTAATGACTTTTTTAAGAGTGAAGCGTACCCCGCTCTTACTCTATCAAATATCCCATCAGCCAGTTTTTCAGTCTTTCCAGGCAAAATCTGATTACGACAGACGGTTGCACTCATCACCGGTGATAACGTTACTGCGATAATCCCAGATATAATTACGGCAATTGCAAGTGTAAAGGCAAATTCTTTGAATAAAGCTCCCGTCAAACCGCTGAGAAAACCAATCGGAAGATACACAATCGCCAATGTTAAGGTCATACTAAATATTGGTGAAAAAAGTTGACGAGAGCTTTGCATTGCGGCGAGGTTGGGGTTAACTCCGCTGCGTATTAATCGGGCTACATTCTCCACCACCACAATCGCATCATCGACAACCAATCCAACCGCAAGAACAATCGCCAAAATTGTGAGCAGATTTAATGAAAATCCCATGGCATAAATTGCAGCAACAGCACCTAGCAACGACACAGGAATCGTTATTAACGGTACAAGTGCGTTTCTGACAGAACCCATAAATATAGTGACCACTAGCCCTACTAGTATTATGGTTTCTAACAACGTAATTACAATTTCCTTTAATGCGCTTCTCATGTACTTGGTGCAGTCATAACCAAGCTGTATCTCGAGGTCGCCTGGGAGTCTGTCGTTAGCGGAATCGATTTCGGTATATAGAATATCTGCTATATCAATCTCGTTAGCGCCAGGCATTGGCCATACAGCTATAAATACCGCATCATCCTGGGTATATCTCGAATTCTCGGTACCTCCTTCCTCATCAATTTTTACCAAAGCGACATCCCCAAGCCGAATTACCTCGTCATTCGACTCACGCAAAATAAGATTTTCAAAATCCTCCTCTGCCAAAAGAGCCGGTTTGGCAAGCATATCGATTCGCTGAACGCTGTTCTCGGTCTTACCGAGAGTAGCAATAACGCTATTATTCGAAATTGCCGAACGAATGTCGGATGTTCTGATATCGAGTGCCGTCATCAACTCTGGATTTAACCAAATCCTCATCGCGGGTGACCTACCGCCGATTATTTCTGCCTTTCTCACACCAGCGATCGAGCCAAAACTCGGCAAGATCTCTCTTTCAAGGAAATCCGTTGTTGCAGATCGTGATATTCCATTTTTCAAAACCACAGG
>DDII01000005.1 GCA_002338445.1 Cellvibrionales bacterium UBA1854 | reverse complement strand
CTCTCAAGCTGAAATTCTCTCTCAGAGATATCATTGCAAACACAAAATCCAGCCACACTAGACATGGCCTCAGATTCACTAACATAAGAAGTTTGCTCGCCAATAATTAAACCAAGTTCAACCTCCCAGTCGAGTTTAGTGCTTCCTCTGGGCTTTACGATATCGTCATCGGGTCCACAAATCGCAGAAACAAATTTTGAAAATACGACTGGCTCAGAGGGTACAGCCATCCCTGATTCTTTTGCATGGTCAGAGTAATTTAAGCCAATACACAGGAACTTGCCAACCCCTGCAACACAAGGACCAATTCGAACCTCATCGGAAACTAATGGTAATTTTGACAAATCTAATTTTTTTAATTTTTCGATCGAGGTTTTCTGGATAGACGCACCGTCAATATCTTTAACTACGCCTGAAAGACATCGAATATTACCCTTTGAGTCTACCGCAGCAGGCTTTTCGAGCCCAGAGACTCCATACCTTAAAAGTTTCATTATACTATCTCCTCTAAGAATTCAAAGTGACGAAGCCCCCATCTATTGGAAAATTTGAGCCAGTAATAAATGTAGCTTGAGCTCCACACAAGTATTCAACTAATGCAGCGACTTCTTCTGGTTGACCCATTCGGCCAATCGGTTGACTTTTAGAGAGCTCAGCAAACATTTCTGATGATTTATCGCTGTAATGTTTGCTCAGATAGTTGTCTACAAATGGTGTATGCACCCTACCGGGGGACACACAGTTGCACCTAATACCTGAATTCAAATAATCTTTGGCTATACTCATGGTCATGCTCAAAACTGCACCCTTACTCATCGAATATGCAAATCGTTCAGATACCCCAACACTCGAGGCGACAGACGCCAAATTAATTATAAGTCCTCCCCTACTATCTCTGCGCATAATCGGTATTACTGCGTATGCACAATTATAAATACTCTTCACATTAACGGAATAAAGACGATCAAGAGTCTCTTCTGTTGTATTCTCCAAATTACCGATAGCAGAGACTCCCGCATTATTAATGAGTATATTGGGTGGATTTGGTAGATTATTGAGAACGTCCAACACCGCACGATGGTCCGAGACATCTAACAGTATTGGTGTCGCCATAAAATTTTGCTGATTGATAAGCGTTGCTACTCTTTTTGCTTGATTCAAATCGATATCGACAACATATATGTGGCGTTGTCTTGAGGCGAGCCTTAAACAAATAGCTTCTCCAATACCGCTGCCCCCTCCGGTAACTATGACATTTTCAGGTATGTTATCTTCATAGCTTTTTTTAGTGCGCTCGCTGGACATTTTAGTCGCTTCCTGTTGGCACCGGTGCGGCACACTCAATGAGTCCTTGATCTTTTAGCGTTTCCCAAAATTTGAGGGGGATCTTTAAATCTAAATGAGCGATTGCTTGTTCGACTTGCCGTTCACTGTCCAGACCGGGAATTATGCTACTCACCAGAGGATTCGCCAGGGGAAATTGGAGTGCCGCTGCCGGTAACGGCACCTCAAACTCACCACAAATATCTTCAATGGAGGCTACTCGTTTTATCACCTCCTCGTTTGCCGGTTCATAATTATAGTAAGGAGTATGTTTGCCCCTAACCCCTGATGCCAAAATACCTGAGTTGTAGGGTCCCCCTAGAATTATAGATGCACCATGAGATTCACATTTCGGAAAAAATGTTGAAAGCGCCCTCTGTTCCAAGAGCGTATATCTACCGGCGAGTAAAAAGCAATCGAAACGTCCCACCTCCATAGCGCGCTCACACACTTCAGTCTCGTTCACACCGAGACCCACAGCGGTTATATCGCCGCTACCTCGCAGATCTTCTAATGCTCGATAACCGCTAGATTCAAATTGTTGAAAATATACACTGTCTAGTTTCCCATGATTAAATTTTCCCAAATCATGAACCAGTAGGATATCGATATGCGCTATTCCAAGTCGCTGTAAACTATCTTCCCAAGACCTCATAATACCATCGTATGTATAGTTGTACTCAGGCTCAAAAGGCATCGGCGATAAAAATCCATAGCGAAGCTCATCAGTTTTTGCGTCGCGTTTTGCTCTGAATATTCGTCCTACCTTGGTTGAAAGAACGTATTGATCTGGAGCTATCGACCTCAAAACATCCCCAATTCGACGCTCACTCAGACCTGCTCCATACCTCGGAGCTGTGTCAAAAAAACTTACGCCTGATTTGATCGCGGTAGAGAGCGTTTTAAGCGCATTTTGTTCACTCAAACTTCTATACAGATTCCCAATTGGCGCACCTCCGAAACCTAGAGTCGTCACAGCGAGTGTGGTCCTACCTACCCTTCTTTTTGGTAACCTCTCATAAATTATCACGCCTCATTTCACCAGATGGTTCGTCATTTTTTCTGTAGAATCGCAACGGAGCTGGTTCATCACTTGCTCGAGTTGTTGATAAAAGAGATTGATCGTGTGATAAGCACCTCGCTCCCCGAGCGCTGATACTCCAAATGCAAATGCCCT
>DDII01000049.1:18899-19306 GCA_002338445.1 Cellvibrionales bacterium UBA1854 | reverse complement strand
AACTAAACAACACTTCAAAAAATTTTAAATAAAAGCAGCATGAATAACAGTCACATACCCTAAATATTCCAAAAACGCCCATCAATTTTTTATTGAAGAAAGACATCCTCATAATTGATTAAATTTTTTTTAGATGACTTTATTAACCTGGGGTCATGGTTAGAACAATCTTACCCAAAGCACTTCGGTTTGCTATTTTGGAAAACGCTTGTTTGTAATCATGTAGTGAATAAGTCTCGCTTATTATGGGTGAAAAAAAACCCTTCCTGATCATATCAGTTAATTCACAAAAATTTTGATGAGAAGCGCTGGAATCGCGGCCTATCCATCCACCCCAATTAACACCAACAAGCGACGCACCTTTCAACAAAGCAAGATTTAGCGGAATCTTGGCTATTTCTCCGGCT
>DDII01000049.1:4758-18758 GCA_002338445.1 Cellvibrionales bacterium UBA1854 | reverse complement strand
GTACTCATGTAGCGGATATGTCTCAGTTATTAGCGGTGAAAAAAGTCCCCTCTGAATCATATTGGTTACCTCACTAAAGTTTTGATGCGAAGCGTCGGAATCGCGGCTTATCCATCCACCCCAATTAACGCCAATCAGCGAAGCACCTTTCAATAAAGCAAGATTCAGAGGAATCTTGGCTATTTCTCCGGCTGCAAATCCGATTACAAGAAACCGACCATCCCATGCCGTTGCTCTAAATGCTTTTTCGGAAAATTCCCCTCCCACAGAGTCATAAACTAAATCCGCACCACCGCCATTTGTGAGTTCTTTAACTCTTTGCTTAAGATCTTCATGTATATAATTTACACATAGATCCGCCCCTGCTTTACGAGCAAAATCAAGCTTATCCTCAGTGCTAGCGGCCGCTATAACTCTGGCCCCCATAGCCTTTGCAAGTTGAATTGCGGCTACGCCCACTCCCCCCGCGGCGCCGAGGATCAAAACTGTTTCAGAAGGTTGTAACTTTCCACGTTGTTTCAGCGCGTAATAACCAGTCCCGTAGGTTGTTGCAAAACCCGCGCCCTGCTCAAATGAGAGGCTTTTAGGTTTCAAGAAAGTACCCGATTCTGGTACTGCAATCTGACTGGCAAAACCACCCATGTGGACCGCAATCACTTCATCACCAACTCTACGAGATTTTATCGAGCGCCCCACGCGCGTGACAATACCAGATATTTCGGTTCCGGGAATAAATGGCAGAGACGGCTTGTATTGGTATTCTCCTCGAATGGTGAGTAAATCCGGAAAGTTAATCCCTGCAGCTTTTACCTCTATAATGACTTCATCAGGAAGAGGATGTAGATCAGGTAAATCTTGTAGTGAAAGGTCTTCAAACGAACCAAAGTTATTACATATTAATGCTCTCATCACTTCTGTCCCATATTTTTAAAATCCAAATATTCAAAAAATTCATCGAAGGCAACTTCTGCAGCTGTCAAAACACCAGAGTAAGATCTAGTCAATAGAATGACAATCGTCGAAAGAGCCCAAATTTCATTTTTATCCATTGTTTATTTTTGTCGCGTAGACGACTGCCAAAGAGACCTATTTATTTAAACCAAACTTTTTCACTTCACTTTCCCGATGTACGCACACATAGAATAACTAAAACATAAATTTTTACGGCATAATGCTTATACAATCGTCGACTAAATGGCGGTCCCTGCAAGAATCGAACTTGCATCTAAGACTTAGGAGGTCCTTGTTTTATCCATTAAACTAAGGGACCAACATGAAGCAGAAGGAAGAGTTTACCTAGATGTAGAATCTGTTGCACTAAATGATCGAAACCGAGCACTAACCCATTAAAAATTTTTATATATCAAGACGAGGTATAAATACGTGATGTGGAATTTCTCCTAATGAGCAAAAGTTATATGTTCGGATCCAAAATAATCTATCTAATGAACCCATAGCACTGAAATAGTTATAGAATACGGAAAATTGTTTTCAAAAGTAAATCAACTATTTATGAATACACTCTTAATCGATAAAAAAGAATTAAAAGCTAATCGCGCGATAATTTCGGGACGGCAATTTGAACATTTGAAAAAAGTGCTTCGTGTGAGTGTAGGAGATAAAATTCGCGTAGGGGTGATTAATGATTTACTCGGTATCGGAATAGTTGAACGATTTGAAATGGATTACATTTCGCTTTCCATTTCTCCAGATTTACCTCCGCCAAAAGCTGTGCCTGCAACTGTGATATTATCTCTACCACGACCAAAATTTTTAAAACGCATTATGCAAAATCTTGCGGCATTGGGAATAAAAGAGATCCACGTAATCCATTGCAAAAGAGTAGAAAAGAGCTATTGGAATACGCCTCATCTCTGTTTGCCTAATATCAAAAAAGATTTAATATTGGGACTAGAACAGGCTGGTGATACGGTTATTCCGGAGGTTACGTTGCACAGACGATTTAAACCCTTTGTCGAGGATGTGTTACCGCATCTGATGAATGGCCGAGAGAAGTTCCTAGCGCAGCCACGATCAGAAATATCATGCCCAATATGTATCAATCAATCCAGCGTGTTAGTGATTGGGCCAGAGGGCGGATTCATACCCTACGAAGTTAACAAATTTAAAGATATCGGTTTTCAGGCTGTGAGCATCGGGGATCGCATAATGAAGGTAGAAGTTGCAATACCAATGTTGATATCCAGACTTTATCCAAGTTAATAAGGGCTAATATCTTTCAGGAAGACGTACTAGGATTATCTTAGAATTCCTCGTGCAATTCACTATGCGAACAAAAAATGGAACTAGTGCTAACAGAACCTGTAACCTATCATACTAACTCAACGATACTCTTTGAATTGTTGAGTACCCAGCCAGATGCAATTTGGTTAGACTCGTGCCAGCCCCATAGTCAGCAGGGCAGATATGATATTATTTCAGCATGTCCCGATCATGTTGTTGAAACGTGTGGCAGATTTTCTACTATAACTAGCGAAAACAACTCCTACGCATCTAGCCGTGATCCTTTTGATATCGCGAACGATCTCTTGGAACCACTAAAAAAATACAAGATGCCCACAAAGATTAAAACACCGTTCGTGGCGGGAATTATCGGCTATTTCGGCTACGACCTCGGGCGTGCTTATTTCGAAATTGACAACTCTACAAAAATAGAGTCAGATCTCCCCGATATGCGGATAGGTAGATATTTGTGGGGTTTGGTTGTAGATCATCAAGAGAAAACCGCATACCTAAACTTCCATCCACAATGTTCAGATTCTCTTAAAGAGAAAATCTTAAACATCTTTGGGCGTTTTGAGTTCACAAATCGACACCGCCAAGGATCATTCGCGCTAATAAACTCCTTTCAACCACAAACCCCGAAAATTGACTATTTAGACAAAATATCTAAAATTCAACAGTACATAGTCGCAGGAGACTGCTATCAAGTAAATCTTGCTCAACATTTTTCGGCTCCATACAATGGAAACATTTTCACCGCTTATCTCGCCCTTAGAGAAAAGATGCCATCTCCCTATGCTGCCTTCTGGAGTTGGGAAAAATCAAAAGGAGTTATGAGCTTATCCCCCGAGCGGTTTTTACAAGTCAGAGATGGATATGCCGAGACAAAGCCAATCAAAGGCACCATGAGCCGCAGCTCTGATAACAAACAAGATCAACAAAACGCCCAGCTTCTTCTGAGTAGCGAAAAAGACCTAGCAGAAAATTTAATGATAGTTGATTTGCTGAGAAATGATCTTAGTAAAAATGCTGAGAAAGGCAGCGTCTTAGTGCCAAAACTATTTGCCTTAGAAAGCTTTACTAATGTTCATCACCTCGTTAGTACAGTTACAGCCAAACTCAAATTGGGTGTTTCTCCATCTAAACTGTTGAGAGACTGTTTTCCTGGAGGGTCGATAACAGGGGCTCCAAAGCAAAGGGCTATGCAAGTTATCGAAGAGCTAGAGCCAATCAAGAGGAACGTATATTGCGGAAGCATAGGTTATATTAATGCTGACGCAACAATGGATACCAATATTGCAATCAGAACAGTACTCGCAGACGGACAGAACTTACATTGCTGGGGCGGTGGCGGAATTACCGCGGATTCAGACCCTACAACAGAGTACCAGGAGTCCTTGTCGAAAATAATTACACTATTAAAAATAATCGAAAACCTTTAATAGAGGCTCGCTGTTAAGTCCTCATATATCTAAAAGTGAAGTTTACTCTGGCGTCACTCAGGGCACGTGCTTTTGGAATTCTGTGCTTCCAGAAACTTTGCAATCCGGGACCCATCAACAAGAGCGATCCGTGTGGAAGGTTCAATGATACTCGCTGCCCACTCAAATTATGACGGAGGTCAAACTTGCGTTCAACACCAAGAGAAAAGGAGGCAATTACAGGTTCATTACCCAAAGAGGCCTCATCATCTGCATGCCAGTCTACACTATCGTTTCCATCTCTATAATAATTCACAAGCGCTCTGTTGAACTCAGAGTTTGTCTGAATTTCGATAGATCTTCTAAGTCGCTCCATCCACGGGGGAAACTCTAAAGCCTCCAATCGTATATTAGAGTAGGTGTAGCTTGTACCAGGGGCACCAAACCAATTTTGTAATCTTGGAATAGGGATTTTCCTACCCATCATTCGGATGCTGTCATGTCGCCAAGGCGTTTGCTTTATCGCTAGCGCGAGGAGTAAATCGGCCTCCTTTAACGGCATCCAATTAGGCCAAAACCGAAGATAACCCGATCGCCCGTCAGATAGCCTCATAGGAATTTTTTGCTCTTTAAAAAGATCCATACACAGTTGGCTCAAGCTCTAATGAGATTCCAAAAACGCTCAAAACCTGCTGTCTGACAGATTCCGAAAACTGCAACAATTCCCTCGAACTAGCGTTCCCATAATTAACTAGTACCAACGCCTGCTCTGAGGACATACCGACATTACCGGAGCGAAAGCCTTTCAAACCACATTTTTCTATTAACCAACCAGCAGCAACTTTGTATTCCGCTCCATTTATTTCAAATACCGGGGCCAAAGGATAGCACTCCAAAAATCTGCTCACCGAGTCGGACTTAAGCACGGGATTTTTAAAAAAACTACCCACATTTGCAATTATTGACGGATCTGGAAGCTTTCTCCTTCTGATATCTGAAATAGTGCGAGCAACTCTATGTGGTGTAATTAGTCCTGTTGACTTTTGTGAATCCATCTTGAGAGCCTCGGAGAGGAGAGGATAATCGCATTGGACGTTGGCCGTTAAAGAAAGCTTGATTTTAATCTCTAAAATGATGTACTTTTTTTTTCGTTTTCTTTTAAAGATACTATCACGATAACCGAATCCACATAATTCGTGTGACAATGAATTTATCTCCCCTGTTCGTATATCCATGGCATCCAGAGAAACAAAAACATCAGATAACTCAACCCCATATGCACCAATATTCTGTATTGGAGCAGCTCCAACACTTCCTGGAATTTGTACAAGATTCTCAATGCCATACCAATTGTTCCGCAAAGCATATTTTACTAAGCTTGACCAATTTTCCCCAGCAGCAACCGATAAGACCACATCATTTCCATCTATGCTGTGACGAATACCTTTAAAATTTATAATGACTACCAGCCCAAATAAATTACTTTTTAACACTACATTACTGCCAGCGCCAAGGACTGTAATAGCAAGGTTTTTTGACCTCGCAAAAGTGAGCGCTTCTCTTAAGTCTGTAGTATTTTTAACCTCACAAAAATATTCCGCGGTCGACTGCAGTGCAAGTGTATTATTTCGCATCAAACTGCGGTTATATGAAATTTTTAAAGTCATATGTGGTGGTTTAAAATGTGCTTAAACAAGTTTTCAGCCGCCTCGAACACTAAATCCAGCACAATTTCAAAGGCATGTTCGTCAGAATAATAGGGATCTGGGACATCATAGAAATTATTTTCTCCAAGAAAGTCAAGCAACAAACCCAAGTGGCCATCAAAAGATACAGGGCAATCACGCCGCAGAGACTTGAGATTTTGTCTGTCCATTGTCAATATATAGTCAAACTTTAGGAAATCAGATGAACTAAAACGACGAGCACGTAGATGACTTATATCAATAGAACGCTTTGAGGCTGCCTCTATCGCCCGCTGATCTGGCGGGTTACCTAGATGCCAATTACCGGTCCCTGCAGAATCTATCGATATCATGTCAGACATGCCGTGTTTTTTTACTATCTTTCTAAATACTCCCTCCGCTGTGGGCGATCGGCAGATGTTTCCCAAGCAAACAAACAAAACATTAACCATAGCGCATTTATTACGTAAATTAAGTTGATAGATTTTTAAAAGACTCGTTTATTTTTAATAGGTCTTCCTTAGTATCAACGCCGTGAGGCACATCGCAGCAAGCCTTCTCAACGTGAATTTTAACACCATGAGCCATAAATCGTAATTGTTCTAATCTCTCAATTTTTTCTAGCTTAGACTGCTGTTGGTTAACAAATCGTCGTAAAGTGCTTACGCGGTAAGCGTATAAGCCGACATGCCGGGATCCTTCTACTAAACCATTACACAATGATTTAGTACTAGAAAATCCAAAATTCCGAGGCCACGGTATTGGAGCCCGACTAAAAAATAATGCAAAACTTTCGTCATCAACCACAACTTTAACAACATTTGGGTTTAAGAAATCATCGATTTCGACGATCGGGACGGACAGTGTAGCAACGCCAGCTACCGGATTTATATCCAGGTTATTTGCTACCTGATTAATAATATCTGGAGGTATCAAGGGTTCATCACCCTGAACATTTACGATAATTTCAGTATCGTCAAGCAATAGTTGGCCCGCAATTTCATTAATTCTATCAGAACCAGATTGGTGACCTATCTTCGTCATGCGGACTTCCCCACCGAATTCTCTTGCCACGGACTCGACGCGCTCATCATCCGTAGCGATGATGATCCGTCGGGCATTACTTTTCTCGGCCTGCTCCCACACCCTTTGCAACATCGTTTTCCCAGATAGGTCACATAACACCTTATTAGGCAATCGCGACGAGCCATAACGAGCCGGAATGACTACTGTAAATTCCATAGATATCTCATAAAATTTAAATTTTTATCTTTGCACTACTAGATTCAATCCTTTCTCGTTTAAACAGGTAATTAAGTCGTCGGTTACCGAAGGATCCAGAACAGCCTCTATCTCCAAACACCATACATCATGATCAAATTCCCACTCCAATTTTACAGCATCTTTTGCAGTAATAATTATATCCAACCCATCATTGAAAGACAGGTCTCCCAACTTCAAACGATCATGATCGTCGTGAGGATGCAAAATCACTTGAAGTCCCAGTCTCTCCAGAGACTTCTTGAAACGATCTGGAGCTCCAATAGCAGTAACCGCATGAACGATTTCTGAGCCATCCCAATTATCAGGATGGCACACCTGTCCAGTGAGTAAATTTACAATTTTCATGGGTTTATAAAAAAAATGAAAAACATGCACATGAGGAGGATATACCTTTTTCTCTACCTCATCGTTCACCGCTATAAAATCGACCGAACGCAATCGCCTTATTGGTTCTCGCAGCGGTCCAGCTGGGATACAAAATCCATTTCCAAATCCTCGAGATCCGTCTATTACAACTATTTCGACATCACGATTCATCGAATAATGCTGAAGCCCATCATCGCTTAAGATTAAATCATAATCTCCTGTTCTTGAGAGAAACTTTACGGCTCGAGCACGGTCAGAATCAACAATCACCCTACATTCGCATGATTTGGCAATAAGCAGAGGCTCATCTCCGCTTAGACAAACCGGTGTTTCTGAGGTCACCTCAATAGTTTCATTTTGTCCAGACCTACCATAACCCCTACTCACGACGGCAGTTTTAATCCCCCTCCTAAGAAGTTCTCTCACCACCGAGATCAATAGAGGGGTTTTCCCGCTACCACCAACAACGATATTGCCAATGACAATCACAGGCACAGAATTTTTACGCCTGGAAAATCTGTTCTTCAGAATCGCTTTCCTAATTTCAATTAATATGACAAAGATGGCACTGATGGGCAGTAGCACATATAACCATGCACTTCTCCGATACCACGATGTTGTCAAAAAGTGTTCAAAGGACAAGTAAACTCACTCCATCAACACAAATTGATTTCGATGAAGATCTGCATATCGACCCGCTCGAGCAATTAATTCTTTATGAGTACCCTGTTCGAGAATTTGTCCATTTTCCATCACTAGGATTTGATCGGCCCTCTCAACGGTAGTCAAACGATGTGCTATCACAAAAGTTGTTCGATCTTCCATTAGTAGCTCTAGCGCTCCTTGTATTTGTCTCTCACCGTCAGTATCAAGGGATGATGTAGCCTCATCCAAAATCAAAATTGGGGCATCTTTTAGTACTGCCCTAGCGATAGCAATGCGCTGTCTCTGTCCTCCAGACAACATAACACCATCGTCGCCAATAATTGTTTCATAGCCGTCTGATAACTTAGAAATAAATTCATCAGCATTTGCAACTCTTGCTGCATTCCTCACCTTTTTTAGCTCGGATTTGGCGAGAGCACCATAAGCAATGTTGTTAAGTATGCTGTCATTAAAAAGTGTGATGTTCTGACTTACCAGTGCTATTTGGTGGCGCAAATTACTTAGGGTATATTCATTGATGTCGACGTCATCTAGTTGAATAGAGCCCCTTTGATAATCATAAAATCTCATAATCAAACTTATCAGCGATGTTTTCCCACTCCCCGATGAACCAACGATAGCCACCGTTTGGCCTGGGTCAACGGAAAAGGTAAGGCCCGTAAGGACTGTTCTGTCAGAATCTGGATAGCAAAAAGAAACATTTTTAAAGACGAATTTTCCCCTTGCTCGATCCACAGTGTATTCGCCTTTATTAACCTCCTGATCAGCGTCAAGTATCTCAAAAATTGATGCAGCGGCAGCAATACCTCTTTGTATCGAACTATTTACCTCACTGAGTTGTCGGACAGGTTTTATCAACATGCCAGAGGCGACTAAAAACGTTATGAAACTTCCCGTAGTCATATTAGACAGAATAATTGGATTTAGCATCAACCCGGTGACCGCGGCAAAAGCAATCGATACCAGAAGCATCACCAACGGATTACTTACTCCCTCTGTCAAAGACATCTTAAGATTCTGCCTCCGATTTGCGTGACTTGCGAGTATCAAACGTTGGCGTTCCGTATCAGCGCCACCATACATTCTCACCTCCGAGTACCCACTAACGGCCTCCTGAGTCACGTGGGTTACATCACCCATTGCCGACTGAATTCTTTTACTAATCATTCGAAAACGTCTACTGACATATCCAACTAAAAGGGCGATTAAAGGCATCACTGCCAAAAAAAAGATCGCTAAACGCCAATTGACATAAAATAAATAAGCAAGGAGTCCAATAACCAAGCTACCCTGTTGTAACAAAGTTTTTACTGCCTTTGTGCCAGCTTCAGTTACCTGCTGTACATTGAAGGTTATTACCGATACTAAGTGCCCCGACATCGATTGGTCAAAGAACTTTATTGGTAGTAAAAGATATTTATCGAAAATTTCAGATCTAAGCGTATGCACTAAGTAATTTGCCACATAGGCTAGGCCATATGTTCCGATAAGATAACCAAGACCCCTCAGAAGACTTACTGCAATCAAAAATGTTGGGATAATTAACCATGCGCGATCAGCCGGTTGGGAGCCGAAAAACCAACCTGAAAAAAAGGCAGTGATCCCAGTTAGCGGTAAAAATTCTTCATCTTGCCCAGAGATCGCAGTGAGTTGCCCCACAGTATCGGTGATGAAGCCGAGAAGATCTACGAAGGCAACTTCTGCAATCGAATGCAATATTAAACCCGTAATTGCAATTAAAATTGCAAACCAATGGTGCGAAACATACCTCAATAAACGCACATATGTATAAGCAGATCGGTTATCTCTTTTTGTCATGAAATTAGATGGATTTGACCGCCTTCAAGGTGGGATTTCTCGACAATAATTCCATGAGAGGCCAAGCACCAAAAGTAGCGCGTCATTTTTCGAGTCATCCAGTTGCCCATGTCCTGATGATAGTACCGGACTTTGCTTTTGACAATCCCCATAAATCAGATGAACTTTGTCACCACACTTGTGACTAAACATATAATCCTTACATAAACAAAGCTATAATGTACAAATAAATGTGAGTTTATTTTGTAAAGTGAAAAAACGATGCAAAATTTCAAAGTTTTTCATTGCTGGCTCTAACAACGATACAAGAAAATTTTATACTAAAGTTCCTAACGCGCTATCCTGAGTCTGGAGTTCTTTTGAATAAACCTAAGAGACTACTCATCATCTCGCATAGTCAGAGCGGAACAACTGATGCCATGGCAAGAGAGGTTATTAAAGGTTCTAAGCAACAAAATTCTGTAGAGACAATCTTTCTACCCGCCCAATCTGCCGGTTTAGAAGATTTGCTTAATTGTCATGGCCTTATATTTGGAACGCCAGAAAACTTTGGCACAATGAGTGGAATGTTGAAGGATTTTTTTGATCGTACATACTATCCCGCACAACCCTATAAACTCAACCTTCCATATGGATTATTTATTTCAGCTGCAAATGACGGTACTGGAGCTGAACGAGATATAAATAGAATTTTAAAAGGTTATCCACTCCGACAAGTTGTTGATCCCGTTATTTGTAAGGGCGCCCTTGATGAAAAGACATTAACAAGTTGTAGGGACCTGGGCCTTACTTTGGCTCTAGGACTTGAAATGGGAATTATGTAGCTCCAAAACATGTTGTAATCTCAAAGCTCCCTCATTCAAAAAAATGTCACAAAAGCTTAGAAGTTAACGAATTTAAAAAACACTGTAGTTTTAGAAGCCGCGCTTGCGAGGACGCTTTCCAACTGGACGTTTAGGCAGCTTTTCAGGGGGTTTAGGCGGTGCAGTCTCTATACAAGTATAACTACGATTCACCGCAGCGATATTTGGCTTATTGGTAACTGTTAAGCTGCTAGCTGCCATCAATGTTGATTTATTGAGTGCCCAACCCTCCGTGTAAAACTCTCCGACAACACGAAATCTCACCAAGTCATCAAGTTCAGTGAAAGGTATACCCCTGAATGTTTTATCTGGGGTCAAGAGCGTGTTATTAACTACCTCGATATCGAGGAGCTTGGTGTCAGGATCTAACACGAGGTCACGACTGTCGCAAGTGATCTTCAGCTTGTCTGCCGCCGAGACATCAGCAGCTCCGTTGAAAATCAGAAGATAGACAATCGATAACAACGTTGCTTTATATGATTGTTTCAATTTAAAGATCGCCTCTCGCTAACAAATACGAGCTCACACCTAAACTATTTTGCCCAAAACAACAAAATCATTGCTTGCTCGCGAACATCCTATGACTCTCACTTGACGGAAACAAGTATAATGTATAACTAACCTCATAAAACAGGGCTTGCAACCTAAACTTTCTTTGTGAGGACAATCCTGAGAAAGTCGAAACCTAAATTCGCAATATAGAAAAAATTAGGGCATACTCTCAAATTATGTCTAATTTTTGACATAAAATCTATTGGAGACAGGCAATTGGCCGAAATTTCAAGAAATTTAGGAAACTCTCCCGCGTTGGTGGATCAGAGATCGAGGCGTCAACAGCGTATTCCAAGAGGTAATGAAAATAGTCTTGAAAACAGATCGGTTCCCGCAAAAGTTATCGATCAAAAGGACGATCTTTCATTACAACGTTACCAAATAGCAAGACTGGAGGCAGAACAGCTATCCAAGTACCTTTTTGAGATGAAGGTTCAGGACAGTATAGTTCATGAAAAAGCTGCCAATAAGATCCTATCACCCGAAGTCGACATAGATGAGATTAAATCAAAGGTCACTAACACTGCTTCGGAAAGGCTCAACCGACAAATCGAAGAACTTATGTCCTTTGAGAATGACATGCCGATACGCAATGAGCCACTCTTCGTGAACATAATGGTTTAAAAATAAATATACCTAATTACCCCGCTACACCCTTGATCGTTGCCAGATCAGAGACAAACACCGAGTCAGTGTCGTCTATATAAAATGCAAGTAGCGTCAAATCGTCCCGTAGCGGAGAGGCCCCCTTGTACTGGTCTATTGCATCCATTACTTTACTGACAACGAGCTTTGGTTCAGATGTATCCAGGGACTGTAAAAGTCTCATCAGACGCTTGCGACCAAATGCTATAGGCCGAGGTAGCTCGTTCATCACATCAGTGACCCCATCCGTTAGCATGACAAACATTCCACACGGATTTTCAATTGTCTGTGTTGTAAATTCAAAGTCGTTTGGTGTGCGCCGGGCTCCAACCGACTTTTTGTTACCTTTTATTTCTTTCGTTTGATTGTTATTGACAACGAAAAGTGAGGAATTAGCACCTGCAAATTCTAAGCACCCTGACTGTCTATCTAATATACATACTGTCCCATCAAAACCTGCATCAGAATCAGCCTCCTCAGATTCATTTTGAAAAAGCATATCTTTTATAAGTCGATTTGATTCGCTCAGATATTCACCGGCAGTATTTATTTGATCATCCTCAATTGCTCGGTCCACAACTGCTCGTGCAATAACGGATGTAAAAGCTCCAGGCACACCGTGCCCAGTGCAGTCTATGACTGCAATCACGGTCTTGTTATCAGTCGTTCTCACCACATATATATCTCCACCAACAACATCTCTTGGCCTCCAGGTAAGATCAATTTTAAAATCATCAGGCATACGCTCTGCTCTAAGCAAAGCTCTTTGCAATTTTGCCGCATAATTGATCGAGCTCTGAATTTCTCGATTTGCGGTAGATGCTTGATCATAAGCATCCTTCATCGCGGCCTCAATTCTTGACACTAACCAAATGACCAAGAGAACAACCACTGTAAAGACGGCTGCCCCGTAGATAAAAGTGCTGCCCATTGCCTTATCCTGAGCTTCCAAAAGTTCTGTTTGATCTCTTAACACAATCAGCAAAGCTTCTTCACCCTTTGCAAAATCGCTGAGAGGAAATCCAAATACAGATGCCTCAAGGCTGACATTCGTAGCTCCAAAAGTACCATTAACTAACAGCGTATCTTTATACTCTCGCAGCGAATTTGAAGCCTCGCCTGCAATATTAGCGTCATCAGAAATACCTGAGTAATTATCAATTTCATAATAATTATTTAACGTAATTGTTCTATTATCGAAATTTAAAGCAGCTTTAATCTCAAACTCATACTCAAATGATTCAAGTGCCTCAAAAATATTTTTAGCCAAAACTATCGTACCGAGTTTCGAGCTATCATCACGGAGGGCAATATACAGGGCCTGATATAGCGAAGATTCCTCATCATTGCTCAAATCATCAATGCGCAAAATGCCTCTCTTGACAGGAACTCTTGCTGAACGCCGCTTACTAAGCATACCGCTTGCCGTCGCGATATCCAGTTGTTCAAAATTATATTTTGCAGTTTCAGCACATGGATCAATGCCATACCCATCATAAGCAGTCATACAATGGATAAGTACACCCGACGCATTCAATACGAAGACAGCACTCATAGTCATGTCATCGATTGGAAGTTGAAAAAGACTATCAGTAATTGTGGAGATGCTCTCAATATCTCCGCGCCGAAACGACTCATATAGCGGATTATCTTCATTTACATTCGGGGCTTCATTAGGAGAGGCGAGAAAATTCTCTTCGCTTTTCCAGATAGACCGATTTTCAAAAGTGCCCGTTTGCGGATGCCACATTCCGATGGACAAGTCATATGACTCACTTGAGGCAGTATTCCAGGCCCGCTGGTAAACTAAAGCCGAATTTTCGAGATTAGTTTTTTGCTGGCCGTCAAGTTGGTCGGTGGCCAACCAAAAAAAAAGTGCGGCAATAGCTACATTACCAAAAATAGTTAGAGCGAGGAGCTGTATGCGTGTAGTCATATATTCTATCTTATCAGCCTACATGACTGAATATTACCGCCCTGGCTGAAAAGCAATCCTGACCGCTACATCGTCGACCTGAATATTTTCTCCGTCATGAACCGGCGGCTGGTATCTCCAAGACCTGACGTACTTCAATGCAGAGCGCTCAAAAATTCCTGGTGGTTCCGCGTCCACTATATGCGGATCAACAACTTTGCCATCTGGTCCAATGGAAAAGGCGACTATAACCTCTCCCACATATTTATACTTTCTTGCCTTTGGCGGATATCTGAGCGCACCCGCCCCCATTAGAGAGCATTCAATACTTACTCTCTCACCATCGTCAGTATAGTAGCCAATGTTTGTAGCTAAGACCTCAGACCAACCGAAATTACTGATGAGAGAAAAAAAGCATAAAAAAATAAATGCCTCAAATCTAAAAATGTGAAATAAGGGTTTTATGTTATGGATCATAAGCATTATTTTTAAACCAAAAAAATTCTATGAAACAACAGTAAATTTACCTCCTATACCACTG
>DDII01000049.1:0-4375 GCA_002338445.1 Cellvibrionales bacterium UBA1854 | reverse complement strand
CTGTGTCATCATATTATTATCTATCGGTCAAGACAAATTTCTACGGATAGTGTTCCGAGATTCCCTGTAGAGTGTACAATGTATTAGCAATTTTTTACTAGGTCGTATTATTTTAAAGCTTATAAATCTGGCCATGTCAAAGCGGGGGTTGTAATTGTACTGTAAAATATGGGGTGTAAGGGGTTCTTTACCGGTGCCAGGAGCCAGTACTCTCAGGTATGGTGGGAATACGACTTGCATAGAAGTCAACGGACACGATGACGAGTGCATAATTTTAGACGCCGGAACAGGAATATTTCCGCTGGGACAGCATCTCGTACGTACTGAAATAAAAAAGATTCATTTATTCATTACTCATACCCACTGGGACCATATTCAAGGTTTTACCATGTTTCAACCACTTTTCTCTGACGACGTTGAAATACATATTTATGGGCCGAAAGACCCAACCAGTGGTCTGACCATAAAAGATCATTTGACTAATCAGATGGATCGTCATTTTTTCCCAGTGCAATTACAAAATGTAGCAGCCCGTTTAATTTTTGAAGACGTATCGGGCGGTGATAGGATTCAGATAAATTCTTTGATTGTCAAAACCTTCGAATTTAATCATACCGCGATTAATATCGGATACCGAATCGATAGTGAGAATCGTAGTATAATTTTTACCGGAGATCATGAGTGGAAATTAAATCCCCACTCATCTGATGACCCTCGTTTCTCAAATATGGAGCAGAGTATGAGGGCCATTCGGCAAGAGACTATCAACTTCATAAAAGGAGTTGATTTGCTGATCATAGATTCCGCATACACTGAAGAGGAGTACCTTACACGACATGGTTGGGGGCATGGAACACTTGATTCAAGCATTACTGCCGCACGCGAAGCGTGCGCAAAACAAGTTCTTTTTACGCATCACGATCCGAGTAGAACAGACGATGAATTAGACAAAGTGTTTAGAGAGTCTCTTGAGAGGAATGCTATCAACTCGAAGGATCCAGAGTTTGCTCTGGCAAAGGAAGGTATGGAGATAAAACTGTAATGGCCAGAAATGAAGGAATATTCCAACATGAATTCAAAGTTATAGAGAAATCAAAGTTTGCTATTGAGGGAGTGTCCGACACATCACAAAAAGAGCTCAGCGAATTACTCAGAGAATATGAAAAGCTCCTCAAAACAACGAGGCGTCTGGTAAAACATAATGATCGAAGTGAGGAGCGATTAAATGTCCTTGCACAAGAGGCACGAGAAAAAAGTACTCAGCTAGAGCAGTTATCGGCTCAACTTGCCAAGTACCTATCTCCTCAGGTTTATGAGTCAATTTTTAGCGGCAAACAAAAAGTAAGTCTTGCTAGCTCGAGAAAGAAACTAACTATCTTTTTTTCGGACCTTGTTGGCTTCACACAAATTACGGAGAGCCTCGAATCAGAGGATCTCACGGCGGCGCTTAACTATTACCTTGACGAAATGTCGGCAATAGCACTCAAATATGGAGCTACGATAGACAAATACATCGGAGACGCAATAATGATATTTTTTGGCGACCCTGAAAGTCAAGGCATAGCTGAGGATGCGTTTCGATGTGTATCAATGGCAGTTGAAATGCAAAAAAGGTTAGAGGAATTGACCGACAAATGGGCGCGCTTTGGGCTGCAGGAACCTTTCAAGATGAGAATAGGGATCAATACTGGTTTTTGCACTGTGGGTAATTTTGGCTCTGAAAATCGACTGGACTACACTGTTATTGGTGCAGGAGTCAATATGGCCGCGCGGCTTGAGTCCGCTGCATCCTCTGGATCCATACTTCTGTCTTTCGACACCTATAACCTCGTGAAAGATAAAATTTCATGTAAAGAATCTAAGAGGATCAAGCTGAAAGGAATTAGTAACCCAGTCAGAACATATGAGGTGATTGAATCAGAAGATACAGACTCGATTATCACAATTAAAACTGAAAACTCGTTTCTTCAGGAACAGCTTTCAGGTTTAACTGGGCAACAGCTTGACGAACTAAATTTATCTCTCACAAATGCACTTGACACCCTGCGTGCCCATGTCGAGAAATCTACTTAATTTAATTATGCATGCGTGTTCACCCACCCACGATATAAAAATAAGGTCTGGCCATTGTGTTCTTCAAACGCAAAATCAAATCGCGAGCTTCTTCTGGCAACCTCGATAAACCCTAGCCCCGCGCCAACGCTTCCCTCTGGAGGCCCTTGCTTCAATCTCTGCTTATAAGCTGCTTTGAGCTCAGCTGCATCCATATGCTTTAGATGAGTAAGTATCTCCTCTAAACGCTCTCGACTCTTCGCATCAACTTCATTGACCGCCTCGATAAGGAATCCGTCGTTAATGTGGCTTATGGACACAGATCCAACGCCACTTTTATCCAAACGATCTACAGAGTACCGGATGATATTCTGTGCTTGCTCGACAAAGATGCTGAACACTTTATTTGTAATCGGCGAAGTGCTGTCGGTTTCTGTTAGCTGATCTTTCACAACAGAGGATAGACTTGTTAGTACCTCCTCAGATAGCGGACCTGCATAGCAAAAAAAGGTACCTCGATTCAGCATAAGCTCATGCAGCTGTATAGTATCATTATTCATTAGATTCTCCACCAATAAGACAGAACGACTACTATTAACCTATTGATTCCAGGATAAATTTTACATGCTCTAAATCCTCTTCAAATTCCTCTCCCGCCTCTTCCATCGTGTCATCGTCCTCTCTGTGACGCCACACAACTTCTATCGTAGTGCCCTCACTAGCGCTCTCATCAAGATATTCAAAAAAATCATAAAAGAACTTTGCGGATGAGCTATTAAAATAGTAGAGTTCGATTTCTACTTTATACTCTTCTGCTTTTGATATCCCTTCCCTTAACTGCCCAATTACAGGAGCCGAGAACTCGGTGATGTCCTCAGGATAACACTCGCCTTTGATCGTGCACAATCCTGGTAAAAATTCGACTGCAGGGGTTCTGGATGTAGCTGGAATTTTCATAACTATACCGAATAAGTAATATATAAAGTGGATGTTAATAAAAAGCCTGTCTTAGGACATCAACATAAATTCACAGCTTCGGAACTGATCAATTCGAATCATAATTCACTCCTTTAAAATCCTCACTGAACAGTTTTTCTGCTAAAGCTGAGCTAGTGCGCGACACCTTACCTGTATATCTCGCCAGTTTTGCGATACCACCCTCGCTACTTCGGCTTTCCCGGAGGATATTACCGCGAACTCTATTTTGAAATGAGGTCTGGCGTCCATACATAACTGCGCCGAACGTCTTTAGAAGTTCAATCGCGATTTTTGGTTTAGCGCTAACAAGGGCATCGAATTTCTGCTTGGTCAAACACAAGCAGTCAGCAGGCTCCATTACAACAACAGTCGCAGTCCGCTCTGCATCGGTCATAATACTTACCTCACCGAGGATACCGGGGCCAGGAAAAGTAGCCGTGTGTAATACAACGTCACTACGATTAATTTGAATTTTTTCAAACACGGAGAATGTACCATTTAAAAGAAAATACATGTCCTCATCTTGATCACCCTGCTTTACCATTACATGGCCTTTCTCGGCCCGTAACTCAGCTAGAAAGGGTAATAGTGAGTCAACACCGCCCTCTCCTAACTGAGGTAAAAGAGCAATTAGGGTATCGCGTGACCCGTCTGTGCGCATATATGCATCCGTTGAATAAAGCGTCTCATTAAATTTTAGGTATTATAAAGATTAGAGCCCTAATGATATCTATCGTGGAGGGCTTTCGCAATCTTCTCTGAAGGGTAAATCGAATTAAAATCATTCTTTACAACTAGCATATGCCCTGCTTTATTAACGACAAAACTCGCGTTCTAAGCGGTATATGTGGCACAATCCCGACGTAATGATTGAATAAAAACGTTGGCAACGCATGTGGTGGATGATATAAAAATGCCCTCTTACCTTTACAATCGCGCCAATCTTTTTTAGAAAAAATGCTAGTTTTACTGACTTTCTAAGGTAAGTGTAACGTAACAAAAAAAGAACCAAAGAAGTTCAAGTAAAAGATATCAAATTCAAAAAGCGAACAAAAAAGGAGAAAAAAGTGCCTAAACAGGGAATTGTGTCTTACTCATCGCTAAATCGGGTTATGCGGTCACAGACCCGAATACTGGCACTTTTAACATTTACGGGTTTAGTCGTTGGACCGTTAGGCGCGCAAGAAAATGTGGATCTATCCGCTACTCAGTCAGAAGACTCGCTACCTATTATAGAATCTATTGTGATTACCGGCTCACTTTTGCCGAAAGGTGACTTCACCTCCAATGCGCCTATCACGACTATTTCTTCGGAAATGTTTGAGATGTCAAATGCTACTAATGT
>DDII01000073.1:2846-5381 GCA_002338445.1 Cellvibrionales bacterium UBA1854 | reverse complement strand
AGTATGCTATTTGGACCCTTCTGAGTCTCTTCTGCAAACCGGCCTTGGCTACCGCCTACTAAACACAAAATCTGCTGAGAGCGAAGCGTGTGTCTATTTTTTTTCTAGCGGACGTTTAAAGTTTGTCAAATCATGCCTTTTCGGGTTTACCTTGCTGGTCGGAATGGAGTACGGGTCGCCTAGAAACAACGATGGAGCTTGCTCCGTTTTTGCGTCTGGGCCTCTCACAAGGATGGAATAAAAAAAACAACAATGATATTTGTTCCAGTGCCTGAGGAGGCACTGCAAAATCAATGTTCTTTACTGAGTCACTCGGCTAAATCCTTAGGGCATGGTTTGGTTAGTGCGCAAAAACGAATGGGTTAATTTGCCAAACGTATTTCTTTTCAAACGGATTTATCCGGAACATCAACCCAATCAATAATCCGCAGACGCTATCGGTCGCATGATGTTACGTTGACATAAATATTATAAAACGCTTCGATATAACAGCTACTTGAAATATTTTCGCAAAGCCTGACTAGGCCTCGGTTTCCAATGATGCAGTCGTAGTAAATAACCTTCTTAGCTCAGGCATGTCCTTGTGACTGACCATGACCTTGGCTCTTTGGAAAATGTAAGAATTTTAAAGCGAGTTGATAATGGAACAAACGATAAGTTACCAACGCTGAATGCAATAGATTCCCAGAAAGTGCATTCGATGAGCCATATTAAACACTAAAAACAATTATCAATACCAATACCGACCAACCAACAGAGTAGCCAATGAACAGCTTTCTTCTCGCAAGCCTAGCATTCTTAGCGAAACCATTCTCGTTCATGCCTATTCCCTTCAAAACGTTAGCTAACTTCCCATCGATAACAACTTAATGTTGCAATCACTAGTTAGGATATTCAAATCCTCACCAAAAAATAACCGACAATTGGAAATTTTTTGCCTGTCAGCCTAAAACGTGTCTTTACGTGATTAAATTATCATTCTGGCTTAACGTCACTTTAAGTGAGGGTGAAACCTTCAAAGTTGAATGACTTATCGTACTACTCCGTTAGAAGGCGACCGTCAGTATTGTTCTCGATTTTTCAACATCTTTCACCCTCTTAGCTCCATTCAGCCATTACTTTCTTCTTCAATTCAAAAACGATACTACAATTCTATGCAATACTAGCTGGATGCGTGGCGCCAGAAGTTTATGCATTTGTTTAGTAGCAACAAAGTACCGTCAGTATCGTTTTATCAATTATTGCGAGAAAGTTGCCCCAAAAAATTGGGATTCTTCTTTTCATGTTTTAGGACAAATTCATCAGAATGCACCGGCCAAATAACATATTCCAAGCTGACTGCTACCGGCAAGAGGATTTTTTACTAAATTAATTTAGATTAGTAATAACGATTTTTTCTCAGACTAACGGTGAACTTCATGAATAAACGTTATATCAGAAAATATTTTTTTTCGATTCTTGGGGTATTGATCCTAGTTGTCACGATAGTTTGCATTGTCAGAGTTGCAAATATTTACCTAGACCCAGATGCGAATCATCCTTCTTTGCACATGCCAAAGTCCCTAGGAGGGTCGCTATGACAAACGATCCTACGGTCGATATCCTTCTGGTAATATGTAGTGGAGACACAGTCGTATGGTTATTTGTCAACACCTTATTTGACACTTTTCTTTAAAGCCCACTGCCATGGGAATAAGTCTGTTATACCAATTATCGAATTTTATGAAAGCACAACCTTTCCTACCACTTTATCGCCTCAAAAAATTTGCCTCAACCGATTTATTTTCGTCTCGGGCCAGAGGCACCACATAACTTATGTTGATTGACCGCTACGGCATGTGAACGGCTATCCAGATCACGTAACTTGGCGCGATTGCCTTTGAACACAAGACAACCCTTCTATCCAGCCATTTCTAAGGATCTCTACACAGGCCTCCACCGCCGAGGGGTGAGCCGCTACGACCATGTCTTCGCTACTACCAAACTGTGTCTTATCAACCGGCCCCACCATATTTTCAGGCTGATAAGTACCGGTCTGCGAAAAAATCGGTAACGAAACCAGCATACTCAGCAATGCAATCAATCGCACTACACTGTCCTCAACACTAAGGTCCTTAGTTTGATTATCCGGATTACTATTTTTATTGAAGCAGTTTCGCCGACAAAAACCATAATTACGGAAACTTTTAATCTTATTAATTAGTGCAATTTTTTACTGAAATGATTCTCATACTAGACTAATGTCTAGTAGTCGGTTGCCCGTCGACGCAATGTTTGTGAGTCGCCTTCCGAGCATTGCTCTTCCAATTCAAGGACATACCGGATGTGTCCCTCTTTTTTTTATGATGCCGGAGAGATTGACCCTGTGAGTGACGATCAAATTTTCACGATTATCGCGGTATCACTGGGATTGACGGTCATTTGGGTTTTCACAAGCATGGTATTCGGGCCCTTTTAATCTTGGTCTGAGCCGAACCAAGTTGGATGACGCAGACGACCAAAACGATCGTTTTGCCAACTCGCTGTCTACCTTTT
>DDII01000073.1:0-2519 GCA_002338445.1 Cellvibrionales bacterium UBA1854 | reverse complement strand
TCCACCTCGCGTCTAAAGTTTGTTAAATAAATAGTTTTCTGGTTTACTTTCAGGGGTCGGAACGGAGTACGGCTCGCCTAGTAACAAGGATGGAGCACGCTCCGTTTTTGTGTCTGGAATTTCCCAAGGATGGAATAAAAAACAACAATGACATTTGTTCCAGTGCCTGAGGAGGCAAACTATGAAACTAACAAAACTTTTAAAGGGCTTAGTCCCCATAGGTCTGCTGACAGCGCTGCCATCATCAGCGTTCGCCGCGGCCAATTTGGCATCAGACGATTTCGTCGGGATATCGTTCTGGTTAATCTCCATGGCTATGCTATCCGCTACAATTTTTTTCCTATGGGAAGTCCAAAATGTAGAGGGTAAATGGAAGACCTCTTTGGTGGTTGGGGCACTGGTTTGCTTCATCGCAGCTGTGCATTATTTTTACATGCGCGATGTGTGGGTCGCTACAGGCGAAACACCCACAGTATATCGGTACATAGACTGGTTACTCACTGTTCCTCTTCAGATGATTGAGTTTTATCTGATATTGGCGGCTATCGGTTTGGCTTCAGCTGGAATGTTCTGGAGACTACTAGTCGGTACAATGATTATGTTAATTGCTGGTTTCATGGGCGAAGCTGGATATATCGATGCTACGGTCGGATTCGTTATAGGTATGTTGGGATGGTTTTATATCCTATACGAAATTTTCGCCGGCGATGCTGGCAAACAAGCCGGACAAGCGTCACCTGCAGTGCAAAGCGCATTTGGAAATATGCGGTTAGTCGTAACAATTGGATGGGCGATTTATCCATTGGGTTATGTTCTGGGCTATTTCGTGATGGTTGACGCCTCTGGTGCAACAACAGCAGCAGCAAGTCAAACGCTAAACGTGGTGTATAATCTTGCTGACATCGTTAATAAGTTGGCATTCTGCTTGCTGGTTTGGTATGCGGCAACATCAGATAACAAAAAGTTAAATCCTGCTACAGCGTAGGAGCTTGACAGTCGGGGCCTCTTAGAGGCCCCGTTTTCAATGCGTTCGTCTATTGAAACTCGCGCGTATTGAAAACGGAAGATATAACAAGAAACCAAGGATGGAATGACGTGAGGGATAATGATGCAAGCGTTCGATTTCAGCCTGTTAGACAACGATCTGATTGAGCTCGAGCATAGGCTTAGACAATATGGATCCAAGCCAGTCAAAGACGAAGTCAGCCTCAATCAACTATTTATTGACCACCTGTCATCTGGCGGTTCACGCACTCGCGCGATCTTAGCGCTGGCGGCGGGACATTCCCAGAATCTGTCAGCGCCAGCACGACTCTCTATCGCCGCCTCGGTTGAGCTTTTGCATCAGGCGTCGCTGATTCACGATGACGTGCAAGATGAGGACTCTACCCGGCGAGGCCAAGCGGCAGTCTGGACCGTCGCAGGTATCTCATCAGCGATTTGTCTCGGGGATGATTTAATTGGCGCAGCCTTTGAAGAGCTTGCCCTACTCCCAGAACCACACATCCAACAATTACCCAGATTAATCACCATGCTGTCTCGCGGCATCAGCGTAATGGCAGCCGGTCAAACCATCGATTGCCAATGGACACCGAACAGTCATCTCTCGTTCGACGACTACGAACGAATCGTCCGCCATAAAAGCGGCCCGTTACTCGGTCTTCCAATTGCCATGGTATTGGCGTTGAGCGAGGGAACAGATGATCAAGTGACCCGAGTATTAGCGGGCGCTTCATCCATCGGGGTCGCTTATCAGTTAGCTGATGATCTCGTCGATAAGGCCGATGACTTCAACCACCGGCTGAACGGCTTTTGGGTTCTCGCTGATCAAATTACCGACGGCTCTGACCCTGAAACTGTGTTGCGATTGCGATTTGAGTGGCACCTCAATCATGCGCGGGAAAGTGTCAAAATGCTCCCTGACTTCTGCATCCAAGCATTTGAAGTCCTGATCCAAGCGTTACATCAGAAATATCCGAGCTTCAAGGCAGCTGCATGACGGGCAGCGCACTGGTTATTGGCTCTGGCTTTGGAGGCATTGCTAGTGCACTTCGTCTAAGGGCGCTAGGACTTGACGTCCATGTCATCGAGCGCCTTGATGACATCGGCGGGCGTGCTCAAGTGATTGAAGTCGACGGTTACAAGCACGATGCCGGACCGACCGTTATCACAGCCCCTTTCTTGTTTGATGAGTTATTTGAACTCTTCGGTGAAAAGCGTGCTGACCACATCGAATTCAGGGAATTAAATCCCTGGTATCGCTTTGTTTTTCCTGACGGTGATCAATTTAATTATGGTGGAACTCTCGAAGAGACTCTCCAGGAAATCGAGCGGATCGAGCCAAAAGATCGGGCAGGATATGAGTCTTTGGTGAAACATTCGAAGGCCATGTTTGACGTCGGTTTTTCAGAATTGGCTCACCAGCCGTTTCATCAAATCAAAACGATGGCAAAGCAAATCCCTCACTTAGCTCGTTTACGCAGTGACCGATCGGTTTGGGATATGGTGTGCCAACACCT
>DDII01000078.1:13101-13283 GCA_002338445.1 Cellvibrionales bacterium UBA1854 | reverse complement strand
AGTTAAGAGAGGTCCAATTGCGCTCTCACCACACGGGTGAGGTCGGCAACTACCAACAGTTTATATTCCAACTTCAGTCAATGAAAGTCCGTTCCAAGCAAGAAATTAATTTACTTGAGGAAGTATGCGTAAAAGCCAGAAAAGTCATGTTGACGCGTGAGCATGAGAGACTAAAAATTGAG
>DDII01000078.1:0-12812 GCA_002338445.1 Cellvibrionales bacterium UBA1854 | reverse complement strand
GAGCATGAGAGACTAAAAATTGAGCTATTAGCTCAGCGAGAGCGTGAAAAGTTTGAGATTGAGGCATTGGCTTTTGAGAATCGAGAAATCGAGAGCGGAGCTCTGCAACAGTATAACTCGAAAGCGAGAGGTTAAAACTTTGGTGTGAGACTATTTTCCATTGGCATGTGTTTTGCTACTTAAAAACGTAACTTGTAATAACTTTTAAGAATGGAGTTTTAATGTCTGACATGCCAACTTCTTCATTGGGCTCTGGAAAGCCAGCATTGCTGGATATATCAAAGGTTTCAGAGGATTCGTCGAAAAGTGCTAGCGATTTTTCCACTGTTCTACATGGACAGATGCCCAGCGGTGACGTGACTCAAGGTGGCAATGTTTTGCCAAAACGCGGCGAGGTTGTGCTGCAAAATCGCCAGCTTCAGAGCGGTATGCGCATTAAGGTTTCTGAGGGAGAACCCTCCGAAGAAGGGCTCGCTGAATTTGCCCTGTCCCAGGGCATCGACCCTCGAGCTCTCATGATGCTACAGGGCTCTGATCAAACCAATTCTTATTCTGCGAGCGACGATGTTGGTCGGGATGGTGGAATAGAGCAGTTTGGGTCTAGTGCAGCGTTTCTGCGAACAAAATTATTTGAAAAAAATCAAGCAGCGTCGATTGCTTCATCAATTTCCGGAACCAAACACAATTCTGATGTTCTCGACGCAGCAATTAAGGTTCATGCTTTACTAAACAATCTCGGAGAATCAAGCCAGAATTACGAACAAGGATTAGGCCCTTCATTGCAGCTAAGGTTGGCAAAAGATGGTGATGAACAGGTTGCAGCGGCCGAGATTGCCGATGACTTATCAATCGAAGCTGTGATGGGCGTTTTAAATCCGTCCGCGGTAACCAATGACTTGGGTTTGGAACCCAAAAAGTCCAACCAAGGCGCATCAAACCAAAATTTTACCCATAGCGTTGATCCGACAAAGAAATTAGAGCCGATAAGCGATTTTCTGAAAGGTTTAGAAAAATTCGTAAAAACAAATGATGATATCGCCATCCTAAAGAATTCTGACTCGGCAAAAATTAATGATTTGGAGCTAAAGTCAATCAGCCAAGAACCGCTAATGACGGGACCGGTTCCTTCTATGTTGGTTAAAGATTCTGCGAAGACTGGTTTTGTCGAGTCAAGCAACTCCTTTACGTCTAGATCTGGCGGTAGCGAAGTGCCGCATACAATAACAAAATTAACCTCGGTTGAAAAAGTACCGAGGGTTACCAGTGAATTAACCGGCAAATACATTGATCTACTCTCAAAAGAAGATCAGTTCGTAACGAAGCCAGTGATTACAGGTGCGGGGTCTCTGAACCCGCGTGATTTTGTGGGGAAGGTCGCTTTAAGAGTGGGGAATCAAGACTTAGCAGAACGTTTAATATTAAGCAGGGGAGTTGGCATCGTAGAAAAGTTGTCATCGATAACTGTAGTGTCCTCGTCATCAGAACAGATATCGAGCCCACTCAGTTCTGGGAATAACACCGCGATCGTTTTGCCCCAATCTGCTAGTCCGGCGCCCGTAATTAGTCTTACATCAGAGTCTGCAACCTCTGCAACACATTCGCAGCCTTCGGGATTTATGGAAACATCGCAAGATGATCTTGCGAGTGATATAGTTCGCCGGAAGGAGTTGCAAAGTCAATTGTCACAGCGGTTAGCTCAAGCGCTAGGACAGCGATTGGTCGCTCAAATTGAGCGTGGATCTTGGCGTGTTGAGATGGACTTGCATCCATCTTCTCTCGGGCGTGTTGAAGTTCAACTAGAGATGCGTAACGGTGAATTAGAAGCTAACTTTCTGAGTTCAAACCCGACGACCCGTGATCTCTTGCAAGAAAGTTTGCCAAGATTACGTGAAATGTTGGATCAGTTTGGCACGAATACTGCTTATCAAGGTATGGGATCCGGATATAAAGGCCAATCTGACGGAAATCCGGCATCTGATGGTAGTGCGAGTCAACGGTCATCAGATGAAGAAGGAAAATTGGCATCCTCGGATATGGTGCGTAAGCCGCTATCCGAAGATGGCCTCGATGTGTTGGTTTAATACATCAACTATCAATTTCCGAGTAAAAGTTTAAGAAAGAGGGTTTTGCAATGGCTGATGAAGTTGTAGAAGAGGAAGAGGGTGGTGGTAAAGGAGGTTTAATTAAAATCATCCTCTTGGTGGTTGGAATTCTTCTTTTAGTAGCTATTACTATCGGAGGAACGCTGTTTTTATCTGGATTTTTTGAAGCGGATGAAGAGGCAACTGCAGAAGCTGCTGTCGCAGCATTGGAAGCGATTGCGTCTGAGGAGGCTGCTGCTGCTGCTGCTGCGCTTGCCGGGCCAGATCGAGTAAAAATTGATTCCCCCGAACTGACAAGATATGAACAAACTTACTTCGAAATAGAGTCTGAGATGACTTCCAATCTCGCCAATTCGCGCAAGGTAATGCAAGTGAAGGTTTACATAATGACCCATTATGATGAACGAGTAATCGCTCACATGGAGAAGCATGATTTTCCCATCAGAAATGCGCTGATGCGAATAATGGCACTTAAAACAGAGTCTGATCTTGCTCGACCGACCTTCAGGAAAGAATTGGCGGAGGAGTTTAGATTAGAAATTAACTCAATCCTTGAGGGATTAGAGGACTTCGGCGGTGTTGAAAAAGTTGGCTTCACTGCGTTTGTTGTGCAGTAAAATTTGCACTGTGGTTATCCTAAAAATCAGCGAGACGTGTAATGGCTGACTCCACTAATTTGCTCTCCCCGGAAGAACTTGATGCCCTTGCTGCGGGCATTGAAGATGGCACTATTGAATCTGACACTGGCGTAAACACCGGTGCGGCCGCGCTGAAACATGATTTAACAAACGAAGATTCATCTTTAGGTGTTAATGTTGGCGCCGTGGATATGATTAATGAACGATTTGTTAGACAATTTCGTCACGGGTTGTTGGAGGTGTTGCGGACTACTCCCAAGATTAATATGGCGAATGTCAAAATTATTAAGTTTGGTGATTATTTAAAAGACCTCAAGCCACCCCTAGCAGTGAATACCATTCGGCTGGATCCTTTACGAGGATATTCTTTGGTTGTAATAGATCCTTCAGTGGTTTTTGCATCGCTTGATAATTTTTTCGGTGGATTTGGTCGGGGTATGAATGCGCTGCCTCCCGGTCGGTCTTTCACGCCGACGGAAACAAGCATTATAAGCATAATGCTAAATGTTTTCTTTGGCGCGCTTCAAGAAGCGTGGGCTCCAGTGATGCCTATTAAGTGTGAGCATGTGAGTTCAGAAGTGAATCCGCAATTCGCGCAGATAGCAGATCAAAACGATCTGGTTATATTCTCTCGCTTTGAGTCAGAGTTAAGTCATGATGTGACCGGTAACATAGATCTTGTATACCCTTACAGCTCTCTCAAACCGATAAGGGAAGCTTTAGCAAGTAGGGTACAGACTGGAGATGATGACACGGGTGATCAGCAATGGAGCAATGAGCTTCATGCAGCAGCCGCAGATGCGGAGGTCCCCGTTAGGGTTACGTTGGCAGAGGTGGAGACTACTCTTAGCAAGTTCCAGTCGATGGCTTCAGGAGACGTTCTTTTCCTCAAGAAAGCGGACTATGCGAGGATGTATGTGAATGAAATTCCCGTATTTGAGGCAGACATAGGTAGTAGCGGGCCGCATATGGCGGCAAAGATTGTTAAAGCAATGGAGCCAGAGGAATAAGGTTCTTCACCAAAAGCGAGATCAGGATTATGGCAGAAACTAGTACGGAGACAGTTGAAACTAACGGCAACGGGGCAACCGCGTTGGATTTGAGTCAAAGTCAAATTAACGCTGATGTGCTTCAGAATATACCTGTAACAATTTCAGTTGAGGTAGGAAGAACATCCCTCAAGATTCGCGATTTAATGCGATTGACTCAAGGGAGTGTGGTTGAGTTAGATCGCCTCGCAGGTGAACCACTTGATCTTTTGGTAAACAATACGCTTGTCGCACAAGGCGAGGTTGTCTTGGTTAATGACCGTTATGGCGTGAGATTGACTAGTGTGATACCGACTGTAGATCGGGTTAAGAACCTCTGAAACACATAGATTATGGTGCCGGACGTTGGAGTTGGCGAATTATTAAGGATGACCGGATCATTCTTGATTGTGCTTATGTTGCTAATTGCAACGCTATTCTTTGTAAAAAGGCTATCCACGAATCTTGGAGGTAGTTCCATACAGCCAGGTGTGAATGTTGTTCACCATTTAGGATTCAGGCAAAAACTAATAGTGATAAAGATCAACGGTGATGAGATACTCGTTGCCCAATCACCACATGCTGTAACACTTCTTGGATCATGGAAGATCAGTGAATTGGAAGGTGCCGAGCAATCTAACATTGAGATAGACTCCATAAGTCAACTTCCAAATTCTCGCATAAAAAAGCACAACTTTAGAGAGTTTCTGAGTCAGCTTGTGAATCGGCAGAGGAATTAGTGGCTATGCGCACAAAGTCTCTCAAAATACTAATGTTAGTGGTTTTATCCTCCATGCAGTCTTTTGCGCTTGCTCAGGGGGGTGGCATGCCAATACTGAATATGGTTGACGATGGAACTGGAAACACGCAATATAGTCTGACATTGCAATTATTAGCATTAATGACGATGCTTACCCTTCTGCCATCGTTGTTGATGATGATGACATCATTCGTACGCATTATTATTGTGATGTCACTCCTCCGGCAGGCTCTGGGTACCGCTCAAACGCCGCCCAATCAAGTGCTGCTCGGTTTAGCTTTATTTCTTACAATCTTCATTATGACACCTGTTTTTAGTTCAGTGTATGACGAAGCAATGCTCCCCTACATGAATAATTCTCTCGGCTTCGAAGAGGCACTAACGGAAGCTCAAGCACCATTCCGGACATTTATGCTTAATCAGACTAGAGAAACTGATATTGCAATGTTTGTGGAAATAGCTGGAAATGATGAAGTAGTAGAACCCGGTGATGTACCCTTTACTACTTTAGTTCCCGCGTTCATTACCTCGGAATTAAAAAGCGCATTTGCCATTGGGTTCCTCATTTATATTCCATTCGTGGTTATTGACCTCGTTGTTGCGAGTGTTTTGATGTCTATGGGTATGATGATGCTTTCGCCGATGATGATTTCTATGCCTTTTAAGCTTATGCTGTTTGTTTTGGTCGATGGCTGGACACTTATAATGGGCTCTTTGACATCGAGTTTTGCGGTTTTGTAGGAGAACGAAATGGATGCGGCAATGGTGATCGACCTTGGACGTGAATCTTTATGGGTTGCGGTATTAGTTGCCGCCCCGCTTTTAGGTACGGCATTAGCGGTAGGCTTAGCCGTTGGGATTTTACAGGCAGCAACGTCAATACAGGAAATGACACTAAGTTTTATCCCAAAACTTGGGGTAATGATTATTGCGCTGATCATTTTCGGAAGTTGGCAGGTATCGATTATGGTTGATTTCTTTCAACGCATTTTTGAGCGGATACCGACGCTTTTTATATGATGGATATTTTAGCGGCTGAAATTATTCAGCGTTTTTACACTTTGCTTTGGCCGATGACTCGGATATCAGCATTTTTGTTGGCTGCTCCGTTCTTTTCTTTGCAAGCTGTGACGGTAAGAATTCGCATTTTGTTGGCACTTGCTCTCACCGTTCTGGTCTATCCATTGATAGAGTGGCCTATAATCGCTCCCACAAGCGGCGCTGGAGTCAAAGAATTATTTAGTCAGGTATTCATCGGTGTTTTAATGGGCTTATCACTACAAGTTGTGAGCAGTGCTTTGGTAGTTGCAGGGCAGGCTATATCAGCATCGATGGGCCTGAGTATGGCAAATATGATAGATCCCAACATGGGTAATGTTCCTGTGATAGCTCAGTTCTTGCTCATTTGTTCCACGCTAATTTTTTTAGGATTTGGCGGTCACGCTATTGTTTTACGGGCCTTGATGGAGAGTTTTGTTACGTTGCCTATCGGCAGTCCATTGGAGGTGCAATCATTAATAATGTTATTAATTGATTGGAGTAAGTGGCTTTTTTTGGGGGCTCTCTTGGTAGCAATGCCCATAATGGTATCTCTGTTGTTCATTAATATGGGCATCGGTGTGATTACTCGTGCAGCTCCAGCTCTAAATATTTTTGCAGTTGGGTTTCCAGCCATGATTATGGCTGGAATACTGATTCTAAGTATGTCTATGCCGACAATTGGATTTCGTATTCAGTCACTTTGGCAAGAGTCCTTCGATACTGTAGGACGGATGTTGGGAATTATTTAATGGCTGAGGAAAGTTCAGAAGAAAAAAGTGAAGAACCCACTGCCAAGCGCCTTGAAAAAGCTCGACAAGATGGTCAGGTGGCGAGATCTCAAGAACTTGGCGTTGCCTTGATGATGATTGGTGCCGCCATATTTATGTACTTTTTTGGAGGCTTTTTCATTGTTAGTTTGGTTGAAACTTTCTCTGAACCTTTCGTTTTCGATCGAAGGACGGTCTTCAATGAAGACTTGTTACCGATAGAATTTGGCAACCAGGCTCTTTCTTCGATGTATATATTGTTACCATTTTTTGGACTGACTGCCGTTATTGCAGCTGCATCTGGCGGTGTTCTTGGGGGCTATGTGTTCTCCATGAAGGCTGTGGCGCCGAAAGGTAGTAAATTAAGTCCTTTGTCTGGATTCAAGAGGATGTTTGGACTGCAGGCACTCATTAATCTTGTGAAAGCCCTTTTAAAGTTTTTACTGGTGGGTGGGGTTTTATACCTCGTAGTGAGTGAGCGTTTCGATACGTTGACGTACTTAGGAATGATGGAAATGAAACCAGCGTTGGGGAAGGCCGGTGAATTAATTGCATTAGGGATAGTCTTGGTTACGCTTACATTGCTGATTCCAGCCGCTATAGATGTACCGTATCAAATTTTTGAGTTCAGTAAAAAAATGAAGATGACTAAAAAAGAGGTAAAAGATGAACTTAAAGATACAGAGGGACGTCCGGAGGTAAAAGCTCAAATAAGACGAAAGCAACGCGAGATGGCAATGGGTTCGATGATACAGGCTGTGGCAGATGCTGATGTTGTTATAGTAAATCCAGAGCATTTCGCGGTAGCCTTGAGTTACGATCCGACTTCTGACGGAGCTCCATTAGTGGTTGCCAAAGGAGCCGACTTTTTAGCTCAAGCGATTAGGAACAAAGCAAAAGAGAGTGGTGTGCCGCTCTTTTCGTCACCTTCTCTTGCCAGGGCTATATATTTTACAACAGATATTCAACAGTCGGTTCCAGAAGCACTTTATTACGCTGTGGCACAAGTTATTGCCTATGTATTTGGCCTCAATAGTCTGAATAGTGGCAAAGGAGCTCCACAAAAACCTTCACCCAAAGTGCCTGAAGACATGAGATATGATAAAAATGGAAATCGAGAAGAATCATAGATTAAGTAGGGGGCAACGTTAGTGCAAGATCAACATTCTGCTGATTTTCAGGACTGGTTTGATGGCGCAGACATTTTTTTTCGTGCCAAGGATAAGCACCGATTTCAAACTTCATTAGATGCTATCGGTCAGGGGAAGCGTGGTCTGGCAGTTATCGGAGGCAATGATGGTGTGTTAGACCACTACTCACGCATGCTTGTTACTCACCTTCGTGATCTACAGAACTTTCAAGTTGAAGTATTTCTCCCGAACGACACTGACAGCTTACTTAATCGTTTTAATCATATTTTAGCCAAGATGACTATGGAAGAGGCGCGCAAACCAGCTGACGCTTCGGCTTTAGTGCACTTGCTTGTGGTAAATGACGCTAAGTCAGTAAAGCAAGATCAATGGAATTTACTTGTGCGTCTGATGACTGATTTCCCCGGAACAAATGTTCGACTGGTTATGTTTATTGACAAAACTGGATGGCCGGGTTTTGAGAAATTATTGACCATGTTCGGAAGACAGCTGTACCGATGGGTAGTAGACACTCCATCGGTAGATGAGGCTATTCAGTTGATGTATGCAGCACGTGAGCATGGTTATGAAAATGACACCCAATTGCTCCTGGAGCAGGTCGGTTTGGGCGATGTAGTAGCGCCGGATAATTCAGAAATTATGCCTGGTGATATTGATATCTTGAGTCAAGACACATTGATGCAAGATATAGGTGGAAGCCTTGTTTTTCCGGAGGAACCATTTAATTTTGACGACAGTAAGATGGCAAATGATGCAGAACGAACTTCACATGAAACTGAGGGACTTGTGAGTTCTAAATTTAAGGAAATTGTTTTTGGTGTAACGCTTGTCTTGTTATCGCTGGCAGTGACATTATTTGTTTTGCATAGATTCAATCCAAAAGAATCGGTATTTTACCGAGATTTAATATGGTCATCTTTTCAAGATTGGCGCAAGAGTCTGGATGTGCCTCTATTGGACGAAACGCGGTCTGAACAGGAGGAATCTTCTGTTGTAAAATTATCGGTACAAGAGAAAAAAAACGACGACATAGAGTATCAAGATTTTGCGCCGAATTTGCTGCAATCTGAGGGTTTGAAAACTACAGAATCGAATGAAAATAAATTGGTTGGTAGTTCAACACTTGACGTTTCAGATGACCCCATGGAGAATGCAGGCGTGTCAAATATACTGGATAATCTTGAAGAGTCGGCGGAGGCTATTGCGGAAGAAATTGTTCAGCAGAGTGAAAATTCTATTACTAGGACAGATCAGATTGAAGCTTTATTAGAGGCTGTTGCAAGCGAATATGACACAGATACCAATCGTGACTATTTGTTATCGAATGTCGGTGGTTTGGACGAAACTACTGCATCTGAAATTCTTGCCTCACAAGAAGAGGCAGATAAACTTGAGGATGAAATTATTACTGTCATTTCTGCACCACCTCGGCTCAGTGTATCGGCGGCAGCGAGTAAGGTGAGGAACTCGAAAGCCAGCGATTTCTTCGTGCAGTATATCGTTTTTACCTCTGAATCTCAGGCTAGTAGTTTCATTGACGATTATCGAGGACTAACAGATGCTCTCATTGTACCAATTTCCTTGCGTGGTAAACCTGCGTATGCTGTAGTAGCGGGACCTTTTGATTCTCTAGGCGCGGCTCGGAGTTCAGCGCGGGCTGATCAGTTGCCAGGGGACTATTGGTTTAGAAGTGCTACACAATTGAAGGGAGCGCTTAGGGGTGGTTAAAAAAGATGATTCACTGACCGAATAAAGTTTGGGTTGGGAGGGTTAAAGTTTGGTTGATAACACAGACGATGATACATTGTCTCTTAAGGGTTCTGGGCTCAGGCCTGTTGGGATTAAAGACGTTCGTGCCACGAAAGATGGAAAATCAAAAGAATTTGTTGCACTTAATGAAAAACAGTTACCTAAAATAGAGCTTCAGGATTCAGAAGGTAGTCAGCTAGGTTCAATTCAGATAATAAGTGATCGGGCAAAAAAAAATGCAGCTACCGAAAGCGAGCAATTTAACACCTTATTGGAAAGTCGTTTAGCTAAAGTTAAAGCGGCCACTGTCGATATTTCAAAACAACTAGATGAAATAGAGCCTCATTTCACCAAAGACGATGTGGATTAATTATGAGTATGGCGGAAGAAGAAAACACTGTTGATACATCTGATGATACTGAAGACTCCGGTACTACAGAAGGTGCCATAGATACCCAGCCTGAAGCCGAAAGTATCGATAAATACCAAGAGGATCTTGCAGATGTTTTGGGATATGCAAAACAGATATCTGGTCGTTTGGAAGTCTTAGTTCCGAGCCTTCTCGATACCGCCGATGCTACTAACAGTGCAGCTGACGTTAGTAGGCGCGCGTCACTGACTTTGGAGAAAGGCTTGAGTCAAGTTCAGAAAAGGGTTCAAGAACTTGATGAGGCAAGTGCAAAAAGTAACAAGTTATCTGGTTACATTCTCATTGGAACTGTCACAGTGTTTGTAGTCGCGGTAAGCATTTTTGCATTCATGGCTCAGCAGCTTAATGCAAAGACAAATCAAGTTGATGCTATGTTGATAGCGTTGAGTCAGCGTGTAGTGAATATGAATAGTGCATTGAGCCTTTTTGACGAAATAAATCAAACAATGAATTCACTTGCAGTTGAACAATCCGCATTTAGTGACACACAGACCGCTTTGATAGAATCTGTCCGAAATGCAGAAAGGTTGGCTGGCGCGATCAAAAATGACGTCCCTGAAATGGCAGCAAAAAGGGTTGGCCAATCGACTGCGGAAGTTATTAAGCAGGTTAATGATCTGGCAGGAACTGTAAAGTCTCAGAGTACCGATGTTGCAAACGTCAGCAAGTCAGTGGCAGTATTAGCGACGCAAGTGAAAACAATGCAAGGACAAGTTGGTAATATAAAAGCCCTCAACGCTGACGTTCAATCTCTCATAACTCTGGAGCGCGCCAAGTATATCGATGTTTTAAAGAGACAAGTAGCGTTAGAAGAAGCCAGAGATCGGGGGGAGGAAGTAGAGGAAGATCTGCCCCCGGCCGTGGTAACCTACCCATCAGCTCCAAGTTTAAGATAACTGTCTTCTGAACCGTCCTCAGAGAATTGTGGACGACCAAAGGTTTAAATACGTCTGTATTGGAGAATGCGTGAATATCTTATGTTGCTAGTCTGAATAACGGCATCAGCGCTAGCAACAGTTATACGACAATAATTAATCCAACTTTTCTCTTCCGAGATTCTCCTCTAGCTTAGCGGTTTCTTCTGGAAAGTTATCGTCATCTGACGAATCCTCGTTGTCGTCGTCAACCTGAATTGATTCATCACTGGGTTTGGAAGCGGTGGGTTCTGGCACTAGTCGGCTGGACATTAATCCCTTTGGTTCCAGATTGATTTTTGAGAATAAAGCCTCACAAGTTCTATCGAGGGCATCTATGATATCTAATCTTGCATCCCCATCTTTTACCATTCCTTCTTCGGTCACTATCTCAAAACCGGATTCATAAATAACGGACGCATACTGCGAAGGCATGAAAGCTTGAACATTTTCTCTAAGCGTTGAAATTTGCATCGGACTTTCTGGTTGCTCTGGGGTTTTACCGGCCTTTTTATCTGCCATTCCAGTCTTAAAGAGAGTTTCGATATGTTTGTAAAGGATATGCTCATATTTTGGCTGAAGAGGCATAGCATCAGCTGTGGCGTATCCGGGTGGAGGGGTTCCCGAAAGAAGTTCCCATAGATCCACCCCATTTAAACCAAAAAAAGGTTTCTCGGCATTTATCATCGCCAAAGATCCTTTTGGTTGCGGGCCGTTCACAGCAATGGTTTCAACTTTTTCTACGCGCGCAATTAAGTAGATCATCAATATTACGATTGCAGCTGCTCCCACAACTACGGCTAATAGAAGCAATTTTTCCATTCTGATTTCCTCCTTAATTAATAGTCTTGGGAGATTTAAGGTATTACTACTCTTCGTTATCAGTTTCTGAAGCTGAGTTTTCCAGGGCCGCCAGTTCATCACGAAGAAATTGTAGCGTGACGATCGGTTTTTCTAAATCTAAGTCAAAACTAACTTTATCTGCTATCTCCTGTGTGAGCCTGATGGCACGAAAGGCATCTATTTCCATCGTTTGGTATTGACCTCCATACAGAAATACTGGCTCTGAAAATTCTGCAGGTACGTAGGTATATATAATCCCGTTTGGTCCCTTGGCTGATTGGAACATGCCAACCTTAGGCGGCGGCGGGTGTTCTAGACCACGATCATTAGCTTGCTCACAGAGATCTTGATGACGAGCAGTTTTGGTGGCCCCCTCAATAAAAATTTTATCTAAATGCGTTCTACTTCTGAACCCGATACGCCTTCTAAAGGCCACTTCTTCGCGCGTATCTCCTTTAAGCGTGGCTGCTTCAACATAGGCAGACTTGGCAGCCAGTAGAGCTTTTTTTTTCGCGCTGTCCTTAAAAAACATATCGTTAAAGCTCTGTTATGTTGAGGTGTTTCCGAAGCTTAGTTACGCATGCTGATAAAATTTGACTCACTCGAGACTCACTTACTTCCAAGATAAAACCGATTTCTTTGAGGTTCATTTCGTCAGAGTAATAGAGTGAGATTACGGTCCGTTCTCGCTCTGGTAAAATCTTAATTGCTTCAATTAACGATTCTAAAAATTCTTCTTTTACAACTTGTGCTTCAGGTTCACTGGAATCTGAAGCCGGTTGATCAGTGGTTTCTGGAAGTTGCGACTCCAACGATACTGTTTGAAATCTATGTGCATGATTCCTTTCACGTTGAAATTCTTCCACCCCCTTACCCATATACTCAGCTAACTCAGTTTGCGTCGGTTCTCTGCCAAGCTCGCCCGCCAGTGCTGAGGATGCATCGTTATGATCACGCAGATTTACTATGGCTGAACGTGGCAGATACGACATCTTTCGAACTTGATCTAGTATTGCTCCCCTTATACGATTTTTAGCAAAGACTTCGAATTCAACGCCCTTTTCACCTTTGAAGGAATTATTAGCTTCGATTAATCCAATCATGCCCACTTGGATTAACTCTTCAAGCTCCATGAAATTCGGCAGTCTTCCTTTAAGATGCAATGCGACACGCTTCACTAATCCAACGTGGGCCATCAGCCCATCGCCTTCTCTATCCGAACTTTGTATATCTTGGTAAGATTTAATATTAACCATAAGAAGTGCCAAGGCGATTGGGCGGCTGAGTTGCGAGGCGTTCGACGAAGAACTCCAATCCACCACTCATTGGAATGTCGGATTGAAAATCTAAAACCATCTTGGCCAGTGCCCGAAAATCGCGCGTGGCAAT
>DDII01000101.1:2666-26580 GCA_002338445.1 Cellvibrionales bacterium UBA1854 | reverse complement strand
AAGTCTCAAGAAAGAAAGCTCGGGCTCCAAGACCTGCATTATTCATCAGGATGTCAATACGTCCAAACGCAAAGATGGCTTGCTCTAGAGCCTGCGGCATCGAGTTATGGTCCGTAATGTCTAGAGGTAGAATCAATAAATTTTCACAATCCGCTCCATCCGCCTGACATGCAGCATGGACCCTCTCTAACTGATTTTTATCTCGGCCGGACAAGACTACTTTTGCACCACATTTGGCAAATGCAAGTGCCAACCCCTCTCCTATTCCCGACGAAGCTCCGGTAATCCAAATCACTTTATTACCAAATTCCTCAACGTTTGTTTGATTTTGCTCAACACTCATGCTCTCCTCCTAAATCTTTCAGAATCTTTTTAATATGTAAGGCTGTTTGGTTTATCTTATTAAATCTATCACCTCAAGTGTTCCTTATAAAGTCAAGTAAAATGTCCGTCAGGCGATCTGCCGCGTCGTCTTGAGGATAGTGCCCAGAATCCTTTATCGTGACATGACTCAGACCGTGTGCTCCCGGAATCTCCATCTGAAATCTAGCCGCAGCAGCAGTGTTGTCTGTCTCACTAAATGCCGTCAAAAAGGGCCTATCAAAAGTCCTTAGCACTTCCCATGCCTTCTGATTGTCAGGTATAGCTGGATCATCAGGAATGAGTGGCACTAGGGAGGGGAATTGCCGAGCACCCTGGAGATACGCTTCGGATGGAAATGGAGCTGAAAAAGCGCGTGATTCCTCGTCTGTGCAGCCGTTGATCCATAACTTTGCTACTTCGCCCGGATCAAATTTAGGGTGAGCATCGCAGTGGCGCACCCAGTACATAAATGCAGGTCTAACGCCCCCCCCAGCTTTCATCATCGCAGTAACTTCATATAACGAGAGCACTGGTGTTTCATTTAAGAGTTGACGAAGTACCGATATTTTTTCTGCGGGAATACCTGTGCCGTCACCCAGACCCGTATTTGTCGCCACGATTCGAGAAAACTTCGAGGGGTCTCTCGCAACCACTCGAAGACTAATTGGCCCACCCCAATCCTGGCCAAGAAGGTTGATATCGCTCAGGTTAAGCTTTATTACAAAGTCATCAAACCAGTTCACATGGCTTGCGAAGCTATAATCACTGCGCTCTGAAGGCTTGTCTGATCGTCCAAACCCAATCAGATCAGGCACAACCACCCTAAAACCAGCCTCCGCCAGCGGTCGAACCATTTTTCTGAAGGAATAGCTCCAAACCGGCTGGCCATGTACACAAAGAATAATTTCTCCGTCAGGATCGCCCTCGTCAATATAATGCATACGCATGTTTGTTCCATTGGAGTCTCTGATGTTTATGTAATTTGGAACAAATGGGAAATCATCAAGGTTCTTAAAACAAATTTCGGGTGTCCTCAATACTTTCATTATGCCTTTTAGCCCTCAGATACCACACATGGAGTCTCCATTAAGCGTACCTTTCTGCAAAAAATAACCGTTCAGCCAGTACGCAAACCTCGTCTTTTAATCGAACAGGCTCAGGAAGGTATCACCTTTTCGTAATGAATTTGCATAACAAAATCCTATTGATTGATATATCACTGCGTTTCTATTTGCCGATTTTTTAAACTACCGTCTGCTTTTTTTACTTAAGCCTTAAAAAGCCTGGTAATATTGAAATTGCAGGATACTTTCAAGACATAAAAATCTTAACTTAAAGGTAAGCTGAGGGGAATGAAGCACTTAGCAAAAAACCTTAAGGATTGAATTAAGCATGAGCGGACATAAATTTCCTATCGAAGCCTCCCATATTAAAATGTTCGCACATGCGATTGGTGATGGTAACCCAATGTATCACGATGCGGATTACGCGGCTCGAAGCAAACAAGGTGCGATAATTGCCCCTCCTACATTTTTAAAGGCAAACCATCATTTTGATCCCGAGAGTAATCTGCGTCCAAAGTTAGACCAAGCGTGGCGGGGTTCGGGAAAATATGCAACCACCCAAGTCCAACAAGGTGCAAAGGATCGACTGGCGCCGAAGCCTGAACTATTGCACGCAGAGCAACATTTCGAATATCACCGACATCTGCGCGTTGGTGACGTTCTTACACCAACAACTAGAGAGGGAAAGACCTGGGAAAAACTAGGGAAACGCTCTGGCAAATTGATTTTTAGCGAAACAATCACGGAACATCGAGATCAGAATGGCCAACTCGTTGTAACGGAGACTTCGGTGGGTGTGGTAACTGAACACGTAATAGAGCAATAGGTATCGATAATGGCGCTATCTGCATCCAGTTTGAAGAGGGGCCTCTCTCACACTGTTGACCTTATACACGATCTGAAAAGGACCCAGATAGTTCAATACGCTGGAGCTTCTGGCGATTTTAATCCCTTTCACACTGATGAAATCTATGCCACACAGGTGTCTGGATACAAAACCGTATTCGCACACGGAATGTTGGTGATGGGAATCACCGGAAAAATGCTCACCGATTATGTTGGGGATGGACGACTGACAAAGTACGGAGTAAGGTTCACGCGGCAAGTTTGGCCGGGAGATGGCCTAAAAGCTACTGCCACAGTCACCAGGTTGTTCGATACTAATGAAAGAAAGCTAGCAGATTTCGACATAGTCACAACAAATCAAAAGGGTGAAATCGTCCTCACAGGATATGCCCAAGCCGAGGTCGATTAATGGGTAAATACAATGTCTCCTGATGACCCGATAATTCTTTATGGCACTCCGCTTTCACAACCAGTTCGGGCAGTAATTTGGCTGCTACTCAACAAACGTAAAGTTTTCAAGCTAGTTCTGACCAATCCAGGCTCTAGAGGCGATCGTGGCAGTCGGAATGCAGATTTTTTAACGAAAAATCCTGGAGGTACAATTCCACTTCTGGAGGAGCCAGGATCGGGTTTTGTCCTCGCCGAGGCGCATGCGATTCTTGCATATCTTTGTCAAAAATATCATTGGTTTGATCTCTACCCTAATGACCACCGAAGTCGAGCAAAAGTTGACTGGTACCTCCACTCCCATCACCGGGGGGCGCGAGACGCATCTTTAGCGTTTTTCGCAACTAATGTAAGAAAAGACTTAACCTTCCCAAAGGATGTGGTAACCATGTCGAAGGCGGTTTTTAACCGACATTTAAAAGCTATGGAAGACGGTTGGTTAAAAAACTCTAACTATCTTGCAGGAGATCATGTCTCTTTAGCAGACCTAGCCGCATATGTCGACATCGCACAATTAAAACCAAAATTTACAAATCTGTATGATTTTGATCCGTTTCCCAATGTATCGAGGTGGATGCAATCTTTGGAGCAATTCGGGATGCATGATGAAGCTCATGCAGGACTTGCCCACCTAGGGGACATAAGCCAAAACTCCCCTGATAAGCAGGCAATCAAAGCAGCGAATAAATATGGATATAATGTGATTAAGGGTATAAATTCAAATTTATAATATCAGCCATGCCTAGGCACATACCATATTGGCGATGACCAGGCGCGATCTTGAATCGTTTCAGGGATCCCTATCCTAGGTTTTACATTTGATCGGATGGCATCCCACGTGCTCCATCGACATTTGGGATGCTCTAAGACTCGGACGTAATAAAATGCTAATTGGCTCTCATCAAATTCTGGGTCCCGCCAGAGTGTCTTAAGCTCAGTTGAATCACTCGCTTTAGAAGCACCACAGTTCGTAGGATTGACAGAAAAATCGTAGTCAGGGCAACGTCTAGATGAGGGGTCTGGCTTATGTGCCCCCGCACATGCTACATCAAACACTTTTTCTCTGAATTCACCAAGATCAATCCAGCCCTTAATGATCTGGAGACGTTGTAACATTGAGGAATTAGGATCAGCAATGCTCCAGACCAAAAATGAGGGTATTTGACCATCCTGGGTCATTGTGTCACCCATTGGAACTCCGTCTGTATAAGCCCTCGCAATAGCATTGCTGCTCTCTAAAAGGTCATCTTTGAATTTGAAAGATCCAAAAAAACGGATCTTTATTCTCGGGCCACTCGTACTAAAAACTTCCTTCCGAAGCATCGCATCAAAAAGATCAGACCGCGTATTCGATTCTGCCCAAATCCCTGCTAGACCTGACGCGCTCCATGTTTTAAATGCCGTATTTGAATAAATACGATCGTCAGCAGCCACACTTACTTCTGGTCCAATATCAAATAATCTCGTTTTTAAACTCTCCCATTCGTCTGCATCTCTCACAGGAATTGATCCACGGGACCTTGAGGAGCCATCCACTACACCAATCTTACCCATGAAATCATCTTCGTCATATGAACCGCCGCCATTATGAGAATCAGACGAGCCAATAAATCCAAACTTAAAAGGATTAAATCCTAACTCATTATCTTGCTTAAGTCCTCTTCCAAGTGCATGTCTCGCATAACTCCCACGAATTTCGCTAAAACCATGTCTTCCAACGAGGTAAGGCATTACCTCAAAATCAGCCCAATCATCATGAGGAGACAAGCTTGGGTGAGTGTCCGATGTTCCTTTTATTTGCGTGTTCTCAACAATTGGTTCGTTTCTCATCCGCTGCTCTGCATATTCGGCATTTTGAGGAGAACCGTCATATTGCGTCATTTGAAACATCCATCCATCCGACCCATTGGAATTATGAGGTATAGCAAGTGAATCGATACCCGACTCTCTCAAACTATCCATCCAATGCCAAAGATCCTCAGGATTCTGAGAGTCAAACATGCTAAACGGTAGTTCCGGAACAGCACTTGATCGAAATAGGACATTTCGGTGCAAATTCCCATTAGTCGGACTTATAGCAGTGTACTCATAGCCAATAAAAGTAGTGAAGTTGTTAGGATCATTGTGACGCTCCGAAGCCTCAACTATACTTTGCCAAGAATCACCCAATACCTGACGATTATCTAGAACGCCTCTACCCACTCGGGAAGCTTGCAAGCCCCTGGAAAAATTTCTCAGAGCATCCCAAGCATTGGCTGACAATGAGGGGCTAGATATTGGCGAAAAATCACATCCGTTCTCCCAACACTTAGAAACCTCTTTAGTAAGAGGAATAATCTCATTTCCCTTTTTTGGATCCATTTCCGAAAAACTAAGCACCCCTCCCAATAGCCCTGCATGGTCAGTCACGCTGAAAAAATCAAGGGGCTGACTCAGGATCATAGTCTGTCCAGATGCATGTCTGAGAGGCGAACCTTTAGCAAACCTGTAAGCCTCATCTGGAGTTACAAGCACACCAAAAAGAGAAGCATCAAATGAGTACCTAGAATGTACATGCACATCGCCAAAGTAAGCATTTCGTAACGGATTTCTCACTGAATCTGAGACAAATTTGGGTTGTCCCTTATCCTCAGATACTCGAAAAATGTCATCTCGATCAGCGCAACCCACCAAGAGAGTATGAGCGCACATCAACCAAAGTAGTAAACAATTAAGATAAAGTTTTTGTCCAATTTCATTAATCACTGGTTTCTTTGATCCATCACACTACAGCAACATCAGGATTTCCTATATCTTACCATCGAAGAATTGAGCTCTTTTATGGTTTTGACCCCCATAAGCTTCATATCTCTCTCAATTTCTGTTCTAAAATTATTCAACGCTTTTTCAACACCCAATCTACCTGCTGCCCCAAGGGCATATAGATACATCCGACCGCCAGAGCATGCAGTGGCTCCGAGTGCCAGTGCCTTGAGAACATGAGTGCCCCGCTGTATTCCGCCATCAAGAATAATTTCAATCTGACCACCAACGGTCTGCACAATTTCATCTAGCTGGTCAAAGGGACTCCTACCACCATCAAGCTGTCGGCCACCATGGTTAGAGACCATAATCGCATCTGCCCCCAGTTCAACCGCCTTTATCGCATCAGTAGGGCTCATAATCCCCTTCAAACAAAATTTCCCCCTCCAATCCTGCCTTAAATTCGCCACATCGTCCCAGTTCAGATCCTGATCCAACATAGAAGAGAAATATTCGCCGACCGAGATGGCAGTGCTTGTACCCTCATCTACGTGATTTTGGAGTTGTGGTAACGAAAACTTCTCACGGAAAAAATAATTGAGGGCCCATGCTGGCTTTATCATAAATTCAAAAATGCTATTGAGATTGAGTGTTGGCGGAGATGTAAAACCCGTCCGAATGTCTCTCTCCCTGTTTCCACCTGTGATCGTATCTACAGTGAGTGCTAATATATCAAAATTCGCTTCTCTCGCTTTTTCAAGCATAAAAGTATTCAGGGTGCGATCTTTGTGGAAATACAGCTGAAAGAGCTTAGGGCTATGGATTAAATCGTCGATCTCCTTTAAAGATACGGTTCCCAAAGAGGAGACGCCAAAAAGCGTCCCATATTTCTGTGCAGCAAGCGCCACCGCGCGCTCGCCCTCATAATGAAAAAGTCTCTGCAGTGCCGTAGGAGAACAAAAAATAGGCATTTCAAGTCGGCACCCCAGGACCTCAACCGACATATCAATTTCTGCCACACCCGACAAAACATTTGGAACCAGGTCACAATCGTCAAAGCACGATGTATTTCGTTTATATGTAATCTCGTCATCTGCCGCCCCGTCAATATAATGAAAAACAGGGCCCGGCAACCTTCTCTTTGCTAGTTTTCTTAACTCAGAAAAGTTATAACAACGATCTAGTGACTTGTACATCCAATTACCCAATAAAATCCATTCCCGATATTTGGGATAAAATTAAATTTGTAAACATGATATCCCTCCCAGAACAACTTAACAGCAGCAAAATTACTAAAAAGGTGTAAAATGCAACCATTCCTCTCCCCTCTCGATGCACCACATCATTGAAAGACCACCCAAAGCGTAGACAGCGGCGGTACGCCAGGGCTCATAATGCAGCCCAATATTTGTTTTTGCGATTTTCCAAATTGAAAGCGCAAAGACTACAAAAATTATTTGTCCTAGCTCTATACCTACATTGAATGAGAGCAGAGAGAAAAAAATGTTTTCTTGGGGAAGTCCTATCTCCAAAAGTGCGCCTGCAAACCCCATTCCATGGAGCAATCCAAACGCTCCAGCGAGCCACCATGGATTTTGCCACAACGAGCCTCGGCCATCTCGCCGAGCAAGCTCTATCGCGAGTAAAAACAAGCTGACCGCTATTAAAAACTCGACCAAAGCGACCGGATAGTCAAAGAAACCTAAAGCTACAAAAGACAACGTCACACTGTGTCCAAAGGTGAAAGCGGTGATGGTCCCAATTAGCCTAGCCTTTGTAGTGAGCAGAAGAAGTAAACCAAAGACAAATAATAGGTGATCCGGACCAGTCAAAATATGCTCTACACCCAATGAGAGATAATCAACCAAAACAGTGAACACCTCAGACTTTAATGGAACCACAAAACTCGCCCGCTCTGATGACAGCACTTGTTGGTAGCTTCGTCCGTCGCGCAAATTAACGAGTGCTACGGCCGACACTTGATTTTCAGCTAAACCATTTATACCAATACTCTGACCCGACAATGACAAGTTTTCAACCCCACAGTCCAAATCCCAAATTATGACTGTAGCAGTACCTTCGACCTGAGGTGGAGACTGGCGCCTGACATCACAAGTTTCCGGCCAATAGGGTTGTAGCATAGTTGAGCTGATACTCTCTATTGGTGTTTTCCAAATTACATGTAACAGTTGTCTTCCACCAGCAGAGGGCAATTCAATAATTTTCAAAAGTGATGGCGCGAACTTGTGTGCCGTCGCGACTGAGCTTCCCAATATGGTCAAACAACATGTTAAGAGTAGCATGGATCTTTTCATAATCTTATTTCATAGTCCTTACGCATTTCCCCCACAGCCGCCTTAAGAGCCGCCTCACGAGCATCTCTCGTTAAATCATATAAGAGGGAATCTCTGACCTCATCGAACTCTGCATCACGAGCATCCTCAAAACTATGCAACCAGACGTAATGTAGACCGTAGGTCGAACTCAAAGGTGGCAACCAACTCCCTTCAACAGGCTCAGTGGCAATGAGTTGAGACACAAATTCAGATCCAAAATACTTCTTTAGTTGGGCTGGCGTTTGACCAATAAAACGATACCCAGATAAAAATGGAAAACTATACTCTCTCGCAGAAGAGGGTGATAGGGCGGTGATGTCCACTTCTTCTTGAAATCGTTTGGCCGCCGCTGGATGGTCTCTCGGGAAATAAAGGTGTTCAATACTGTACAGCGGTGGATTTCGTAGCTCCAGCCTTCTTGTGTTAAACTCGCTGAGTAAATTTTCATCCGATATTCTTGGTGGGGGATTAGCTGAGAGCAGAAGTTTTTCCATAAGCTGAATTAATCTACGTTTGATGACCTCATCGTCAAGATACAGCCGCAGGTCCATTGCCTTGCCTACGATTTCTCCATCAGAGAGCCCCTCATAAAGCCCGAGGAATCGCATGTTTTGTAAAAGCCGTTGATGAACTACTGAATCATTATCAAAAAGTTCTAGGTCGATTGCTCGGGCAAATAGCATTTCGCGATCCAGCTCTGCCCTGATGCCGAGAATTTGCTGTTCGGCGGTCGGTAGTCTTCCAGTGTTCAAAATCCATTTTTCCTTAAGCAAGCCTATCTGCTCTTGTGTAAGAGGCCCAAGAATCGGCTTCGGTTGGGGGAAAAAAATATTTTGTAACTGGAATAAAATAAGACCAATCACCAAAAAATGGAGAGCTGGTCTGTAGAAAAGTCCTTTATATTTGCTCATTAATGTAAATTGACATGACGAGATATAGTAGCAACAGAATTTCTTGCTCCACACACCATATTGACCATCAGCAAAATCTTTTCGAAAACTCCACTTACTCGGCTCAAAATTAAGCCATTCTGATCCATAAAAATAAGCAAACACACAATCATGTTAGTCTGCGGATTTACTAACCAGACCGCTTCTTATGAAAGACATCACTACAGCATTTGGCGGAGATGTCACACGTCTCTTCTTTAAATCAAAAAACGCGCCATTGCTTACCACGGCTACGGCTTCTGAGGAGTCAGCACTAAAAAATTTTATCGTTCGTTGGAACTTTCTCATATCCGGAGAGGATGGGAGTATGTCCATATGGAGTTCAACATACTCTCCTATAAAAATTTCTCGCTTAAATTGAATTTCAGTGTTAAAAATTATAGGCGCAACGTTAACCTCAAAAAAAAGCTTCAATATCCCATGTCCATTTAATGTCTCTTGAAAGCATTCTATCGCGATCGAATAGAACGCGTTCTCCGACACGTGCTGATTAAAATCAATATGGGCCTCTGTGATTAGTTTTTTCTTCACTAACATCTAATCTATAATCCTCTTTGTCAGTAAAAGTAAAACTATTTTCAACCCTGGTTAAATGCTTTTATGAAATTAGTTCCCAAATATATGGTAAACGATTCAAAACACCCTCCAGTTTTTTTTCTGTAGATTCTGCGCCGTTGGTCAGGGGAGCCAAAATCTTAAGTAAAACCTTTCTGCCGGCTAACTTATCCTCCGAAACCCACACCTTAAACTGCAAATCGGGACAAATATTTTTTACGGCCTGAGTATAACCAAGAGATATGGCGTCATTACGGAGGACTGGTTTAAAAATTTTTCCCACGGCGGTAACAACTATTTCCGTACGTATTATTACCTCAACTGGCGCAGCGGCACGCTCAGAGACATTCTCTCTCGCATAATTAAGAAGCTCATCCTCAGAAACATCACTACCCTCAACGAGTTTGACATATGCTACTGGCAATTCACCAGCATAGGCGTCTGGTTTTCCAACCGCCGCTGCTATTTCCACACTCGGATGAGACGCTAAAGCGTCTTCAGTTATTAAGGGATCAATATTATGTCCTCCACGAATAATTGTATCTTTAGCGCGACCCGCCAACCAAAGATAACCATTTTCATCAAATCGTGCCAAATCACCGCTGTTGAACCAGCCAGTTTCGGGCCAAGCCCCCATGTTGTTATCCGGCAATTTATATCCGGGAGTTACGTTCGGACCAGAATGCAGTAAAACACCAATTTCATTAGTATCGCATTCTCTTTCTATTTGACCCTTATTGTCGATAATTACAACTCGAACCCGATGATATGGAACCCTAAGCCCTATAGATCCAACAAGCCGCTGCCCATAATAGTAGTGTCCCACTGCACCGGCCGTAGTCTCGGTCATTCCGTACCCTTCCATAATGTCAACCCCGGTGCGAGAATGAAACTCATTTAACAAACTTGACGGGGCAGGCGCAGCACCACAGCCACAATTAATCAGACTTGAAAGGTCGTATGAATCACTCGATTGCTCCAGTAGTGCTGCATAAATTGTGGGCACCGCCGCAAACATTGTGACACCATACCGCTCCACTAAGCCCCAGAAATCGGCCATCATTGACTTATTTCTGAATCCTTGCGGACCTGCCAAGATCAACTCTCCTCCATTCACTATACAATTTAGGGCAGAGACACAGACTGCGTTTACGTGGAATAGGGGAAGTCCGCACAGCACCTTCATTCGAGATTTAACGACTTGATCTTTGCTGGGATCTGGCCCCAGCAAAGTCATTTGGCCGATATTCACCATCTCTCCATAGTGAGTATGTTGGGCAAGTTTCGGCATACCTGTCGTTCCTCCAGTGTGGAATAATGCCGCAACATCGGTTGGATTAATTCTCCGTTTAAATACAAGTTGATCAGATCGCTGCGAAGCCATTCCAACAGACCAATCCACGATATCCTCTTGCCCTTCAAAAACTGTATCTATACCAGCTACTTGTGACGAGACAGAAAGTTCAGAAACGACAACAATCGTGCGAATAGACTTACTCGCTGTACGAACATTGAGGGCCTTTTGATAAAGCTCTTGACCACCATGTTCGCCAGGGCCTAGCGTTACAAGAATTTTTGCATTCGCTTGATCAGATATCGACGTTATCTGATCGATATCCAAAAATGGATTAATAGGAGTAGCAACTGCTGCGATCTGGCTTCCCCAAAGGGCAAATAACATTTGAGGTACATTGGGCAACAAAACGGCTACAGAGTACTCTTGACTTACCCCCAAAGAATGAAATAAGTTAGCTGTACGGATTACCTCAGCACAGTATTCCGAATAAGTCCAGCACAATGAATCATCTTTCAGTAAGCCATTTGGAAGGTATCGTATAGCGACCTCATCAGGCACGAGTTCACTCACAAGCATAAGAGCCTCTGAGGGTGATTGACATGGAAAACGCTCTTCATAATCAATCCTTTCGATCGCTTCAACATCACTGATGTCACGAATATAATCAGGATCAGATGCAAATCGACGAACAAAATTTTCCGGCACTTTTGCCCAAACTTTCAAATTATGATTATCCCCGCATTGTTGGTCAATTCACTCTCAATTGAAAACATATCCACTTAAAATTAGTATCAAATTTAGGGTTTAGTTAGTCTACCGACAATTTTTTATTAGTAGATAGCGAGTTGTTATGAATACCACCAAGATGACAATTATAAAATAAAGTTCCAATGATAATGAGAGCTTATATTCCAATATCACATTGTAAATAGACAAACTTATTGACTTCTCGGATACTAAAGTCAGGTTAATAGCTACAGTTTTTTCTTTTAAGAGAGATTACACAAACTGAAACTAAATGTAACTAATTTTTGTCAAAAAAATATGGCTCCCAAAGCAACGCAGCTCCTACAATCTATAGAGGCTATAGTAGGCGAAAATGGTATCTTCGAGGACGATGCGAGAGGCGTTGGTGCTATTATACGCCCCGCATCCTCAGATCAGGTCTCTGAGGTCTTAAAATTGTGCAATGATGCCGGACAAAGTATCGTACCCATTGGCGGGAACAGCACCATGGTTCAGGGTACCCATCGGGGCAGAGGAGAACTAGCTTTATCACTCGAGCGCATGAGTGTGATTGAAGAGATTGATTCCGAATCTCGCACAATGACTGTTCAAGCAGGTGCAAAACTGCAAGATGTGCAAGAGGCTGCAGAAAAAAACGGTTTTTTTTACCCTTTGGATATCGGAGCGCGAGGTAGTGCGACTGTCGGGGGAAATATAGCTACTAATGCCGGTGGTAATAGGGTAATCCGATATGGCATGACCAGGGAGCAGATTGTAGCTCTAGAAGTAGTCCTCGCCGACGGAACCATTATCCCGATGCAAGGAAAAGCGTTGAAAAACAACACCGGATATGATCTGAAACATCTCTTTATATCCTCAGAGGGTACATTAGGAATTGTTACGAGGGCAATTTTACGTTTGCGAACCCTTCCAACAAGCCAGTGCTGCGGATGGGTATCGGTACCGAGCTTTGAGGCGCTGACCAAGCTGTTAACTTTTGTCGAGGGCTCCTCGCAAGGTATGCTTTCGTCATTTGAGGTTCTCTGGGCTGAATATTATGAGTTCATCACTGGCCCCTCTTGTCCGCACTCGCCTCCGATTCCCTATGGTGATCCATATACGGTGCTCATTGAAACACAGGGCATGGATCAGAAGGAGAATACCTCAAGCTTCGAAGTGATGCTTAGCGAAGCTTTTTCCGAGGGTTTGATTAGCGACGCGGTCATAGCAAAAAATATGGCCGAACGTGACAGATTATGGGCAATACGCGACGATGTAAATCAAGCCATTCAAGTCGCGCCTATTTGGGCGTTCGACGTATCACTAGCAATCAATGATATGGAAGCTTACGTTGATGAGGTAAAAACTGCCCTAAATGAGCGATGGCCAAAAAATAGTTTATTTACTTATGGGCATTTAGGAGATGGGAACCTCCATCTTTTACCAGCTGTCGGAGATGGCTCAAATGAAACGAGAATAGCGATAGAAAGAATTATTTACGAGGGTATTCGAAAGAGAAACGGTTCAATATCAGCGGAGCATGGAATTGGCCACCACAAAACTGCTTGGTTAAGTTATACAAGAACGCCCGTTGAAATAGCTCTAATGAAAAGAATAAAGCAAACATTAGACCCCGGGGACATACTGAATCCCGGAAAAATTTTTGGAGAGGACCCGTGTACTATTTTGACAGAATGAAAAACACACCAGAGCAAATCGCCGTGCTGAAAGCCAAAGATGATGGGAAACCGGTGCACATGTTAAACCTGTTGAGCTTCAGAGAAAAAGCGGAATATGAGGATGGCCGTAAAACTACACTGACCGGATATGAGGCATACGGACTATACGGCGAGGTTGTATCGAAGTTAATCATCGAACGTGGAGGACACATACTTTTCACAGCTGCGGTGGCTGGGATGGTTGTCGGAGAAGTCGAGGATGTCTGGGATGCTGTGGCGATTGCCGAATACCCATCATTCGATACTTTCCTGAATATGATCTCATCTCAAGAGTGGTTAGAAGCTGAAGTGCATCGAACAGCCGGACTCAAAGGACAGCTAAATATTGCAACCAAGAGATCCTAAATTTAACATCAAAGGACCGAATAAATGCTAAAACTCCACTTCGCACCACACTCAAGAGCGGGACGAGTCGTCTGGCTGCTGGAGGAATTAGAAATCCCTTATGAAATAAACAAAATGAATTTCCATCCTAATGACTTAAAATCAGATGAGCATAGGTCTCGACATCCTCTAGGACGAGTGCCGGTGCTAGACGATGACGACGTTCGCCTTTTTGAATCTGGAGCTATCATAGAGTATATTCTTGAACGCTATAAAAATGGAGGGCTCAAACCCCCTCCCTCGAGTGAAAAATTCCCCCAATATCTGCAATGGTTCCATTACTGTGAGGGTATGGTAATGCCTCCTGCTAATATTATAGTAGTAAATACAATTTTGCTCCCCCCAGAGCGGAGAGATAAAAATGCTCTTGCACAAGCTCAGCGACTTATCAAAAAAGCACTTGCACCAGTTAACCAAGTGCTCTCTGATAAAAATTACCTTATCGGAGATTTTTCTGCCGCAGATGTTATGCTAGGACATGCCTGTTACATGAGTAACCATTTAGGCTGTGTCAAAGAGGATATGCCAAATCTAAAAGCCTATGTTAATCGAATAGGAGAACGTCCGGCATTCAAAACAGCCATTAACATGGTATAAAGAGTATACACAAAAGTCATGATTCAACCAAAATCAAAACTGAGCAAATTACTGTGATCGATATCTATAAACCTCCTTTGGTCTGGAAATGGGACAAACCAAGTGGTGGAAAGTTTGCCTCAATTAATCGTCCAATATCCGGATCAACGCATGAAAGAGAGCTCCCGATTGGCGATCATCCCCACCAGCTATATTCAGTGGCCACACCCAATGGAACAAAGGTAACAATAATGTTCGAGGAGTTACTCTCTCTCGGTTATGAGGAAGCCGAGTATGATGCGTGGTTGACAAAGATTGGAGATGGTGACCAATTTTCAAGCGGGTTTGTCAAAGCAAATCCAAACTCGAAAATTCCTGCATTGATGGACTACAGCACAGCTAAGCCAATCAGAATCTTTGAATCAGGTGCAATCTTACTCTATCTTGCTGAAAAATTTTCCGCTTTTATCCCCTCGATCCCTAGCGAGCGCGCCGAATGTTTATCTTGGCTCTTCTGGCAGATGAGCAGTACTCCCTACTTAGGTGGCGGTTTCGGCCATTTTTTCGCCTACGCACCCGAGAAACATGAGTACCCGATTAACCGATATGCCATGGAAGTAAAACGACAGCTAGATGTTTTAGACAAGGCACTCTCAAAAAGTGAGTACCTCGCGGGAAATGAATATTCTATCGCAGATATTGCCACTCAGCCATGGTATGGAACTTTAGTATCTGGAAAACTTTACAATGCGCAACAATTTTTGGAAGTCGATCAATACACGCATGTAAAACGCTGGTCAAACTCGATACAAAAAAGAAGTGCGGTTCAGCGCGGTATCAGGGTAAATCGCGTCTGGGGCGACAAATCGAAGCAAGTTTCAGAACGTCACCAAAAATCCGACCTAGATTAAAATTTGCCTTACTGAAATCCTACATATTTCACGAAATCTGCATTGTCGGCACGCCTCGACTTTACATCATTAGCAACAAAATCATAATCTGGATAACCCATCGCAATGGTGATCATTATTACTTCATCGTCGGGAATATTTGCATGCTCTCTAACGACATCTGGCTGCTGAATTCCCTGTCCATTAATTATGCACCCGACGCCTAACTCCCATGCTGCCAAGACGATCCCGTAGGCGAGCGATCCGCACGCAAAGTGCGTCATAGCAGCTGGTTCAAGATATTTATCGTAAGTTAGAACAACTGAAACAGGAGCATCGAATTGCCTAAAACCTCTTAACCCCCATTCCATACGTTTTTCCTTATCCTCCCTCGCAATGCCCATTGCCTCAAAAAGCTGAACTGCTACATCGATCTGGTTTCGCCGATGAACACCCTGATATTCTTCTATGTAAGCAAATTCACGCTTGGGCGGTATCCCCGCCAGTATTTGTTTAGTATTACCCTCACGGATCCTGTTAAGCGGTTCTCCTGACACCACGTGGGCCTTCCAAGTCTGCGAATTGAACGACGACGGGGCCCATTTCGCAGTTTCTATTATCTCATCGACTATATGCATTGGTAAGGGGTCTTTTTTGAACCCCCTTATACTTTTGCGCTCCCTTGCGAATTCTGAAAATTTCATGGTGCTCTCCTTTCTGGGTATTACAAATCACATCACCCATGCTTACTTTGAATTTAGGGTTATCAAAAAAATGTATCTTGCATGTCAAAGCAAATACTGTCGTTCTCTTCTAAAATTTTCGCCTCATGAGATGTCTTTGGGAGCTCTCGTTTTATAAAATAGCTAGCTGTTTGTAATTTTCCACGATAAAAGTTGGCATCTATTTCAGAACACTCATCAACATTACAACTAAGTTTTTTTGCCGCTACTACGGCTTGTCGAAACCAAATCCAAGCCACAACCAGATGACCAAACATATCGAGGTAAAGCGTAGCATTTGACAACCCTCGGTCTGGATCTTCGGTGATCCTCTCAAGAAGATTTGCAGTCACATGTTCAACACGGTCAAGCGCCTCGTTAATTGGCGAAATAAGATGCTCAACGCTTCGAATGTCAGCTCCATCAAGCAGTGAAGCGCGAATCTCGGACATTAAAAGTTGGAAGTTATCCCCTCGACGGGCGGACACCTTCCGTCCCAACAGATCAATGCCGTGTATCCCGTCAGTACCCTCATGAATTGGGTTTAGCCGCTGATCCCTATATAACTGCTCAACAGGATAATCACGGATGTATCCTGAACCACCCAAAACTTGGATGGCTAAATCATTACTAACACAGCCATACCTTGCCGGAAAACTCTTGACCACCGGCGTGAGCAGATCAAGAAGCGAATGTGCACGCTCCTTGTCTGAAGCATGTGGCAAAGTTTGTGAATCCTCGAACAGTGAAGCAGCATACAACGTCAATGCCATGCTACCCTCTGCGATCGCCTTTTGGGCTATGAGCATTCTCCGAACATCCGCATGCTGGATAATTTTTACCTGAGGCGTCAAAGGGTTTTTATTCGAGGGTAGGCGACCTTGAGGCCTCTCGCGTGCGTATTCGAGTGAATGCTTATACCCTCGGTATGCAATAGCAGCTGCACCTAAACCGACGCCCACACGTAACTCATTCATCATCTGGAACATATATCTGAGTCCCTGATGTGGTTCGCCTACCAGATAACCTACTGCTCCCTCTCTTTCCCCAAATTGTAAAACAGTAGAGGTTGCAGTTCGATTACCCATTTTATGAAGCAAACCTGCAAGAGCAACATCGTTACGCTGTCCGAGGCTTCCATCCTCATTTACCAGCACTTTGGGAACAATAAAAAGAGAAATTCCTCTCACTCCAGGGGGTGCACCCTCTATCTTTGCTAAGACCATGTGAATTATGTTTTCAGTCAGATTATGATCGCCATTAGTGATGTAAATCTTTTGTCCTCGAATGAGGTAACTTCCGTCACTCTGAAGCCTTGCTGAAGTCTTGATATCCGCTAACGCAGAGCCCTGAGCTGGCTCTGACAAAGCCATAGTGCCGGCAAATCTCCCATCCATCATGGGATGCAGGAAGTGTTCTTTTTGTCTTTTACTGCCAAAATTTCGCACTAGGTTTCCCGCGGATGCGGTAACAATATAATAACCGGAACTCGCGCAATTTGCGGCTTGAATGTATGCACCTGCCGCTTTGCAAATTATCTCGGGTAGCTGCAATCCCCCCTCACTGGCATCATGGTGTGCTGCCATTAACCCAAATTCAGCTGCCACATCCCAAGCGACTTGAGTCTCAGGTATCATTTTCACACTCAAACCATCAAATGTGGGCTCATTATCATCACCTTTGGCGTAGTGGTTCGCGAAATATTTCTTTGCAATATCCTGAGCTCCATTTAAGGTGGCGTCAAATATCTCCCTAGAGTGGTCCGCATATCTCGGCCTCTCCAGTAAAGCCTCAGTATCAAGAAACTCATAAAGATAAAAATCAATATCTCTAGGATTCAAGTAGTCACCGTTCACCATTCAAACACTTCCTTCGTTATACGTAATTACAATTGGACTAATCATCATTTATTAAGCGCGATTTTAATACAAGGGTCTAACAGTTTTTCACTATCAACTGATAACCTGAATCTATACTCTGGTTAAACTAACGCCTTAAACAATAACAAAGTTCTAAACAATTCTAACCATTAGTGCTATTAGCACAACAGGGGTATGTTTAGGTGGAATAATTTAAAAGTTACGCGGTAAAAACGCCTCTACTTGCATTCTCTGCGTAAATGAGAATAATTACCGTTCTCAACCCGTTGGTAAAGCGCACCATGAAGAGTATTTGGATTATTCTATCGTTTTTATGCATTGTAAATTCAGCACATGGCATGGGTTATAATTCCAACACCTTTGTTAAGGAACTAAACATTTACTCAGCTAGAAAAGAGGCTCTCATAAAACCTCTTTTGGATCAATTCAGTAAAAATACTGGAACCAAAATAAATCTTATCACCGGCACAGGAGATTCTCTTATCGCTCGCCTCAAAAGCGAAGGAATTTATTCACCTGCTGATCTTTTGTTGACCGTAGATGCCGGACGCCTCTATAGAGCACAGCGCGCTGGACTCCTGCAGCCAATGATTTCAAAAGCTCTAAATAAAAATATTCCTTCGCATTTGCGTAGTAAAGACGATCAATGGTTCGGACTTAGTATTCGCGCTCGCGTAATTGTATACTCTCGAGAACGAGTCACTCAAAATCAATTATCTACCTACGAAGCACTATCGGACCCTAAGTGGCTTAAAAAAATCTGCGTCCGTTCATCAAGCAATATTTACAACCAATCATTAGTAGCTGGGATGTTAACATCTTATGGTATCGAATTTACTTCGGCTTGGCTTGAAGGTTTAGTAAAAAACTTTGCTCGTAATCCATCGGGTGGTGATAGAGATCAAATTAAAGCCGTCGCAGCGGGCGAGTGTGACATCGCTCTCGTAAACAGTTATTACTTGGCTGGTATGCTCAGCTCCGAGGATCCGGTCGAGGTGGCAGCAGCATCAAATGTAGCTCTATTTTGGCCAGATCAAAACCAGCAGGGGACGCATATTAATATTTCAGGAGTTGGCATCACCAAATCGTCCTCTAACCCAGACCTTGCAACTAACCTCATCATTTTTTTAACAAGTGACGAAAGTCAAAAGTGGTATGCTCAAGTCAACAATGAATTTCCCCTTCGTGATGGCATCGAGTTAAATAATATCTTGAAGTCTTGGGGCGCTTTCAAAGCCAGCCAAGTCAACGTGTCTGAGCTCGGACGCCAAAATGTAGCCGCTATCAAGGCGATGGATCGAGCTGGTTGGAAATAACACCTACCACAGTCTCTGCGGCCCATAGTTCTCGCTGGCTGACCTTGCGTAACATGGCCACCTGCCTTACTGCGATATTAGCAATGCCACTATTTCTCATAATGGCGAGCTTGGCACAACCTTTCAGTAACACATGGCAGCACTTAAGTGACACTCTATTAACAGAGTATATTATAAACACATCGCTTCTAGTTTTTGGGGTCGGGATCGGGACCTTAGGGTTGGGGGTAAGTTCAGCATGGCTTAGTGCATTATGTGAGTTCCCAGGACGTAGGTTGTTAAGTTGGGCTCTACTGCTTCCAATGGCTATGCCGGCTTACATAATAGCTTACACCTATTCAGGTATCTTTGATTCCTTTGGAATACTGCAGACTTTGATTCGATCTACATTTGGGTTGGAATACGGAGATTATTATTTTCCCCAAATTCGGTCATTAGGGGGCGCTATTTGCATGTTATCTCTGGTTCTTTACCCGTATGTTTACCTTTTGGCACGTGTAGCATTCGCAGGCCAATCGCTCACCACTCTTGAATCCAGTCGAAATTTAGGCCGCGGCCCATGGAATTCATTTTTTTGCGTTTCTCTCCCTCTCGCTCGGCCAGCAATTATTGCCGGACTAAGCCTTGCCCTGATGGAAACGCTGGCAGACTATGGAGCTGTGTCATACTTTGGAGTAAACACGTTCACTACAGGAATATTTAGGACTTGGCAAGGTTTGGGAGAGCTTCTCACTGCCGCCCAATTATGTGCATTTCTACTCGTCTTTGTTCTCTCTTTAATTTTTCTTGAGAGGGAATCAAGAAATAAGCTAAGGTATTATCAGAATTTTGCGCATGCAAAAACTAAATTAATCCCATTAAAAAAATGGCATGCGGCCAGCGCAATAGTTTTCCTAAGTTTTCCCATAATCATGGGATTCCTTCTACCTGCAACACAACTTTTATTGTGGGCAATAAATTATTGGCAAAAAGTTGAGAAAGCGGATTTCTTTCATCTCCTTTTGAACAGTATAACACTCGCTATAGCTGCATCTGTTATTTGCCTCGTTTTTGCGTTATTTCTATCATTCGTCAAACGCCGTTTTGGAGGAAATCGAGAGCTGGTACAAACAGAAGTAGTTAAACTCGGATATGCTGTTCCTGGCACAGTCATCGCTGTGGGCATCATGTTACCAGCGGGCTGGTTAGACCAGAAAATTAATGAACTCAGTGTGTTATGGATCGATAACAGTTTGGGACTAATTTTTAGTGGCACGCTAGGAATTCTTCTGTTTGCATATCTCGCGCGCTTCCTCTCCATATCTTTACAAGTCATAGAGTCTGGAATGTCCACCATAAAACCACATCTGGATGAATCTGCTCTCTCGTTAGGGGCCTCCCCATCGCATTTGTTATCACGCATCCATTTGCCTATCCTGCGACCAAGTTTGTTTACAGCACTACTTTTAGTCTTTGTGGAGGTTTTAAAAGAACTGCCAATCACATTAATTTTACGACCATTTAATTTCAATACACTAGCCATACGCACATATGAGCTAGCCTCAGAGGAGCAATTAATGGATGCGGCACTACCTGCATTATCGATTGTCGCTATCGGTCTAGTGCCTGTATTATTAATTACTCGCATTATCATTCAGGATAAAAACTAGTATGAGTGAACAATTGTCTCTCAATCGAGTAAGTATCAAATATTCTAATACTGCAGCAGTTACTAATGTATCTTTTGCCCTACCTAAGGGCGAAATCGGCTGTTTACTGGGACCCTCAGGTTGTGGGAAAACAAGTTTACTTCGTGCAATAGCGGGGTTCGAACCGATCCTCGATGGTGAAATAAAGTTAAAAGGTAACATTATAAGTACACCAAGCTTCAGGCAGCCGCCTGAGCAGCGCTCCGTTGGAATGGTCTTTCAGGATTTTGCTTTATTCCCTCATCTAACAGTCCAACAAAACATTGGTTTTGGTCTCACACAAGCAACTAAAGAGCAAACAGCTATTAGAATAACAGAAATGCTTGATCTGATTTCACTACAGTCACTTGCGCAGCGATATCCTCATGAACTCTCCGGTGGTCAACAGCAGCGGGTAGCTCTAGCGAGAGCCCTCGCACCAGATCCAGAGATCCTTTTGCTCGATGAACCATTCTCTAACCTTGATAGTGTGCGGCGAAGTAAGCTTGCAGCTGAGGTTCGCTCATTGTTAAAAAGACGAAGAATCACCGCACTAATGGTGACCCATGATCAGGATGAGGCCTTTGCGATGTCTGATCAGATCGTATTACTAGATCAGGGATCCGTTGCGCAAATAGGTTCGCCTAGAGATTTATATCACTATCCAGTATCAATCTTTGCTGCGGATTTCATTGGAGCGGGTAAACTTATAAATCTTGAAGTTGATGCAGCTGGCAACTTATTGAATGGTTGGGGTAAATTATCAAGTAAGCAATGGTCGGGAAAAAATGGAGGTCGCATTAAGTTGCTGATCCGACCAGATCTAGTGATATTTGATAAAAAGAAAGGACATCCGCTATTCATTGTAGAAAAGCTCTTTCAGGGAGCCAATTACCTTTATCATCTTGCCATGGCAGACGGGCAAATACTGTCATGCCTAGCACCAAATGAGATTGACCATGCGATCGGGGACGAACTACCAGTCAGGTTCAAGCTAGATCAGGCTGCAGTCTTTAAGACAGAGAGCACGTAATAAGTTGGAACAGCTTCCGATAAGCCCCCAAACAAGTGCTTCTTTACCTCCGTCTGAATAAGCATAAACCGCATGGATACTTTTTAATTCTAGATCTTATCGCTTTTGCTTTTGGTGTATGCCCTCAACCCATCTACCCTCAATCGACGACTGATTCTTAAATACATATCTGCCTTCACCATGCCTCTTACCCGAAGTGAAGTGACCTTCGTAGAACTCTCCATTTTTACAAACATACTTGCCAAATCCACTCATCTGGTTTTGGATCCATCCACCCTCATAAGAATCACCATTGACAAATGATGACCTCCCCTCCCCATGACGTTTACCATCGACAAACTCTCCCTCATATACAGCACCGTTGATATAAGAGGATTTACCTTTCCCAGTACGTTTACCCGCTAACCAATCTCCCTCATAAACAGAGCCGTCCGGATATTTATAATTGCCGACGCCATGACGCTTGTCGTCACGCCAACCACCACTATATAGTGCTCCGCTGGGATGCCTATAAGTGCCCTCGCCATTGCGTTTTCCATGAACCCAGTTACCTTCATAAACCGCTCCCCCAGACCATTTAAACGTCCCTCTGCCATGATAAGAACCGTTTAACATTTCTCCCTCATAAGAATTCCCATTATGGAATGACATGCGTTGGTTAACAGCGTTTTCCGCTTTAATTTGCTCACTCAACTTACTCTTCGCGACAGCAAGGGCGGCAAGCTCATCTGCGTCACTTTTAAGATTACTCTCAAAGGTAATGTGGACAGGTGAAGATGGGTTCCGGTGATCACTCATAAAACTACCCTTTCAACCAAAACTATTTTCCTCAAACGAGTTAAAAATTGATATGTTGTCTATTTTTCAGGTACGATCCTCTGTTTTTCAGAATCTCATCACGCCTTGCCGATATGGTATTTTTATTTTCCGAAAGAGCCTCAGCATTTGCAATTGAGGCCCCCAATATCTCCATAATTCGTTCGGACTGTTCATGTGATTCAGACGCAACCTCCTCTATAAGCGCCTTATTTTCAGATTTTAATCGGGCATTTTCCTCGGAAGTGGCCTCTAATTCTCCTGATGTTCCTTTTAATAATTGAGAATTGATATTAATTTGGCCCGAGTTGAATGCAACAATTTTTTCGTTCGCCTCCATTATTTTGTTGTTAATCTTTATAAGGCTTGCGTTTATTCTTGCCATTTCTTCGCTTATGCTCAAAACTGCGGTGTTGAGTGAGGCACGGTTCTGTAAAAAAGTTAATTCTGCATTACTTATTTTTGCCCGAATACTTTCAGCCTCAATCTCGTTTTTAGTCTCAAATGACTCTAAGATAGCTTTCCGATTTGCAAAAATTTCCTCAGTATTATGGTTTGCTAACTGCCGATTCCCCATGAAAGCCGCGGCGTAGTTACTCAAGATCATCATGCGATTTTCTTCAATCATGGCGCGCGATTGGTACAGTGATGCTTTATTACTTAAAACGACAGTTCTGATGTCGCTAATATTTTTCTGTTCCTCTGACAGCGACTTTGTCTTCATACCGATACTTTCCATCTTTACCCCTCACATTATTAAGTTACAACATCAACTGCAGCGCAGCTTTTTCTTTTCTACAGAAAAATAATGACTGCCAATGTAGTAAAAAAGATTTCATCACAACTAATAGATTTAGTATATCGATACAGTCACAATGGATCAAAGAAATAACAGATCATCATGAACAGGCTAACTACAAATAATTCAAGCTCTAACATGAGGAGCAAACCTTCCAAAAAAATACTACTCTTTAAATTTGTACTGAATTGATAATGATGGAAGCTTAATTGCATCAATACCACGGTTATTCCTCAACAAACCGGATCCAGTTAATATTCCAACCACCACTTACTGCGTTTAGTCTGAGAACATTTTGGCCAGCGACCAGCCTTATCTTACTGGTTTGAGTTACCCAATCCTGCCAGCCACCCGTATTAGTTACGGTTTGCGAGTCTATATTTTTATTATTCAAACGCACCACAAAACCGTCACTACCACCAAAACTCGCCAACCGATACTCAACTGTATAGTCACCCTCCTCAACAACATCAATTCTGTATTCCACCCAATCACCTGGGTCCATATATCCAACATTGGACCCCCCTAGGGTATCAGAGGTACTTTCCACTTGAACGCCATACATATTTGAGTAGTTTTCCGCCTCAATGAGACCCGGTGCAGAAAAAGATACACTGGCCTGTGAATCCATTACACCATCCGTGACTAACTCACCTAGCACGTCTATATCGCTGTATGTCAGCCCGAAGCCGAAAGGAAACAGGGGGTCATAGTCGGCATCATAACGGTTGAGTACTGTCTGATCCGGTCGTTTTGGCCATGAGAA
>DDII01000101.1:1979-2374 GCA_002338445.1 Cellvibrionales bacterium UBA1854 | reverse complement strand
ATCCGGTCGTTTTGGCCATGAGAAGGAGAGTTTCCCACTAAAATCATACTTTGGGGTGAGATCAGATCCCTTAAAAATTACATCTGCAATTCCGGCACCCTCTGTCCCAGGCAACCAGGCCGCTACAAATGCATCTGAGGCATTGAGCTCAGCATTAACCCACATAGGGCGTCCTGACAGGAAAATAGATACAACCGAGATCCCTTGTTGCCTCAAACCATGCAACATAGCAAGATCTTCCTTAACTCCCGCCTGGTACTCCAGAGTTGATAAGTCTCCTGCTCCTTCCGCATAAGGTGACTCTCCAAAAACGGCAATAGCGAACTCCGGAACATCACCAAGAAAGCTCCCATCAATACTGAACTCAGCCGAGCCGCCAGCCGCCTCTACGGCTT
>DDII01000101.1:1437-1586 GCA_002338445.1 Cellvibrionales bacterium UBA1854 | reverse complement strand
CCAGTCTGCTGAGCAATATTGTCTGCTCCCGAGCCAGTCACTAACACACGAGAATTTGGATTTAATGGTAACAACCCATTTCTATTTTTTAGCAAAACTATCGATTCCCGAACTGCCTGTCTAGCAATTTGCCGATGATATTCATTTCC
>DDII01000101.1:848-1124 GCA_002338445.1 Cellvibrionales bacterium UBA1854 | reverse complement strand
ATAATATTACCGGTATTTATATGAGCACGCTCACTAGGTTTCACGGTATCCAGCAATCCGGCGCGCGTTTTAACCCTCAGGATTCGAGTAACCGCATCATCTATTCTAGCAGTAGGAATATCGCCGGAGATAACTTGATCCAGAGTGTTTTGGATGAAAGCTTCCCAAGAATAAGGAACCATGACCATATCGATACCAGCATTTATAGCAGCCGCGCACTGTTCATTACTACAGCCGGGAACCTGTCCGTGGCCATTCCAGTCTCCAATGACAAAA
>DDII01000101.1:0-560 GCA_002338445.1 Cellvibrionales bacterium UBA1854 | reverse complement strand
CCATTCCAGTCTCCAATGACAAAACCATCAAAACCCATCTGTTCTTTTAAAACAGTCGTCAACAGATATTTGCTCCCGTGAACCTTGTTTCCCTGCCAACTATTAAAAGATGCCATAACTGTTTGCACGCCGGCCTCAATGGATGAGAAATAACCCGCTCCGTGAATATCCCTCAGGTCCTGTTCAGAAATATCTGTATTACCCTGATCAATACCATTCGTTGTTCCACCATCTCCAATAAAATGCTTAGCGGTTGCCACGATCCGACCAGCATCAAATAGGTCACTAGTTCCGCCCTCGCCTTGCAAACCCTCGACCATCGCATGAGAATATGCTCGAACTATTTCGGGATCCTCAGAATATCCTTCATAACTTCGCCCCCAGCGGTCATCTCGTATGACCGCAACAACAGGTGCAAACGTCCAATCTATGCCAGTAGAAGCGACCTCCTGAGCGGTAATCTGACCAATTTCCTTAGCAAGCTCGGCATTATTCATCGCCCCAATACCAATATTATGCGGAAATATAGTGGCACCCATCACATTGTTGTGTCCGTGGAC